>JAAYVZ010000101.1 GCA_012516935.1 Holophagae bacterium
CGCGGGCTGCCGCTCGACGAAGCGCTGGCGATCGGCCCCGGCGAGGTGCTCCGGACGCTCGGCGGGCTGCCCGACGAGTCGCGCCACTGCGCGGCGCTGGCGGCCGAGACGCTGCACGCCGCCTGTCTGGACGTCTTCAGGGGCGGCGAGGGTGTGCGCGCCGAGCAGGCCCGCCAGGCTGCCGAGCGTGCCGCCGAGCAAGAACGGCTGCGCACGAGGATTGCGGCCATTCGGCATCAGGTCGTGGTGCTCTCCGGCAAAGGCGGCGTGGGCAAGAGCACGGTGGCGGTGAGCCTGGCGGCTGCAGCCGCCCGCGCCGGCCTGTCGGTGGGGCTCCTGGATGTCGACGTGCACGGTCCGAGCGTCCCCACCATGTCCGGCCTCGAGGGGCAGCGGCCGGTTGTCGTGGGCGACGCGCTCGTCCCGATCGAGATCGGCGGCGTGAAGGTGATGTCGGTGGGGTTGCTGATCGGGGACCAGGACCAGGCGCTCATCTGGCGCGGCCCGATGAAGGCCAAGCTCATCGAGCAGCTCCTGCGCGACGTCGCCTGGGGCGAGCTCGACCTTCTGGTCGTGGACGCTCCGCCGGGCACCGGCGACGAGCCGCTGGCCGTGTGCCAACTCCTCGGCCACCCCGACGGCGCCGTGATCGTGACCACGCCCCAGGACGTCGCCATCACCGCTGTTCGCAAGTCGATCTCGTTCTGCCGCCAGCTCGCGCTGCCGATACTGGGCGTGGTCGAGAACATGAGCGGCCTGCTGTGCCCCGCCTGCGGGCACCTCGCGGAGGTCTTCGGCTCGGGCGCTGGCGAGACCATGGCCGCCGAGATGGGCGTGCCGTTTTTGGGACGCATCCCGATGCACCCGGAGATCACAGCCGCGGGAGACGCCGGCACCCTCCTGCGTGTGCCTTGGGAGGCTGGTCTGCTGGCCGAGGCCTTCGACCGAGCGTTCAACCCATTGCTGACCATCGCCGGCGCCGTGGCGCCGACGCCACCGACACCCGAAAGGAGTCCAGAGCACGCTATGCGCATCGCCATTCCACTCGCCAACGGCCGTCTCGCCCAGCACTTCGGGCACTGCGCGGCATTCGCCCTCCTCGACGTCGACCTCGATCGACGCGAGATTCTCACCCGTCAGGACGTGCCAGCTCCCGACCACCAGCCGGGCCTGCTGCCACCGTGGCTCGCCGAGCGCGGCGCCAACATCATCCTGGCTGGGGGCATGGGCTCCCGCGCCCAGCAGCTTTTCGCTCATCACGGCATCCAGGTGATCGTCGGAGTACCCTCCGAGACGCCGGAGGCACTCGTCACCGCATGGATGGCCGGCACCCTCGTGTCCGGCGAGAACGTCTGCGACCACTGAGCCGCAGCCAAGGAGAACCTACGTGAGCCACGACCTCGCACACCTCGGCCGCAACACCCTCACCATCCACGCCGGCGGGGAGATCGACCGCACGACCGGCGCGGTGGCGCCCGCCATCTACCAGACCTCCACCTTCGCCTTCGCGAGCTGCGAGCAGGGCGCCGCCCGCTTCGCCGGGCAGGAGGACGGGTTCATCTACACACGCATGGGCAACCCCACGACGGCACGGCTCGA
>JAAYVZ010000102.1 GCA_012516935.1 Holophagae bacterium
GGGAGCACGAGAGCGACGGTTTGCGGGTCGTTCTGCGCTCCGCTCGTGGTATACGTCTTCTCCGAACCCGCAACGATGAAACCGCTCGGGCTCACCAGGTTGGTCTCCACCCGGAGCTCCTGCGAGGCAAGCGAGGTGTCCACCTCGTACGTCACCTTCACGGTGTTGCCCGGCGCATAGGTCGTCTTGTCGGTCGTCACCGAGCGGCACGTCGCCGCCCCCTGACACCCACCGTTGATGATGAGCTGCGCCTGCTTGAGCGTCACGCACCACTGGTCCGGCGCCGACCGTGGATCGGTGTTGACATCGATCCGAATCTTGTTGCGCCCGGTGACGAGGTAACTCGCCGGCACCGTAAGAACGGTCGTCGAGTCCTGACCGTCCGCCCCCGTCAACATCCCCACGAAGTTATTGTTGACGTAGACTTTGTCCACTTCCGGCTCGTTCGGTTTGGTGTCCTCGTCCACATCGTTGCACAGCAGCAGGAGCTGCGCCGAGCTGATCGCTGTCTCGGTGACGTCGATGTGGAACTCGATCGGGTGCTTGGGGTCGGTCTTGTACAGGCAGGTGCCCCAGTCGCCGTCCGCCACCCCACCCCAGGTGTTGTTGTCGTTGTCCTGAGTCACCACGTAGGTGCCGCACCCCGCCGCACCGGTCTCAATTGACAGCGCGACGTTGTCGATATAGGCGCCCTCGAACCGGTTAGCGCCGTCGGATTTGTACACGAAAGCGATCCAGACGTTGGACTTGCCGATCAGGTTGCCGGCCGAGCCCCAGTCGGCCAGGCTTTGTGTTTTGCGCTGGAACCCGGTGGTGTTGGTCGAGGTCTGGAGCCCGCTGAACGAGCAGCCGGTGACGGTCGGGTTGCACCCCGACTCCGCCAACCACTGGAACTGGTCCACGCCAGCCTCGGTCTGCAGCCAGTAATCGAACGCCAACGTGCCGGACGTGGCGTTGGAGAGATCGAACGGACCGGCGATCACACCGGCTGCGGTGTTGAAGGGCACAGGCCCGGGCGGGCTCACCGCCCCCGATCCCCCGGCAGCACACCAGAGGCTGTACGAGCCGGTCGACTTGCGGTAGGTGGTCCGGCCCCAGGTAGCGTTCGACTGGTTGCCGCTGAAAAAGGTGAGGCTCCAGGCTCCGCCCGGGAAGCTCGACTCGAACCCCTCGTTGAGCAACGTCGTGCTCAGCATCCCCGGCGTGATCACCTGGATCGAGCCCCGCACCGGCACCTCGGAGCGCGGGTCGGCAACGCCGAGGATCTCGTCGGGGTAGACAGTGAGCTCCGCCGGCTCGGCGGGCAGATCGTCCGCCCCGGGCACCATCGGGTCTCTGGCCGGGATGTCCGACGCACCGGCTCGCTCCACGGCCGGTGCAGGCGATACTCCGGGCTCGGGCTGTACGGCCGCTGGTAGCACACCCACCAGGGAAACGAGAACGGCAAAGGCGATCCACGGAGTACGCATGATTCCCTCCTTCCGCTTCACTCACGAATCCAGCGATCAGAACTCGCGGCTCGATCTCGGAAAGGGGCCACGAAGTCGGAGCCAGCCCACGTGACGACACCCGGGTGATCCGCCCCTCCTGTCCAGTATACGCTCGACGGTCGGAAAAGCCAGCGCGAACCGGCCTCTGGGCGTGCGGTGTGGTTGCGGTCGAGCCCTCCCGGAGCTTGAATCGAACCGGTATCCACGCCAGCCGACGGGCTCACCGCCCCCGCCGCGCCGTCAGCTCGGCGAGCCGGTCGCGGATACGCTTCTCCCACCCCTCCTCGCTCGGCTCGAACAAGCGCGGTTGCCCGAGCTCGGGAGGAAGGCAGCGCATATCGGCAACCTTGCCCGGCGTGTCGTGAGCGTAGACGTAGCCATCGCCGTAGCCGAGCTCGCGCATCAGCCGTGTGGGGGCGTTGCGCAGGTGCAGCGGCACCGGATACGGCGGGTGCTCTTGCACGAGGGCGCGGGCGCGCCCATAGGCGAGGTAAATCGCGTTCGATTTGGGCGCCAGGCACAGGTACAGCGCTGCCTGCGCCAGGGCCAAGTTGCACTCCGGCATCCCCATGTGCTCGACCGCATGCGCCGCCGCCGAGACCTGCTCGAGCGCGCGCGGGTCGGCCATCCCGACGTCCTCGGAGGCTACCCGGAGAAGGCGACGGGCGACGAAACGGGGGTCCGCACCTCCCTCCAGCAGACGCGCCAGCCAGTACAGCGCGGCGTCGACGTCCGAGTTGCGCACCGACTTATGGAGGGCGGAGATGAGGTTGTAGTGCTCCTCTCCCTCCTTGTCGTAGCGGGCGAGCCGCTGCTGCGCGACCTTCCGAACCAGCTCGACGCTGAGCGTCCCACCGTCGCCGGCCGCCTCGGCTGCGGTCTCGAGCAGGTTGTAGGCGACGCGGGCGTCACCAGCCGCCTGGCCCGCGATCGCTCGCAGCACCTCGTCGCCACAGATGAGCCGTCGGCCGCCCAGCCCGCGTTGGCTGTCGGCCAGGGCGCGGCGGAGCAGCTTTTCGAGGTCCTCGTCGCCGAGCGGCGCCAGCACGTACACCTTGGCGCGCGAGAGCAGCGCCGCGTTGAGCTCGAACGAGGGGTTCTCGGTGGTGGCGCCGATGAGCACCACGTCGCCGCTCTCCACGAACGGCAGGAAGGCGTCCTGTTGCGCCTTGTTGAAGCGGTGCACCTCGTCCACGAACAACACGGTGCGGCGCCCGGTCGCGGCGCGCAGCCGCCGCGCGTCGTCCATCACCGCCCGCGCTTCCCTGACGCCCGAAAGCACGGCCGAGAACCCCACCAGCTCGGCGTTGCACGCCGCCGCGAGCAACCGTGCGAGCGTCGTCTTGCCGCACCCGGGCGGCCCCCAGAAGATGAGCGACGGCAGCTCGCCACGCGCCACCAGGCGGGGCAGCAGCCCCTCATCGCCCAGCAAGGCAGGCTGGCCGACCACCTCGGCGAGCGTACGCGGGCGCATGCGCTCGGCCAGCGGCGTGCCGGGTGCGAACCCACTTGGCTCGTCGAACGGCAACCGGCCGCTCACGGTCGCCCCCCGTGGGCGGAAAGCGCCGTCTGCGCCAGCAGCTCGAGCACCTCCATGCGCTGCAGTGCCTGGCGCAGCGTGTCGCCGGAGGTGATGGCACCGTGGCGGGCCATCACGACGGCCGGCGCACGCGAGAGCGCGACGGCGCACTCCTCGGCGAGCTCGCGGGTGCCGGGCGCAAGTGCCGGAACCCGGGCGACGCGTGGAACCAGGAGGTTGCCCTCCCGCAGCAAACCCGGGTCAGGGATGGCGCCCCGGGTGGCCAGCGCCAGCACGGCGGGAGGATGCGCGTGCACCAGCGCCGCCACGGCCGGGCAGCGGCGGTAGGTGAGCAGGTGGGCGAGCACCTCGGACGACGCGCCGGCCGCCGGCTCGGCCGCGACCCGACAGAGCACCAGCTCGGCCCCCACCAACCGGCCCTTCGACCACCCCGAGGGGGTGACCAGATAGCGCTCGCCGCCGAGACGCGCCGAGATGTTGCCTTCCGCGCCGCGCACCAAGCCGAGTCGCGCGAGCGTCGCCCCCGCGGCGACAATCTCGGCCCGCAGCCGCTGCTCGCGTGAGGTGTCGCTCAGCTCCCTGCCCACCACGCCACGGAGTGTACCTTGACCGCGCCCCGCCTTGGTGCCGAGCTGTGATCGCGAGCACCCAGCCACCGGCCGGCCGGGCTACTTGGCCTTGCGGGCAGCGATCTCCTTCTCGATCGGTGCGAGGTCGGGAAAACCGGCGGGTTTCTCGGGAAGCGCCTTGAGTTCGGCCAGGACGCGCTCGGCGCCGGCCGGGTCGTTGAGGTCGAAGAGCTTGACGATGATGAGGTTGAAGCGGGACTGCCAGTGCCCGGGGGAAAGCCTCGCCGCCTGCTCGAACAGCTCGGCCGCCCTGGCGGGGTTGCCTGTCTCGCGGTATGCCACGCCGGAGTCGGTGAGCACATCCGGGGAGTCGTCGCGCAACCGCCGCGCCCGCTCGTAGTAGTCGATGGCGCGCGTGAAGCTGCCCAGGTCGTACAAGACGTTGCCGGCCCGCACCAGGAGCTCGTAGCTCTCCGGGTTCGTGGCGAGCATGGCCTCGAGCTCGTGGAGCTCCTGCGTCAAGTGCGCGTCGGGGGCCGCCAGGGCGGCGCCCGGACCGAGGGGAGGCGCCCCGGGCACTCCAGCGTGCGGGTCGGCAGGCATCGCCGGCCCGCTGGCAGGCGGGGCCGCCGGTCGGGGCTGTCGCTGGCCCGCGAGATAGCCACCGAAGAAGCCGAGCAGGAGGCCGGCAACCAGCGTCATGACGGGGTTTTTCCACATGGCGACCTCGGTTCGAGCCTAGCGCGGCTCGCGTCTGGCAACCCAGCTCCCGCCGGCCGGCATTCCTGCCGCGAGGTTGGTAGCCTCCCACGACCCCTCGATCCGCTTGCTGCCCTCACGCACCACCAGGCGACCGCTGTACACGGCGACGAACCCCTGCTGCGTGTCGATGCGCTCGAGCCGCACGATCTCGCCGATCAGCGTGCCCCGCAACGAGCCCTTCCACCCTCCCGCGAGCTGGTACACACCGGTCACCAGCGTGCCGTCGAGGCGGAGGTCGAAGGCGCCCCGCAACCCACCCGGCTCGATGGCCACGCTCCAGCGACCGGAAAGCTCGTCTTGGCTGGCCTGGCTTGCCTCTTCGAGCCGCCGGATCTCGGCTTGCATCTGCTCCAGCACGCTGCGCCGCACACCGATGGCGGTACGCAGCATCTGGCAGGCGCCGATGAGCCGGGCCACCTCGGCCTCGGCCCTGGCGATGTCCGCAGAGCGCGCTTGCAAACCCGAGACATCTTCGCCTTCCCGTTCCGCCCGGATGAGATCGTCACCCAGCCGGAGGAGGCGGAACGAGGCGTCGCTCAGCTCACCTTGCGCCTTCTCCAGTGCCGTCAGGTCGTTGGCGAGCAGACGTTTTTCGATCTCGGACTGGGCTTTGAATACCTCGATCACGGGGTCGCGGTATTGCCCCACCGCCGTCGAGCCGACACCGCACAGCACCAGCGCCACGCCGAGCCATCGCCTCATGAGCCACCCCCTTGCTGCGGACCGACGCCTTCATCCCGTATACGGATCGGCCGCTGCCACCGATCAGCCCATCCGCTTCTCTCCCGGCCTGCTGGCCACACTACCACACCGCTGGGCTCAGCCGCGGCGGCCGACCGCTCCACCACGGCTACAATGGCTCATGACCAGGGCTTGCAGCTTCTCGGCCGGTCGGCCTGTCGGCCCGAGGCTGACCGCCGTTTCCGGGTGGTTCGGGTCGTGACCGCCCCCTCCCCGATGCGCCTGGTGCTGGCCTCGGCCTCGCCGCGCCGGCGAGAGCTCCTGCAACGCCTCGGCTTGGCGCTCCAGGTGGTCCCGGCGCAGGTCGACGAAACGCCCGGCGACGACGAGCCGGGCCCCGTCCACGCCCTCCGCGTCGCGGCCGACAAGGCCGCCCTGGTGGCCTCCCGGTACCCCGACCTCCCGGTGCTGGCCGCCGACACCGTCGTGCTCCGCGACGGCCGTATCTTCGGCAAACCGAAGGATCGTCGCGAGGCGGCCGAGATGCTGGCCGCACTCGCCGGTGCCACCCATGTCGTGGCGACCGCCGTGGTGGCGCGCTTCCGGGGAGTTGCTGCCTCCCACCTCGAGCTGGCCCGCGTCACCTTCGTGCCGTTCGACACCGACCTGTACGCCTGGTACGTGAGCACCGGCGAGGGTGACGACAAGGCGGGCGCCTACGCGGTCCAGGGTCAGGGAGCGGTGCTCGTCGAGCGGGTCGAGGGCAACGTGCAGGCAGTCGTCGGCCTACCGCTGGCCGCGATCCCGGCACTGCTGCGTCGGATCGGGCTGCTTCTGAAAGCCGAAGACAGCCGGCTCACCATCGCCCCGAGGCACCGGACGGAAGGAAACCCAGACCACCGGGGTTGAAAGGCGTGGAGGGTGCAGCGTGGGCACTGTGGCGGGGCTGGCGATCCTGGTCGTGACGTTGGTGGGGTCCGGCATCGGTCCGCCCTGCGGCCTGCTGACCTCCCCGGCGCCAGCCCACCGCTGCTCCTGCTGCCCGGCCGACCAGCCGTGCGGCTGCTGCACGGGTTCGCCGGCGCCGGCCGACCACGAACGCTCCGCCCAGCAGCCCCCCCGCGCGACGCTCGACGCGCCGACATCGGCGTTGGTTCCGGATCCCGTGACCGACGTGCCACCGACTGACGCTCGCGATGCCGACGCCGACGCGCCGCATCGCGGGCTCGCCGCCCTGCCGGCCTTCCTGGCCGGACATGCCTTCCGCTGCTAGACACCTCCAGGGGAGAGGTGTGCCCGGGCGGGACGGGGATCGCTGTCCCGCTTTCCAGCGGAGGTGATCATGAAGGAGAACAACCACCTGCGCCCGGCGGCCGCGCTGCTGGCCGCTCTGGCGCTCACGGTAACGGCCGAGCTGAGCGGCGAGGCCTCGCCGACGGACGCGCCACCGGTCGAGGTGCTGGTCGAGGAGGCGCTGCGCGCGGCGCCCTCGCTCGAGGCGATGCACGAGCGGCTCGCCGCGGCGCGAGAGCTGGTGCACCCGGCCGGCGCCCTGCCGTCGCCGATGCTCGAGCTGATGCTGCAGAACGAGCGTCTCGACCGGCTGACGGTGGGCGACATGGGGATGTCGATGCTCGGTCCAGAGCTCCGCCAGACCTTTCCGTGGCCCGGAAAGCGTGCCGCGTGGCGAGCCGTCGCCGAGCTCGACGCTGACGCCCGCGAGGTCGAGATCGAGCTCGCCGGACGTGAGCTTTCGAAGGCGGTCCGGCAAGCCGCGGCAGGCATTTGGGCGGTCGAGCGCCGGCTCGAGCTGGTGGCGGGAGCGCTCGACCTGCAGCAGCTTCTCATCCAGACCGTGATGGCACGCTACGGCACCGGCGAAGGCGAGCAGGCCGCCGTGGTTCGCGCCCAGCTCGAGGGCTCCCGCCTCGCCCGGCAGCGGCTCGAGCTCGACGGCGCCCGCGAGGTGCTCGTCGCCACCCTCGCGCGGCTGCTCGGCAGGCCGCCGGGCAGCCCGTTCGGGAGCTTCACCGAGCGGCCGGTGGTCGGGCTGCCGCCACCACCGTGGGGTGAGCTGGCACGGGCCGCCTCTCCGCTCGTCGCCAGCCGGCGCCTGGCCGTTGAGCGCGCTCAACGAGAGGAGGAGGCTGCCCGCCTGGCGCTGCGCCCGGACCTGACGGCTGGCGCCGGCCTCGCCTATCGGGGCAGCCTCGACCCCGTGGTGTCGCTGCGCTTCGGGCTGGAGGTGCCGCTGTGGAGACGTCAGGTGCAGGAGCCGAAGCTACGGGCAGCCGGCCACGAGCTGGCCGCGGCCCACGCCGCGCTGCGACAGGCGGAGCTCGATGCCGCAAGCGAGGCCGCCCGCCTGGAGGCCGACTGGCGCCGCGTCCGCTCGGTGGCGAGGTTGACCGAGTCGACGCTGGTGCCGCAGACATCGGCGGCGATCGACTCGGCCCGCTCCGCCTACCTGGGCGGCCGCGGCGAGCTGGCAATGGTCGTCGAGGCGCTGCGGATGTGGTTGGAGGCACGCATGGAGCTGGTCGACCTGCAAGCTCGGGAAGCGGCGATCGAGGCCGAGGTGCAGGTGCTCGTGGGTGATACCCACGAAGCCGGAAGCGGCGGCCCTTCGGCCGCAGAAGGAGGTGCTCGGTGAGGTTCTCGATAGCTTCAGCTCTGGCGCTCACCCTCGGTGCTGTCCTGCTCGTCGGGTGTGGGGGCGGACAGGCGGCCTCGACCACCCGGTACTACTGCCCGATGCATCCGAGCTACGTCGCCGATCGCCCCGGCGACTGTCCGATCTGCAACATGAAGCTGGTACGCGACGACGGTGAGCACCAGGCCGCGACCCAGGCTGGCCACGAAACGCCTCCAGCTCCTGACGCATCCGCCGCCCCGCCCAGTCCGAGCGGGAAGTATATCTGCACGATGTGCCCCGAGGTGGTGTCCGACCAGCCCGGCCGCTGCCCCGTGTGCGGCATGAAGCTGGTCGAGAAAAAGGCGGAAAGCACGGAGGGCGGAACGGAGATCGCGCACGCCTCCGAGGCGCCCGCCGCCGACGCCTCCCCGTCCCCTCCCGGTATGGCGCCTCTCTCTCTCGGGAGCGAGGCCACACGCCTGGCGGGTGTGCAGTTGGCGACGGCACGGGCCGAGCGAGCGGTGCGAACGGTGCGCACCGTGGGCTACGTCACCGTCGACGAAACCCGCGTGCGGCACGTGCACACCAAGCTTGCCGGCTGGATCGAGAGGCTCCATGTGAACGCTGTCGGCCAGCCCGTGCGGGCGGGACAGCCGCTCGTCGACCTCTACTCGCCCGAGCTCGTCGCCAGCCAGGAGGAGCTGCTGCGCGCTCACGAGGCGGCGGCACGCCTCGCGGCCTCGAGTCTCCCAGAAGTACAGCGCGGCATCGCCGACCTCGTCGAAGCGGCCCGGCGGCGGCTCCGCCTGCTCGACGTCCCGGCCGGCTTCCTCGAGGAGCTCGAGCGCACCGGCCGGGTCCGGCGGACCGTGACGCTGACAGCGCCGTTCGGCGGGACCGTCACGGCCAAGACGGTGGTCGAAGGGCATCAGGTGGAGCCCGGCACCGAGCTCTTCACCCTCACCGATCTCTCCCGGGTGTGGGTGGTGGCCGAGGTCCACGAGCAAGATGCGGCGCTGGTGAGGGTGGGGCAGGAGGTTGAGCTCACCCGCCCCAACGGGCCAGCGGCGCGGCTCGGAGGTCGAGTTGCGCTCATCGAGCCCACGCTCGATCCGGCGAGCCGCACCCTCAGGCTCCGCCTCGAGCTGCCGAACCCGGATTTGGCGTTGCGTCCCGGCATGTTCGTCGACGCGACCATCCGGGCCGGCGAGGTCGCAGGCGTCGCCATCCCGGACTCCGCAGTGCTCGACACCGGTACGCGGCAGCTCGTGTTCGTACGAACCGGCGACGTGCTGGCGCCACGGGAAGTGCGGGTGACGATGCGCGAGAGCGGTACAGCCCTGGTCGCGTCCGGAGTCGCCGCCGGGGAGCAGGTGGCCACACGCGCCGTCTTCCTGCTCGATTCCGAGTCACGCCTGCGCGCCCTCTTCGCCGCCCCGCCCCCCTCGACCGAGCGGCCGGGAGGTGGCCGGTGATCCGCCGCCTCATCTCGTTCTCCGCCCACAACCGGTACTTGGTGCTGCTCGGTGTGGGCGCCCTCTGCGTCCTGGCCGGCTGGGTGCTGCAGGAGATCCGCCTCGATGCCCTGCCCGACCTCTCCGACACGCAGGTCATCGTCTACTCGCGCTGGGACCGCTCCCCGGACGTGCTCGAGGACCAGGTCACGTACCCGATCGTCTCGGGGCTGCTGGGTGCGCCGAGGGTGAAGGCGGTGCGTGGCTTCTCGGATTTCGGGTTCTCGTTCGTCTACGTCATCTTCGAGGACGGCACCGATCCTTATTGGGCGCGCTCGCGGGTGCTCGAGCACCTCTCCAAGATCGGGCCGCAGCTCCCGGCCGGGGTGCGCACCGAGCTGGGGCCGGACGCGACCGGGCTCGGCTGGGTCTTCCAGTACGCCCTCGTCGACCGCTCGGGCACCCACGCGCTCGACGAGCTGCGGGGGTTTCAGGACTGGACGCTCCGCTACGCGCTACAGGCGGTACCGGGCGTGGCCGAGGTGGCGTCGTTCGGCGGGATGCAGCGTCAGCTCCAGGTCACCGCCGACCCGAACCGGCTGCGTGCGTACGGCGTCCCGCTCGAGGAGCTGGTGGCCGCAGTTCAGCGGTCCAACAACGAGGTCGGCGGGCGGTTGTTGGAGATCGCCGGCGCCGAGTACATGGTGCGGGCCCGAGGCTACGCCCGCACCCCCTCTGACCTCGAGCAGGTCGTGCTCAAGGTCGCGCCCGGCGGCGTGCCGGTGAGGCTCGGGGACGTCGCCAGGGTCGAGTGGGGCCCCGAGATCCGCCGCGGCGTCGCCGACCTCGACGGGCTCGGCGACCACGTGGGCGGAATCGTGGTCATGCGGCACGGTGAGAACGCCCTCAACGTCATCCGTGCCGTCAAGGCGCGGCTGGCAGAGCTGGCGCCGTCGCTTCCGGCCGGGGTCGAGGTGGTCACGACCTACGATCGCTCGACGCTCATCGAACGCGCCATCCGTACGCTCACCGACGAGCTCGTGTGGGCGATGATCATCGTCTCGATCGTCATTCTCGTCTTCCTTTGGCACCTCCCGTCAGCGCTGGTGCCGATCCTCACCATACCGGTGTCCGTGCTGCTCTCCTTCATCCCGCTGTACCTGCTCGGGATCACCGTGAACCTCATGTCGCTCGCCGGGATCGCGATCTCGATCGGGGTGCTGGTGGATGGGGCGATCGTGGAGGTCGAGAACGCCTACAACCGTATCCACCGGTGGCAGGAGGAGGGCCGACCCGGGAGCTTTTTCGCGGTCCGCCTCGAGGCCCTGCTCGAGGTGGGACCCTCGGTGTTCTTCTCTCTGCTCGTGATCGCAGTGGCGTTCCTGCCGATCTTCGCGCTCGTCGATCAGGAAGGCCGGTTGTTCGGGCCCCTCGCCTACTCGAAAAACCTCACGATGGCGCTCGCCGCGTTCCTGGCCGTCACGCTCGACCCGGCGCTGCGCATGTTGTTCGCGCGCGTCGACCCGTTTAGCTTCCGCCCCCGCTGGCTGTCGTGGCTCGCGTCCAAGGCGTTTGTCGGCACCTACGTCGCCGAGGAACGCCACCCGGTGAGCCGGATGCTGTTTCGCATCTACGAGCCGGCGTGCCGGCTCGTCCTGCGCCACCCCTGGACGACCGTGCTCGCCGCGCTCGGCATCGTGGCGGTCTCGATCCCGGTCTACTTCCGCCTGGGCCACGAGTTCATGCCCTCCCTCGACGAAGGCGCGATCCTCTACATGCCGACAACGCTGCCCGGTATCTCGGTGGCCCAGGCCCAGGAGCTGCTGCAAGCCCAGGATCGAGTGCTGCGCTCGTTTCCCGAGGTTGAGCGGGTGCACGGCAAAGCGGGGCGGGCCGAGACCTCGACCGATCCGGCGCCGTTTTCGATGATGGAGACGGTCGTCGTGCTCAAGCCGGAGGCGCAGTGGCGGCCGAAGCCGACCTGGTACTCGTCGTGGGCACCGAGGTGGTTGGCCCGCCTGCTGCGGCCGTTCTGGCCCGATCGCATCGGCTGGAACGAGCTCGTGGAGGAGATGGATCGCCACCTCCGCATCCCAGGGCAGACCAACGCTTGGACGATGCCGATCAAGGCGCGCCTCGACATGCTGTCGACCGGTGTGCGCACGCCGGTCGGGATCAAGGTGTTCGGGACCGACCTCGCTCAGATCGAGCGGCTGGCCAGCGAGCTCGAGACGATGCTGCGCGAGCTTTCCGGCACCCGCTCGGCGTTCGCCGAGCGCGTCACGGGCGGTTACTTCCTCGATCTCGTTCCTCGCCGCGACCAGCTCGCCCGCTACGGCGTGACGATCGACGCCCTACAGACGACGGTCATGGCCGCCGTCGGCGGCGAGAACGTCACGACGGTCATCGACGGGCGGGCACGCTACCCGGTCAACGTACGCTATCCCCGCGAGCTGCGGGACGACCCCGAGCAGCTTCGCCGCGTGCTCGTGGCCACGCCGTCGGGCGCCCAGGTGCCGCTCGGGCAGCTCGCCGATCTCGAGCTCCTCCAGGGGCCTTCGATGCTCCGCAACGAGAACGGTTTCCTCACCGGCTACGTGTACGTCGACGTCGCTGGCCGCGACATCGGCGGCTGGGTACGGGAAGCCAAGCAGCTGGTGGCGGATCGCCTGCACCTGCCGACCGGCTACGGGCTGTCGTGGTCCGGCCAGTACGAGAACATGATCCGCGTGCGCGAACGGCTGCAGGTGGTGGTGCCGATTACCCTCGCCCTCATCTTCGTGCTCTTGTATGCGAACACGAAGTCGGCGTCCAAGACGCTCATCGTGCTGTTGGCGGTGCCGTTTTCGGCGGTAGGCGCGATCTGGCTGTTCTGGCTTTTAGGCTACAACGTCTCGATCGCCGCCTGGGTGGGGATGATCGCGCTGCTCGGCCTGGACGCCGAGACCGGGGTGTTCATGCTGCTCTTCCTCGACCTCTCGTGGGAGGAATACCGCCGCAAGGGGCTGCTCGGAGCAGACAGCGGCGTGGACGAGGCGATCCTGCACGGCGCGGTCAAGCGCATCCGGCCCAAGGCGATGACCGTCATCGCTTCGTTCATGGGGTTGCTGCCGATCCTTTTCTCCACCGCCACCGGCGCCGACGTCATGAAGCGCATCGCCGCGCCGATGATCGGCGGGCTCGTGACCTCGTTCGTTCTCGAGCTGCTCGTCTACCCGGCGGTGTACAAGCTGTGGCGCCGGACGGAGCTGAGGCGAGCCGTCGAGGGCTGACGAGGCGCCCGGTGGCGAGCCTCGAAGCTCGACCGGGTCGGGCAGGGGTTCCCGGTTTCTCTGCCTCTTCCTCGGGGTCTCCGGCCTTCGACCTTTGACGGGGCGGGGGGATGAGCTCTCGAATGGGCACCGGCGGCAACCAACCGCTACTGGGCAGCCGCCAGGGGCAGGTAGACGGTGAACGTCGTGCCCTGGCCCTCGTCGCTATCGACGCTGATACGACCACCGGCCTTCTCCACCAGCTCCTTGACGATGACGAGCCCGAGGCCGGTCCCCGGTGCGAACGGTTTGGCGTTGGTGGCCCGGAAGAACTCGGTGAACAGTCGTGGCAAGGCCTCGGCCGGGATACCGATACCGGTGTCGCTGATCGCCACCTCGACCTGCTGCTCGCTGGGGGTCACCCGCACCACCACGCCACCACCTTCCGGCGTGTACTTGACCGCGTTGCCGATGAGGTTGTGGAAAACCCGAAAGAGACTCTCACCGTTGGCGCGGACCACCAGCCTGGCCGCCGCTTCGAGGTCGAGCCTGAGGACCAGACGCTTCTCTTGGACCTGCGGCTGGAGGTGGTCGATGACCCGCTGGACAACCTCCACCACGGACACGTCCTCGGCCTCGCTCCGCCCCATGTCCATCCGTCCCGCCGCCAGCTCCAAGAGGTCGTCGATGAGCATGCGCAGGGTGTCGAGCCGGCGAGCCAGTCGCATGATGAAGTCGCGCTGCCTTTCGTCGAGCTCGCCGACATACCCGCCCAACATGGTGCGCAGGATCGAGTCCGCCCCTGCCACCGGCGCCCGCAGCTCGTGAGTAACCATCCGCACGAACCTGGACTTGTCCTGATCGAGCTGGCGCAGCGCCCCAAACGCCATGGCGTTTTCGACCGCCAGCGCCCCCTGGGCCGCGATGGCGCCGAGGAACCGCGCGTCCTCCGGCCCGAAAGCGCGCTCCCGCGTCGAATACGCCCGGACCACGCCGAGCACGCGCTCCTTGCCGCGCAGCGGCACGAACAGCACCGACTGGATCCCTTCAGCGGCGAGAGCCGTGGGGTACTGTAGGAGCCTGCGATCCCTTTCCTCCTGGATGATGAGCGGTCGGCCCGACCCCACCACCTCGGCGAGCGCCGGGCTATGGCTCAACAGCACCGGGCCTTTGGCGAGGTACGACTCGGACAGGCCGAACGAGGCAGCCTCCTCGATGCGGCTGTGGGTTGGATCGACGAGCCCCACGGCCACACCGTGCACGTCCATCGCCTCGACTGCCGCCTCGGCCATCCGTTGCAGGACCTCTCCGAGCTCGAGTGACGAGTTCACGGCCTGGAGACCGAAGTACAGGGTCGCGAGCCGCTCCTCCCCTCGGCGCGCATGCTCGGCGAGCGTCGAGGCGATGTAGAACGACACCGTGCCCAACAGCGTGAACGTTCCCAGGATACCGACCAGAAACCCCACCTCGGTGTACGCCTCGCCCGGGAAGAAGCCCACCATGTGTCGGTGTGGCACCCACCCCGCACCCTCGGCAATCGCCAGCACCACGGTCAGCAGCACGGCGGCGGCCGCATAGATGGCGGCGACCGCCCGTTCGAACAGCAGCGAAGCGACGATGATGTGGAAAACGAAGAAGATGATGAGTGGGCTTTCGACCCCACCCGTGAGGTGGATGAGGACCAGCATCGCTGTCCAGTCGAGCACCAGCTCGAGGTGCGTCAGGGAAGTCGCCAGCACGGACCTCACCCTGCCCCCCGAGCGCACGCGCTTGAAGGCGAGCCACAGTCCGGCGTTGTAGGCGAGGATGACCAGCCCCACGACTGCCATCGGCACAACCGGAACGCTGACCCCCAGGAGCTGCCGCGCGAGGGCGGTTGCGGCCAGGACCCCAAGACCAGCCCCCCAGCGCAACCGCAGCAGCCAGGGGCCCATGGCCACCACGTCGTCGACGCGCGAGATCGGCAGCCACTCTTCGGAGGAGTGCGGACGCCCTGCTGTCACCTGCCACCCCCACGTAGATCTTGCCACAAAGCCGGCGCTTGCGTCTGACCCGGAGGATCACGGCGCCGCCGACCACCCCAGCGCACCGCACTGGACCACCGCCTCGAGACGAAGACGGGAATGCCCGAACTCCCTCCGGAACGGGTGGTCGCCAAAGCCTTCGCCGACCGTCTCGTCGCCCACCACCTCGGCGTCCCAGCTCGTGCGCGCCCATCCGGTACCACACGCTCGCGAGATCGGTCCGGTCGGCACCGGGAGGCAGCGCCTCGGCCTCGTCGGCGTGGTCGTGGAAGTCAGTGGAAGTCGTGCGACGGGGTGGCGGGAACGTTGGCGGGCAGCGGGCGGCAGCGCAGTGCTTTGACGGTGATCACGCCGTCTTTCGATTGCACCAGCCCCTCCACCTCGAGCAAGGCGTGCCCGGTGATCACCTGGCGGTGCGCGGCGTAGACGTCGGGGGTAAAGACGACGTTGGCGAAGCCCCACTCGTCCTCGAGCGTCGCGAAACACATCCCTTTCGCGGTGCCCGGCCGCTGGCGCACGATGCATGCTCCACCCACCCGTACCCAGCGCCCGTGGGGCTGGCGGGACAGCTCGGCGGACGAGAGCACGCCTCGTACCCGTAGCTCGCGGCGAAAGCGCGCCAGCGGGTGCACTCCCACCGTCACGCCGGTGCCCTGATAGTCGGCCACGTACCGCTCGTCGAGCGTCATCTCCGGCAGGGGGCTCGGCCCGGGGTCGGGCTGCATCGCCTGGGCGAGCGGCGGCCGCCGCCCGTCCAGCGCCCCGACCTGCCAGAGCGCCGAGCGCCGCGTCTGCCCGAACGAGGCGAAGGCACCGATCGAGGCGAGTGCCTCGAGCTCCGCCCGCCGCAACCGGCCGCGCGCTGCCACGTCCGGCACCGAATCGAACGACCGCCGCCGCGCCTCCTCGACGATCCGCCGCGCTGCCTCCTCGCGCAGCCCCCGCACGAACCGCAAGCCCAGCCGCACCCCCCAACCTGCCTCCTGTCTTTCCAGCTCGCAGGCCCAAGATGAGGCACCCACCTCGATGGGGAGGACCGCCACGCCGTGCCGACGGGCATCCTGGACCAGCGTCGCGGGGTGGTAGAACCCCATCGGCCAGGCGTTCAGGAGAGCGCACAGGAACGCCGCCGGGTGGTGGCGCTTGAGGTAGGCGGAGGCGTAGGCGATGAGGGCGAAGCTGGCGGCGTGCGACTCCGGGAAGCCGTAGAGCGCGAACGAGGTGATCCCCTGCACGATGTCGTCGGCGGCCTTCCCGACGATCCCGCGGGCGGCCATCCCCGCGCGGAGCTGCCGCTCGAGCTTGGCCATGCGCTCCACCGAGCGCTTGGCGGCCATGGCGCGGCGCAGCTCCTCGGCCTGCCCGCCGGAAAACCCCGCTGCCACCATGGCGACCCGCATGAGCTGCTCCTGGAACAGCGGCACCCCCAGCGTGCGTTTGAGGATCGGCTCGAGATCGGGATGCGGGTAGACGACCTTCTCCCGCCCCAGGCGGCGGTTGATGTAGGGGTGCACCATCTTGCCGACGATCGGGCCGGGGCGGATGATCGCCACCTCCACCACGAGGTCGTAGAAGCGCTGCGGGCGCATCCGCGGGAGGGTCGCCATCTGCGCCCGGCTCTCGATCTGGAACACCCCCACGGTGTCGGCGTTGCCGATCATCTCGTAGGTCGCCGGGTCGTCGGCGGGCAGGTGTGCGAGGTCGAGCTCCACCCCCTCGTGCCGCCGGACGAGCGGCACCGCCTCCTCGAGTGCCGCCAGCATCCCGAGCCCCAAAAGGTCCACCTTGATGATCCCGAGGTCGGCGCAGTCGTCCTTGTCCCACTGGATGACGGTACGGCCAGACATGGTCGCTGGCTCGAGCGGCACCACGTCGTCGAGCCGCCCGCGTGCCAGCACCATCCCGCCCGAGTGCTGCCCGAGGTGACGTGGCAGGTGGAGCAGGCGCGCCACCAGCTCGACCAGCAACGCGCCGCGCCGCTCCTGGGGTGCGAGGCCGATCTGGCGCATCGCCTCGGTGAGCACCTGGCGCGGCTCGCCCCCGAACCCCCAGCCGATGAGCCGGGACAGCCGGTCGAGCTGCTCCTCGGCGAACCCCAGCACCTTGCCGGCCTCGCGCACCGCCGAGCGGCCGCGGTACGTGATGACGTTGGCGGTCATGGCGGCACCGCGCTCGCCGTAGGTGCGGTAGACGTGCTGGATCACCTCCTCGCGACGGTCTCCGGAGGGCAGGTCGATGTCGATGTCCGGCCACTCCCCCCGCTCCTCGGAGAGGAAGCGCTCGAACAGCAGCTCCATGGCGATGGGGTCCACAGCGGTGATGCCGAGGGCGTAGCACACCGCCGAGTTGGCTGCCGAGCCCCGCCCCTGCGCGAGGATGTCGCGGGAGCGGCAGAAGCGCACGATGTCGTGCACCACCAAGAAGTAGCCACACAACCCGAGGCGTACGATGAGCGACAGCTCGCGGTCGAGCTGGGCCCGCACCCGCGAGGTAATCGTGCGGTAGCGTTCGCGCGCTCCTGCCTCGGCCCGCACGAACAGCTCCTCCGCCTCGTCGCGCTCGTCCTCCAGCCGGGCGCGGGGGAAGCGGTACGGCAGGTCCTTGAGGCGGAAGGTGCAGCGGCCGGCGATACGCGCGGTGTTGGCGACCGCCTCCGGAAGATCGGCCCACAGCCGCACCATGGCCTCGGGCGAGCGCAGCACCCGTGTGCGGTTGGCCGCCAGCCGTCGTCCGGCGCCGTCGAGCGTGCAGTGCTCGCGCAGGCAGGTAAAGACGTCCACCAGCGGCCCATCCTCGACCCGGGCAGCGAGGACGTCCTGTGTCGCTACCACGGCCACGCCGAACCGGTGCGCCAGCCCCACCAGGGCGACGTTACGCTCATCCTCCCCGCGGCGCTGGTGCCGTTGCACCTCTACCGCCACCCGCTCCGACCCGAACCGCTCCACGAGCCGTCCCAGCACGGCAGCCGCGGCCTCCTCTCCACCCTGTCGCCACGCCTGCACGAGCGGCCCCGTCTCCCCACCCGTGAGCGCTACGAGCCCGTCCACGTGCGCGGCCAACACCTCCCACGTCACCTTGCCCCCACCCTTCCGCCGCCCGCCCAGCGAACGGGGATCGCTGATCGGTGATCGGAGGGAGGAAAAACCCGCGGTGGGTGGGACCTCCGCATCCCGAGCACCGATCACTGGCCCCTGGCTCCCCCGGATCTTGGCTTTCGACCCTCGGCTGTCGTCTCTCGCCCGGCCGGGGCGGCTGGCCCCTTCGTTTCCCGACCACCGATCACCGACCGTTGCCTCCCACCGGTCATCGGCCGCCGGGTACTGTCCTGCCAGGGCGGCGTCGGTGAGCAGACGGCAGAGGCTCGAGTAGCCGCGGGCGTTCTCCACGAGCAGCGGCAATCGGCTGCGATCGGCAAGCACCGCTTCGGCGCCGACGATGGCCTCGACACCCGCCGCCTTGGCCGCCTTGTACAGCCGCGGGTGCCCGTACACCCCGGCACGGTCGGTGACGGCGAGCCCCGGGAGGCCCAGCTCCTCCGCCCGCTCGACGAGCGCCTCGGGCTCGCTCGCCCCCTCCAGAAACGAGAACGCCGTGTGCGCGTGCAGCTCGCAGTAGGCCCCCCGCCCGCCCGGCACGTGGTCGGTGGTCGGACGGGAGGACGGGCGATCAGTCATACACGCCATCCACGGCCCACGACCGGGCGAGGCGGTCGAAGGAAAGGCGTAGCACCGACCCATCGGCCAGTGCCACGTCGTAGTCGTCGCGTGAGAACGGCCGGTCTCCCCACCACTCGCCGGTCGTGCGGTACGGCCCGGCCAACGCCACGACCGAGCCGCCGAGCCGCCCGGCTTGCACCGCCACCGGCCGTCGCCCTGCCAGCACCACCTGAGCCGGCAGCGGCGGCCGCACCGCCCGCATCACCGGCCCTCCTCCCACCCTGCCCGGGCACGAGCCGAGAGGCGAGAGTCGAGAGTCGGGGAGCCCACCGGCCGAGCAGGCGGCAGGCACCCCCTTCCAGGGTGGAGGCTCGAACGGGAGCACGGCGTAGCGACCGGGCTCGTGGGTGTCGGCCGTGCCGGGGGCGCCCACCCGCTCCGGCCCCACCAGCGCCGCCAGGCGCACCAAGGTGGCAGCCAGCTTCCCCGGTGCCGGCGAGGGCGGGCTGAAAAGATGCCCCTGCACGAGCCGCACCACACCCGGCTGCACCACCACCGTGACACCCTCCACCGGCGCCCCAGGCGGAGCAGCCTCCAGGCGCAGCCGCAGCAGCGGCAATACAGCCGTCACCTCGCGGGTGGGCGCCACCAGCCGTACCACCGTCTGACACCGCTCACCGCCCTCCAACCCCAGCTCCAGGCGGACCTCGGCAAACCCCTCGCCACGCAGCTCGAGTCGCTGCGCGAGCCGCCCCAACACGCCGTTGAGCACGAACAGGAGCGGCTCGAGAGCGCCAATCGGATCGTCGAAACCCACCCCCTCGCGTACCGACTCCACCGGTGGATCGGGGATGAACGCCCGACCGTCGTCTCCGCATGCCAGGCGGTGCAGCATCTCGCCCTCCGGTCCCAAGCGCAGGATCACCTCGCTGCGCGGCAGCCCAGCCAGAGCGCCGACCGTCCCGATCCCCCAGCGATACAGTGCCTCTGCCGCCAGCGGCGAGGGGTCGAGCAGCCGCACCGGCAACGGCGCGAGGAACGCTCGCTCCGCTCCCTCGGGCACCACCACCCACCCGCCCGGTCGAGAGTCGAGAGTCGAAAGTCGAAGGCCGGAGTCGGGGGACGGGGTGCGGGGAAGGCAGTGGTCGGCGACCGGTGAACGGCGAACAAAAGCTCCTTCCACCTCCCTCTCCTCCTCCCTCCGGTCGCCGACCACCGACCACTGATCACCGGCCGGGTGGGCGGCAGGAAGGGCCCGGGCGGCGATGCGGGCCACGCCGATGCTCCCGGCCAAACCGACGCGGACGTCCAAGCCGACGCGCCGGCAGGTATGCCACAGCGCCTCGGCCAATGCCGCTTCGGCGCCCCAGCGCAGCACCGACCCGCCGACGTCGAGCAGCACCTCGCTCGGGGCATGCCGGCGCACCCGCGGGGAGATCGCACGGGCCGCATCGCCAAACGCCGCCTCGGCGGCAGCCGCTACCTCCGGCGGCGTGACGCGCACCATGACTTGCATCGACTTCTGGCGCGCCTGGGCGGCGGTCATCCCCGGCCGCACCCCGTGCTCCGCGGCCTCGGCCGACACCGCCACCACGCGGTCGCGGGGGCCGGAGCCAGCGGCGATGACCACCGGTGCCTCCGCGAGCTCAGGCACGGCCCGCCGCAGCGCCTGTAGTGGGAAGTCGGGCACCCAGACCGCCGCCACCCTCATGCGCCACCCTCCCACCCGGCCAGCCGATGATCGGTGAGCGGTGATCGATGACCGGTGAGAGGAGGAGAGGGGGGTGGGTGGGGCCTTTGTTCGCCGACCACCGACCACCGATCACTGCCGCCTCTCCCCTGCCCTCCGGCCCCTGGCCCCTGGGCGACGGGGCGGAGGGCCACACCAGCGAGCCACCTCGGGCCGTTGCGCACCCCACCCAGCCAGCGAGCGGCGTCGCCCTGCAGGTGCACCGTCACGCCAGCGAGCCCAGCTGCCCACGGCTGCTCGACCAACAGCAGCGCCACCACCCGCGCCCGCTCCACCGCCCGGACCAGTCGTAGCGCCAGCGCTCCCCACCCGCCCCGGCGGCGACCGGTGAGCGATGAGCGGTGATCTGAAAAACGCCGGGCCACCCACCCACCCACCTCGTGGTCGGTGGGCGGTGGGCGGTGATCGGAGGGATGGTCGAACCTCGGTTCACCGATCACCGACCGCCGATCGCTGTCATCCTCCTGCTTACCGCTCGCCGCGGGCTGCCTGGCTCGGCGGGTGGGGGCGAGGTCCACCACCACGACGGTGAAGCCGCCCACCTCGAGCACCAGCTCGACCGCTCGCACCGCCTGCTCGGGCGTAGCCGGCCGCACCCACAGCACCCGCTCGAGATCCACGCCGGCCGCCGCCAGCGACGCGGGGTCGAGGGCGTCGGCCATGTCGACCCAGGCCACCACCTCCCCGCGCGCCGTAGCCGCCGCCACCGTCGTTACGGCTGCGGTAGTGCGACCGGCGGAATACGGCCCCACCAGCTTGCAGACCTTGCCGAGCGGCCACCCACCCCCCAGCCAGGCGTCGAGCGAAGCCGAGCCGCTGCTCAGACAAGGACGCAGGAGCTCCTGCTGCCGCCAACGTCTCGTCTGCTCGCGCAGGCGGCGCACCACCTCCTCCGGCGATGCTGTCCAGCGCTGGCTCTTCAGGCACGCTCCCACGACCCGCCTCCCGATGGAGCCCTGTAAGCACTCCATCGTAGTCATTTTTAGTCTAGATATGACCACTATAATTGTCAACCATTACAATGGACAATTACGAGCTTCACGCCTATAATGACCATGAAAGGTGTCATATGGGAACCGAGGACCTCGCCCGCCTACTTCGTCAGCTCCGCACCGAACGCGGTCTCAGCCAGGTGGCGCTCGCCGAGCGCGCCGGGCTATCCCGCAACTTCGTGGCTCAGATCGAGCGTGGCAAATCGCTGCCCACGGTCGCGACGCTAGGCCGCCTGGCCACGGCGCTGGGGATCACCTCCAGCGAGCTGCTGGGAGAGGGGCTCTCGGCGGTCGGCGTCAACGCCGAGCTCGCCGCCGTGCCGCTCGTCAGCGACCGTATCGCCGCCGGCCCCCCAATGCTCGTGGCCGACCACGTGGACAGCCTGGAGCTGCTGCCACGCCCGCTCTTGCGCGGGCTCGGCGTGGACCCCCACCACGCCGTGCTGGTACGTCTCGGCCCCGACCAGGACTCCATGGCCGACACCATCCCGCCCGGCGCCACGGTGCTGATCGACCGTGCACCCGTGCGTGACATCGCCCCGCGCGGCATCTACGCCGTACGCGAGGAGGCGGCCGGCGAGACCGGCTGCTCGGTCAAGCGGCTGGTGCTGGACAGCGAGTCGCGGGTGCTCATCCTCCTCTCCGACAACCCCGCCCACCTGCCCCGCGCCATCCGTCTGCGGGCCGGGCTGCCGCTCTCGGACGTGGTCGTGGGTCGGGTGGTGTGGTGGGCCTCCCCCTCCCTCACCCACCGGTAGCCAAAAGCCTTCCCCGACCCGGTCACGCTGTCGCGAGCAGTGCTCGACCTGGACTCGTTCGACGCTCGGCCTTCGACCAGGCGGGCGGCCGGGAGGGCGGTTGCGTGACGACCAGGGCGCCGCTACGCTGACGGAGGAGAACGACGATGACGGTTCTGGCAGGTGACGCCGGCGGCACCAAGACCATTCTCGCCCTGGTCGAGGGCGAGGAGCACGACTTTCGTTTCGTCGCCGAGGAGCGGTACCCGAGCAACGAGTACGCCGGGCTGGCCCCGATCGTCCGGCGTTTTTTGGACTCCCACGGCGCGGTTGTCGAGGCGGCATGCTTCGGCGTCCCCGGGGCGGTGAGCAACGGCGAGTGCAGCACCCCCAACCTACCGTGGTTCCTGTCCGAGGACGAGCTGCAGAAGGTAACGGGTATACCGCGGGTGAAGCTGATCAACGACTTCGCAGCCGCCGCCGGCGGCGTGCTGGTACTCCCGCCCGGATCGCTGCTCACCCTGCAGGAGGGCCGGCCGGTGGGTACCGGCCACAAGGCGGTGCTCGGGGTCGGGACCGGGTTCGGGCAGGCGATCCTGGCCTGGGACGGCCGCGAGCACCTCGTCCTCCCGACCGAGGCCGGGCACGCCGACTTCGCTCCTCAGGGCGAAATCCAGCGGGCACTTGCGGCAAGCCTCGAGTCGCAGCTCGATCACGTCTCGGTCGAGCGCCTGGTCTCCGGACCTGGCCTCAAGCGCATCTACGACTTCCTGGTCGAGCGGGGGGTCTCGAGCTGGCCCGAGGTGCGTGAGGCGTTCGCTGTTGACGACCCCCCGGCGGTGATATCGAGCTACGCCCTGCGCCGGCGCGACCTGGCCTGCGAACAGGCGTTGGATCTTTTCTTCCTGCTGTACGGCGCCGAGGCCGGCAACCTGGCACTGCGTACTCTGCCCACCGGCGGGGTCTACGTCGTGGGCGGCATCGCCATCAAGAACCTCGAGAAGCTCCAGGACGGGACGTTCATACGCGCGTTCCGGCGCAAGGGCCGTCTGCGCGCGCTCCTCGAGCAGATCCCTGTCTACGTCGTGCTCGACCACCGCGTCGGCTTGCTCGGCGCCGCCCGCCAGGCGGTCCGGCTGGTACCGGTACGCTGACTCGTTGACCGCCTCCGATGCGCAGCCTTCGGGTTGCGTCACCCTCTGGCAGGTCGTGGTCGACGATCCGTGGTTTGGGGACGTGGCCGAGCGGGAGCGGCCGGTCCCGCTGACGCGGTTCGAAAGCGACGAGCGCGGCCCTGCCGTCTGTGAGGCCGACCATCAGCCGACGCTTCATCCGCCGACCGCACTCCCCCTCGCCGTCACACCGGGTACCGCCGCGGCGCCGTCCTGAGCTACCGCGGTGCCGACCGGGCATGGCCACGACAGCGGTACCATGTGCCGTGCCTGCTGCCGGGAACTCTCCCCGCTCCGCCCTGCGCACGGCCGGTCCCCTCGTGGCGCTCACCATCACCGGCCTTGCCGGGCTCGTCTATGAGGTCGTCTGGTCGCGGGCGCTGGCCTCGCTTTTCGGCTCCGTGCTCACGGCAACGGGAACGTTCCTGGCTCTCCTCATGGGCGGCATGAGTGCCGGCTCAGCGTGGGGAGCACGGTGGGCCCGTCGCTCCCGTCAGCCGCTGCTCCTCTTCGGGATCGTCGAGCTGACCGTGGCGGCGATGGCCGCCGCCTCTCCGGCTCTGCTCGGCGTTGCCGCTCCTCTCGTGACCGCCATCGACAGCCGCCTGCCCGATCTGCTGGCACCGATGGTTCCCGCCGCCCTCTCGGTGCTCGTCCTCGGCCCCGTGGTCGTGCTCCTGGGTAGCACGTTCCCTCTCATGGTCGCGCACATCGCTCGCGGAGAGGGTGGCGGCGGACGGCACGGCGGCCTCGTCTACGGGTTCAACACGCTCGGAGCTGTGCTCGGCACCGCCCTCGCCGGCTTCGTGCTGCTCCCCACGCTCGGCATTCGGCGGTCGCTGCTCGTTGCGGCGGCACTCGACGCCCTCGTCGGCACAGCGTGCGTCTGGGCCGGCCGGCGATCGACGGAGGCCAGCACCCTCGTGCCGGCTCCGGAGACTATTTTTCGGCGGGGCGAGGTGGGCACCACGGCGGTCCGTGTCGCCCTGCTCGGAGGTGCCGCGGCGCTCGTCTTGGAGGTCACCTGGTTCCGTGCCCTCATGCTGGTCTTCGGCTCGTCGGTGTACGCGCTTTCGGCGATGCTCGTCGCCTTCTTGCTGGGGCTCGCCGCCGGCTCGCTCATGACCGCCCGGTCGAGCCCCACGCGTCCGCCGAGTTGGCGCCGGCTGGGCGAGCTGCACGTGCTCGTCGCGTTCTCGGCCACCCTCGTCACGCTGGCGATCCAGCTCCTGCCGGCTGCCTTCATCCCCCTGCTCTCCTCTTCCCACGGCTCGTTCGGCTGGATCCTGGGCGGCACCACGGCGCTGCTCGTGGCAATCCTCGCCGTACCCACTACGCTCATGGGGGCGGCCCTGCCGGCGGCAGTGCACCTGGCCTCGGAGCCGGGCGCCGCCGCCACCGGGCACGCCGCCGGCAGGGTATACGCCGCCTCCTCGCTCGGCTCGGCTCTCGGCGCCCTCGCGGCGGGGTTCGTGCTCGTCCCACTGCTGCGGCTGCGTGGGGCAATCGCCGTGGCGGGCCTGATCTCGCTCGCCGCTGCAGCGCTGGCGCTGCGCCGGACGCCGGCCTCCGAGCGTCGCCCCGCCGGCCAGGCGGCCGCGCTGATCGCCGCCGTATGGGCGGCATGGTTCGGCGGGCTTCTGCCCTGGGACTGGCGCGTGCTCACCGGAGGCTACTACGCATACGCGCATCTGTACTCCGAGCACCATGGCGCGGCGGTCGGCCCCGATCGGCGGACGGTAACACTCGTCGAACCCTTCCCCTTCGCGGCCCCGCCCACCGCTGCGCGGCGCCAGATACCCGCCGCGGGGGAGCGTCTCCTCGCCTGGGAGGAGGGGCTGCTCGCTCAGGTCGCGGTGGTCGAGAAGGACGGCATACGCAGCCTGCTCATCAACGGCAAGGCCGACGCCTCGAACGGCCCCGAGGACATGCGCACACAAGCACTGCTCGCTCACCTGCCCGGTTTGCTTTCGCCTCGCCCGCCGGCTGGCACCGCCGTGGTCCTGGGGCTCGGCAGCGGCGTCACCGCCGGTACTGTCGCCGCGTGGGGGTTCGCGCCGCTGATCGTGGCCGAGATCGAGCCGGCCGTGGTCCGGGCCGCCCGTTGGTTCGAGCCCGAAAACGGCAACATCCTCGCTCGCCCCACGACCCGGTTGCGGGTGGACGACGGGCGGCGCGTGCTTGCCCGGCTGCCCGGACCGGTCGCCCTCGTCACCTCCGAGCCGTCCAATCTCTGGATGTCGGGGGTGTCGCTGCTGTTCACTCGGGAGTTCTTCGAGCTCGCGGCCCGGCGTCTCGGTCCGGACGGCGTGTTCTGCCAGTGGCTGCACCTCTATCAGGTCGCCCCGGAGGACGTCCGCACGCTCGTCGGCACGCTCACCGATGTCTTTCCCCAGGCCGTCGCCGTCGTCGACGGCAGCGACCTCCTCCTCGTGGCGTCGAGATCGCCCCTCACCCTCGACCCGCACGCCTGGCAGCGCCGCGTCATCGACCGCCCCGAGGCCGGTGCGTCGCTGGCAGCGATCGGCGTCCGCTCAGCCGCATCGCTGGCGCGCGGCCTGGTCGCCGACCACCGCGGGCTCGCCGCCTGGGCCGCGGGAGCACCGCGCCATACCGACGACCGGCCGATCCTCGAGTTCTCGGCCGCCCGGCACCAAGCCAACGACTACTCGGCGGCGATCGTTGCCGCTCTCGTGGCGGCCGGTGAGGCAGCGGGTCCGATCCCTCTCGGGGATGTGGGCGTCGTCGGCCCGAGGCCGCGGCTGGTGCCGCGGTGACGATAGCTGTTCGTCAATGCCTGAGCCCTGCCCGCCTTTCGACCGCGGGCCGGCGTCAGAGCCCGTCAGCAGCCGCTATCCCTGCCTCGACCAGCGCCAGATGTCCCCGAGCGTCGGCTTCTTGCCATACATCAGGATGCCCACCCGGTAGACCGCCGCGGCGAAGCGAGCAATCACGAAAATACTGACCAGCATCAGCGCGAGACACAGCGCGATCTGCCACCCGGGCGGCATCTGGACGGTCATGCGGGTGAAGAACAGCACCGGCGAGAAGACAGGGATGAGCGACACGATGACCGCGAACTTCGCGTCGGGGCTCGCCATTACGGGGAACATGAGCAGCATCGAGGGCACCAGGATCAGGCTCATGAGCGACTGCGTCTGCTGCGCCTCCTCCTCGGTGTTGAACGCCGCCCCCACGGCTGCGTACAGCGCTGCGTACTGGAAGTACCCCATGACGAAGAAGATCACAAAAAAGATCATGAGTTTCGGATCGACCAGGGGGGCGCTCATGGCGGCGCCGGCGACCAGGCCGGTCACCCCGAGGTTGATCGCCACGATCACCCAGATGAGATACTGTGTGAGGCCCACGGCTCCCACGCCGAAGATCTTGCCCACCATCAGCTCCATCGGCCGGAGGTTGGCGACGATGATCTCGACGATGCGCGACGACTTCTCCTCGATGACGCTGCGCATCACATAGTAACCGTAGAAGATGAGGGTCATGTAGACGGTGAACGTCAGGATGTACGAGAGCGCGAAGCTCTTTTCGAACGCTGCCTCTGCCGTCTCTCGCAAGTCCTCGCCGATCCGCACCGGCCGCACGCTCACCCGCCGCGTCAGCGCCTCGAGGCGATCCCGAGCCACGCCCGCATCGAGCAGGCGTCGCTTCGTCACCGCCGTCGAGACCACCGACTCGAGCTCGCTCACCAGCCGCACTGCCGTGACGTTGACCGACAGATACTCGACCTCGCCCGTTCCGATGCCGGTCTCGGGTCGCCAGACGATCCCTGCCAGCTCCTTGTTGGCCACTCGTCGCTTGAGGTCGAGCCGCTGCGCTGCGGCGTCGGGAGCCGGCTCGACGGGCTCGATCGTCACCGTCATGCGGCCCGGGCCGGTGCGCGCCGCCGCATGCTCCCGCGTCCGCTCGGTGATCTCGCGCGCCAGCTCGCCGTCCGCCGTCACGACGGCAACCCGGAAGTCGCCGCCCGTACGGCGCATGAACCAGGCCGGAAGCACCATCATCGCCACCAAGAGAATGGGTACCAAAGCGGTCGAGATCCAGAACGCCTTGGTCTGGACACGGGAGAGGTACTCCCGTCGCAGCACCGGCCAGACCTTACGCCACCGCATCATGGTCGGCCTCCACACGCTTGATGAAGATGTCCTCGAGCGAGTCGCGCACCACCTGCACTCCCGAAAGCGGGACGGCGGCGGCAAGCGCCCTGATCGTCGCCTCGACACCGCAGCCCGGCGCCAGCTCCAGTACCCGTCGTCCGTCGGCGCTGCGCACCGTCGCCACACCGGCGACCGCCGCCAGCTCGGAGTCGGGTGCCGTGCTCTCCACCCGCAGCGCCTGCCGGGCGTGCTCGGCGCGGAGGTCATCGAGACGCCCCTGCAGGATCGCCCGACCTCGGTTGATCAGGCAGATGTGATCGCACAGCTCCTCCGCCTGCGGCATCACGTGGGTGGAGAACAGCACGGTGGTTCCCCGCCCTCGCATCGACAGAATCTCCTCTTTGAGCTGCCGGGTGGCGATCGGGTCGAGCCCCGTGAACGGCTCATCGAGAATCACCATCTCGGGTTCGTGGATCACCGCTCCGGCGAACTGCACCTTTTGCTGCATGCCTTTCGAGAGCTCCTCCACGCGCCGTGACGCCTTGTCGGCGAGGCCGAGTATTTCCAGCCACGCACCCGCACGGCGGCGCGCCTCGGGCCGTGCCAGGCCCCGTACCTCTCCGAGGAATGTCAGGTGCTCGAGCACCCGCATCCGCCGGTACAGCCCCCGCTCCTCCGGCAAGTAGCCGATGAGCTCTCGAAGCTCGTCGTCGATATCCCGTCCGCCGAACAGGATGCGGCCCGAGTCGGGAAGCACGATCCGCATCACCATGCGGATCGTGGTCGTCTTTCCCGCGCCGTTCGGTCCCAGAAGCCCGAACACCGAGCCCCGGGGCACCGCGGCCGACAGCTCCCGCACCGCTGTCACGCGGCCGAACGCCTTGCTCACCGCCTGCACTTCGAGGTGCGTCTCCACGCCTACTTCTCCTTGCCGCCCGAGGAAGGCGTTGGCAACGTCCCGGCCCACTCGACGGCCTCGAGCTCGACCCTCAGGTCGCCGATCTTGTCCGCCCGGCCCTCGAGCCTCAGCGGCAGCCCCGTGCCGACCTCGAGGTACACCCGCACCGCTCCGCGCAACCCGAGAAACCCGAGGTCCACCTCGGGCGAGCCAGCCGTCCCGCCGACCGGCCGCGCCTGCACGGTCACGACCCGCTGCAGGACCTCGCGGGTGCGGCTGCGGCTGCCGTCCGTCCCTCGCTCGCGGTATTCGAGTGCCGACTGCTCGAGCCCGGCGCTGACGAAGACCAGCTCGACCGGCTGCTCGTCGGCCAAGAGCAGCACCTGGAGGCTCGCGCCCTGGCGGTCGAGGCGGGCCGCAGATGCGAGGTAGAGCAGCGCATACGAGTCGGTGATCACCACCCCCTTCGGCAACGCCGTGGCGGTCCGGACGAGCCGGCTTTTGCGCTTGCTCCAGCTCTCCGGCCCCTGCCTCTCCTCATCCTTCGACGCCGGCGAGGACCGCCAGAAATAAAAGCCTTCCTCCGTGTAGCGGAAGACCTTCTCGTACGCCTTGCGGCCGCTCACGACCTTGTGGCCCTGGAGCGCCGCCCCGGTCGCCGCGTCCAGCCATACCGTCGTCTGCTCGCGCCGCCCGAATGGGAGCTCGGATACTGAGGTAAGCGTCACCACCTCCGACCCGGGCGGCGGCAAAGGAACCCCTTCCGGCGGCGTCCACAAAACCGCTCCGACCTGTGTGGCTTGCACCCGCTCGACCAGCAGCGTCGTTGTGGCGGAGAGCAGCAGCTTCGAGGCACTCAGCTCGAGCCGCCGCCACGGCACCGGGGCGAGCGTCGAATCGGCTCCGACCGCGGTGCCCGCCAGCGAGCACGCCAGCGCGACGCTCCCGAGGTGCGTCAGCGCGCCCATGCAACACCTACTCCGTCGGTACGAACGCGTAGGCCAGCACCGGGCTGCTTTCGGCCAGCAGCGCCAGCTCCGCCTCCTGGTTCGCCACCATCCGCGCCACCGTCAGGTACGGGGCAGCGACACGAGCGGTACGGGTCTCCGCACCCACGGACGCGACCGCGCGGGTGACCAGGCCGTGCACCAGCTTTTCCTTCCAGGTCATCTCCTTCTCGATGTAGCGGACTTTGTAGTTGTCGCCCAGCTTGGCGCGCTTCGCCGCGGCCTTGATCGCGTCATCGAGGCCCCCGAGCTTGTCGACGAGCCCGAGCCCCAACGCATCCTGCCCGCTCCAGACCCGACCCCTCGCCACCTTGTCCACCGCTTCCGGCGCCATCTTGCGGCCCTTCGCAACGACCTCGAGGAAATCACGGTAACCGTGATCGACTATCGCCTGAATCGCCTCGCCGACCGCCGGATCCAACGCCCGGTCCGAGCGCATTGCCCCGGCCAAACGGGTCGTCCCGACACCGTCTACCCGCACTCCGAGGTAGCGCGCGAGCGGCCTGTCGATCGTGGGGAACATGCCGAAAATACCGATCGACCCGGTGATGGTGTTGGGGCTCGCCCACACCTCGTCGGAGGCCATCGAGATCCAGTACCCGCCCGAGGCCGCCACCGAGCCCATCGAGGTCACCACCACCTTGCCGTCGGCCCGCGCCACCTCGAGCTCCCGGCGGATCACCTCGGAGGCGAACCCGCTCCCTCCCGGGGAGTCGACGCGCAGAACGATCGCCTTGACGTTCTTGTCGTTGCGGGCCTGGCGGATGAGCGCGGCCGTGGAGTCGCCACCGATCTGTCCGGGCGGGCGCGAGCCGTCGCTGATCGTCCCCTTGGCCACCACCACCGCCACCAGATCGCCCTTGGCCTTGCGACCGAAGCGATCCTTATCCAGCGCCTTCAGATAGGCCTGATACCCGATCTGCTTGAAGGTGTGCGTGGCCTTGTCCTCTCCCACGAGCTCGATGACGCGCTTGCGCAGCGCGTCGCGTGGCTCCACCTTGTCGACGAGCCCCGCCGCGACTGCCGCCTGGGCGGCATCACCGCCGGTGGTTTTGAGATGCTCGGGAAAGCGATCGATGAACTCCGCAATCCTCTCGGGTGTGGTCTTGCGGGCGGCCGCGACATCGGCCAGATAGCTGTTCCAAAGATCGTTCAGATACGCGAGGTTGGCCTCCTTGGCCTCGGGCGACATATCGTTGCGGAGGTACGGCTCGACCGCTGACTTGTACTCACCGACCCGGAAGACGTGCCAGTCGACGCCCAGCCGGTCGAGACCGTCCTTGTAAAACGTCGCGAAGCGCGAGAACCCTTCGAGCAGCAGCAGCCCCTGCGGGTTCAGCCAGACCTCGTCGGCATGGGCGGCCAAGTAGTAGCCGTACTGGTCGTAGGAGTCGGCGCTGGCGATGACCTTCTTCCCAGTCGCCCGAAAGCGGCCCACGGCGGCCTTGAGATCCTCGAGCTTCGTCATCCCGGTGCTGCCGATCTCGCTCAAGTCGAGCACGGCCGCCTTGATCCGCTCGTCCTGACGTGCGGCGTCAATGGCGTCCACGAGGTCTTTGAGCAGCGTCTGTTTGGTGGAGCCACCGAAGAGCTCGGCGCTGGCGCGGTCGAGCACGTTGCCTTCCGCCTGCTCGACGATTGCGCCAACCGGCTTGACCACCAGCGCGCACCCCTTCTGTACCTTCGGCTTGCCACCGGAGGCGAGCGCCACCAGCAAGGTGACGAGGAGCCCGAAGAAGACGACGTTGAGCACGATGCGACGGGTCGTGTCGAGCCCCCGCCAGATCCGCCTTCCGACACCGATCCGTGGGTTCTGCCTGGCTTCCATTGTGACCCTCCTCCCTTGCACCCCAGACCCTCGGTCATCGTACGTCACCGGACCCTCGTTCGGGGCGACCGGTCGGTTCCGGGGTGTCGTCACAGAGTACGCATCCCCGGCTCACGAAGTTGCGCGCCACTCGCGCTGCCACGCCGGGGGTTGCACGGTCTCGATCTCGGCGGCGGCCTGCAGCCGGCGCGCCCACCCGTCCACGTCGAGCGCCGCCTCGGCCAGCTCGCATTCGCCGGGCGTCGAGTCCCGCGCCGGATGGTCTGGTAGCAGGTGCGTGCAAGCGTCTCCGTCCGGACCGACCGACATCTCGGAGGTGCCGATCGTCTCGGCGAACCTGATGATTTCTTCCTTGTCGCAACCGACGAGCGGCCGCAGCACCGGCAAATGGGCGACCCGGTCGATGCTGCCCAGGTTGGAGAGCGTCTGCGATGCGACCTGGTTGAGCGCCTCCCCGGTGACGAGCCCCTGGGCATTCCAACGTCGCGCCATCCTCGCCGCTACCCGGATCATCATCCGGCGGAAAAGCACCACCCGCAAGCGCGCCGGGCAGACCACCGCCACCTCTCGTTGGAACGGGGCGAACGGTACCAGCGCCAGGCGACTCGACCCCTGGTAGCGACAGAGCTCGCTGGCCAACGCACGCACCTTCGCGAGCGAGCCGCCGCCGGTGTACGGCACCGAGTGGAAGTGGACGAACGCCACCCGTACCCCGCGCCGCAGCACCTGGTAGGCGGCGACCGGTGAGTCGATGCCGCCGGACAGCAGGGCTACGACCCGCCCCGAGGTTCCGATCGGTAGCCCCCCTCGCCCCCGGCACCGCGAGGTCCCAACGTAGATGCCGTCGTCCTGGACGAACACCTCGACCACGAGTTCCGGCGCATCCAGATCTACGGCCAAGCCGGTCACCCGCTGAATCGCCGCCCCGAGCGCTCGCGCCAGCTCCTGGGAGCGAAGCGGGAAGCGCTTGTCCGA
>JAAYVZ010000103.1 GCA_012516935.1 Holophagae bacterium
ACCTCGGCCTGCCACGCGCGAACGGCATCCTCGATCGCGGCGGCCGGACCGAGCGGCAGCACGGCCGGCGCGCCGCCCCGGCTGACGATGAACGCGAGGTACGAGGGGACGCCTCCCGTGGCCGCGAGAGATTGCAGCGGCTGGTGAGAGTAGCGGGCGAACGCCAGGAGGGCGCTACCAGGGGGCAGGGCCTCCTGGATGCGAGCCAGCGTCGGCTCGGCGCCGTGGTCCGGACGCGAGGCGTGCTGCTCGGCCACGGCCCGCTCGGCCGCGTCCATCCGCTCGTGTGCTTCCGCCAGGTCCCGCCGGTACCTCTCTGGCCCGTCCTTGCCGGGCCCCCTGACGAGCAGCCCGACCAGGACGTTGGCGGCCTCGGCGACGCGCCGCTGGAGCATGGCCGCCCGCTCATCGCCGGCGCTCTGCCGGCGGCTCCGGGCAATGACCTCGTCCAGGACCAGCGTCCGCGATCGCATGAGCTCCTCGAGGACCGTCCTGACGTGGTCGGGGGTCGCCGTGCCATCGGCCACCAGTGACAGCGCCAGGTCGAGCCCACGGGGGCGGGACGCAGCATACGCGAGCGCCTCGCGCTCGGAGAGAGAACGGCAGGTCAGCCGCAGGTGGTCGCGCCCGATCCTCTCGGCTCGCAGGGCCACCTCCATCGCACCGGCCCGGTCGCCGCGCTGCGCGAGCAGCAGGCCGTAGTGCTCGAGCACCCAGCCCACTCGCGGGTGGGCGGGGTCGAGGCGCCGCTCCCCTTCCTCCAGGCTGCGCCGGTACACCTCGGCGGCGGCCTCGAGGTTGCCTTGGCCGTGGAGCGCCGTCGCCAGACCGTGGAGTGCCCCCACGGTATCGGCGCCCGATGCGCTGCCGACACGGGTGAAGATGCTGACCGCTCGTTCGTAGGCAGCCCGAGCGCCCGTTGCGTCTCCCTGGCACAGCCTCGCCCCGCCCACGATCAGCAGGCTCTGGCCGGCCTGCACGGAATCGGGACCCACGGCTTTCTCCCGGATCGCCAGCGCCCGCTCGGCACTTGCCCTGGCCTCGACACACCGCCCACCCTCGACCTGGACGGCCGCGAGGTTGGTGAGAGCCTGCGCCACCTCGGGGTGCTCCGGCCCGCGCACGCGCTCACGGATCGCCAGGCTCCGCGCAAGCAACGCCTCCGCCGCCGCGTAGTCACCGGTCAACTTGCGAAGGTTGGCGAGGTTGTTGAGGACTCCGGCGACGTCCGGATGCTCGTCGCCGAACGCCCTCTCCGCCGTCTCCAGCGCGCGCTCCCACAGCCGCCGGGCCTCGTCATACTCGCCGCGCGATCGGGCAATCAGCGCCAGCGAGTTCAGATTCGCCGGCACGTTAGGGTGGCCCGGCGCCACACGATCGTAGATCCCCAGGGCGCGGCGTAGCAGCGCCTCCCCTTCTTCTCGATCGCCCGCAATCCGGGCCGCCATTCCGAGGTTCCCTGCGGTACGTGCGACCATGAGGTGGTTCGGGCCCTGGACGCGCTCGTACAGCGCCAACGCCCGGCGAAAGAGCGGGAGTGCCCCGGCGACATCCCGCTGACAGAACCGTGCCGCTCCCAGAGCGTTGGCCGCCTCGGCAACGAGGATTGGGTCGGGCGGTTGGAGCGCCTCGGCCACGTCGAGGGCCCGCTGGGCGCTGTCCGCGGCTGCGGCAAAGTCGCTGGCATTGCCCTGGGCGACACTCAGCTCGGCCAGGCTGTGAGCCGTTACGGCGTGGCCGGCGCCGAGCTGCGCCTCGGCGATCGCGAGGGCGCGCGTGGTCAGGGCGCGGCTCGACTCGAAGTCCCCGGCCTGGCGCCGGAGCCGGGCGAGGTTGTGCAGGCTGACGATGAGCTCCGGGTGGGACTCGCCCTGCACGCGCTTGCGGATTGCAACGGCGCGCTCGGCCAGGGCCGTGGTCGCGGGCTCCCGCCCCCGCCCGAGCGAGTAGCGCACGCCAACGAGCTGGTCGATCGCCTGGGCCACGGCCAGTGAGTCCGCACCTTCGGGGGAGTCCGCCGCCTCGAGTGCGCGCTCGGCCACCGTGGCGGCCTCGACCAGCCGGTTGGCCCCGAGTGCCTGGTGGATCCGCACGCAATCGGCCCCCAGGAGGTCACATGCCGGGTCGAGCCCCTGGGCGGACAGGCCCGGGGCCACGAGCACCAGCACCAGTCCCACGAGGCCGGACGGGTGCAAGCAGCGGGTGTACCTCATGTCATCGTCACCCTCCGGGGTTCGAAAGATCGAGCTGTTGCACCCAGACGCTACCGTCGGCGCGCTGCCGCGCCACCAGCCGCGCGGCCAGGCGGTCCAGTGTCCGGTTGCCCGCCGCCGGGGC
>JAAYVZ010000104.1 GCA_012516935.1 Holophagae bacterium
ACCGTACCCCGAATGCGGGCTAGAATGGGGCCGTGAACGAACGATCGCCGCGCCTGCCGCCGCGCCTCGTGGGCGTCGCGGTCAAGCTTTCGAGCCCACAAGCCGTGTCGCTGGGACGCCGGGTCGTCGGTCAGCTCCTGGGGCACGGAGTGCAGGTGACGGCGGATTGCGAGTCGGCAGCGGTGCTTGGCCTGCCTCCGGGGCCGCCACGCGCGGCGCTCGGGCGGAGCGTGGATCTGGTGGTGGTCGTGGGGGGCGACGGCACTTTTCTTTCTGCTGCCCACGGCTGCCCACAGTCCACGCCCGTCGCGGGCATCAACATGGGGACGCTGGGCTTCCTCACCGAGCACCCTCCCGATGGGGCGGAGGAGTTCATAGGCGACGTCCTGGCGGGGCGGGTCGAGCTCCAGCGCCGCGACCGTCTCGAGGTCAGGGTCGGTGAAGGGGAGGTCAGCGGGCCGTTTTTGGTCCTCAACGACGTGGTCATCAACAAGGCGGCGCTCGCCCGCATGATCTCCATCAACGTCGAGGTGGCCGGTGAGCACCTCAGCTTGTACCGCGCCGACGGCCTGATCTTGGCGACCCCGACCGGCTCCACGGCGTACAACCTCTCGGCAGGCGGACCGATCGTCCACCCGGGGCTGGCGGCGTTGGTGATCACGCCGATCTGCCCGCACACTCTCTCCAACCGGCCATTGGTGGTTCCCTCGGGGCTCGAAGTCATGGTGACGCTGGTGCGGGGCGACGAGGGGGTGTACCTCACGCTCGACGGCCAGCAGGGGTTGCCGCTGCGGGCCGGCCAAGTGGTCAGGGTGCGGGTGGCCGAGGAGCCGCTTTGGATGGTTCGCGACCGCAGCGCGAGCTTTTTCTCGACCCTCCACCAGAAGCTCAAGTGGGGCGAGCGGGAGGCCTAGGTGGGCCGCCGCGGCGTGCACCTGTCCCGCACGTCCGTCGCCTTTTTGGCGGCGCTCGCCGCCTGGTTCGTCGTTATTTCCTGGGGCTCGACGATGCTCCAGCGTCCCTCCGTGCGGCGCTGGATGGGAGGCCAGCTCGCAACCCGCCTCGGGCAGGCGATCGGCCAGCGGGTGGCGATACACGAGGTCCGGGTCGGGCTGGTACCGCTGCGGATCGGTCTCATCGACGTCGAGGTCGGACCCGCCCACGGGCCGGCGCTGACCATCGCCGTCGCCGAGGTCAACCCGAGCGGTGTGCGGTGGGACGAGCGCGAGATCGTCATCGATTCCCTTCGCTTGAAGGGTGTGAGGGTGGACACGCAGCTCCCCGAGATGGCAACCGGAGACGGTGGCAGGAGCTGGCTACGGGTGCGGATCAAGCAGGTCGAGGTCGAGGACGTCGAGGTCGCCCAGCTCGCGTTACCGTCAGGCCTCGTCGTGCGGGTACAGGACCTCGACGCCTTGGTGACCGGCAGCCGACGCACCCCTCTCGCTGCGGCGGTTGTCCGGGCGTCCAAGGCGCGCCTCGAGGCTCCGGGAATCGAGCCCCTCGTCGGCTCGGTCCAGGCGTGGGGGCGGAGTGTCCCTGGCGCCTTCGAGGTGCGGCGCCTGTTGGTCGACGGCGGTGGTGTGAGGGTCGACGCTCGCGGGATCGTGGGTGGTCGAACGGTGCGGGCGGAGGGCACGGCGGCCCTCGACCTGGCATGGCTCGACCGGACGGTTCACGCGCGAGCCGAGCTCGAGGGTGATGTGGCGCTGCGCTGGCGCGCCTTTCGTGACCCGGTGGGGAGCTGGACGCTCAATGCGCAGGTAACCAGTCCGGGCGCTGGTGCGGCGGGGTTCGTGGTGGCTGGGATCGAGGCCGAGGTCGAGCTCGGACCCGAGGGGATCGAGGCCTCGCTTTCCCGAGGGCGGTTCGCGGGGGGCTCGGTGGAGGGCTCGTATCGGTTAGCGCAGCTCGGCGGCCCCTGGGCACACTCGGTGGCGGTTCGCGGCGAGGCGCTGTCCCTGGCGGCGTTCGTTGAGCTGCTCGGCATCGACTCAGCCGGCCTTGGAGCCGACTTCAGAGCTACTGCGGAGCTGGCCTGGAACGGTACCGATCTCGGCCATGGGCGGGGCACGGCGGTGGCGAACCTGCGGCCGCGGAGCGCCGACGTGCCGGTGGGTGGCCGTGTCCACGTGGCACTCGATGGCGATAGGGCGCTCGGGTTTTCGACCCACGACCTGACCCTGGCCGAGGCTCCGACGAGCTGGCAGGGAACCATCACCCTCGGCGACTGGGTTCCCAACTGGAGCATCCAGGTCAAGAAGGCTCGCGTCGAGACGGTGGCCCGGCTGCTGCGCGGCTGGATCGGCTCCGAGGTGCTGCCGGAGCGATTGCGCGGCACGACCGCGCTCGATTTGCGCCTGCGCGGGCCGTTTACGAATCTGACGGTGGTCGGTGACGTTGCCGTGGCTCCGATCTCGTTCGGGCCGGTTGCGGCCGATGCCCTCTCGACCTCGTTGCAGGTGCGAGACGGCACGGTCCGTTTCGACGAGGGTCTGGTTTTCGTCGGTTCGGGTAGGGTGAGCTGTGTCGGCGCTATGGCGTTCGGCCAGGGAGGGGCTCTCGACTTCGAGATCAGCGGCCGAGGCGTGCCGCTGGAGCGGGCCATCGGCTGGTCCGGACTGTCCGTTCCCGTGGCTGGTCTGCTTGCCG
>JAAYVZ010000020.1 GCA_012516935.1 Holophagae bacterium
CCGGCTTTCCCACCGCCGCTTGGAAAGCCCTGCCGGCTTCCCACACCGCCCACAGCCCCGACGACAACCACCGGGGGTCATTTCTAACGAGCTACCAAGGGGACATTTCTAAAGAGCCTTGACAAGCTCTCGGCGTGGCAGTTGACGGCTGGGTGGGGGTCGGTGGACACTCCTCGGATGGACAAGTTCCGGATTCAGGGCGGTCCACGGCTCAACGGCAAGGTACAGGTTTCCGGGGCGAAGAACGCGGCGCTACCGTGCCTCGCGGCGACGCTGCTGACCTGCGAGCCGGTGGAGATCGCCGGCACCCCACGGGTGCGCGATATCGTGACCATGGAGAAGGTGTTACAGGCGCTCGGCGAGTCGTGCCAGCACCGAGCCGAGGTGACGCGCGTCGTGACCGGAACCGGCGAAGCGTTTTGGGCCCCCTACGAGCTGGTACGGACGATGCGCGCCTCGGTGCTGGTGCTGGGTCCGCTCGTGGCTCGGCGGCGGCGGGCGCGCGTGGCCTTGCCCGGCGGGTGCGCGATCGGCGCCCGACCAGTGGACCTACACCTGGCGGCGCTCGAGAGGATGGGGGCGGAGCTGCGCGTGGAGCACGGCGATATCGTCGCCGAGGCCCCGCGCGGCCTGCACGGCGCCGACATCACCTTCAGCAAGGTCACGGTCACCGGCACCGAGAACGTGCTGATGGCGGCGACACTCGCGCGGGGACGCACGGTGCTGCGCAACTGTGCGCGGGAGCCGGAGGTGGGCGACCTCGCTGCGCTGCTGGTGGCGATGGGGGCCCACATCAGCGGGGCGGGTTCCCCCACCATCGAGGTGGAGGGCGTGGAGGGTCTGCACGGGGCCAGTCACCGCGTGATTCCGGACCGGATCGAGGCCGGTACCTACCTCATCGCCGGGGCGCTGTGCGGCGACCGCGTCACGGTCGACCGTTGTCGCCCTGAACACCTGGGTGCGCTGCTCGAGGTGTTGGAGGCAGCGGGCGCGAGTTGCAGCGTAGGTGTGGATAGCATTGCGGTGGGGCGACCTCCGATTCTCCGTCCGGTCACCATCGCAACGACCGAGTTTCCCGGGTTCGCCACCGACCTGCAGGCGCAGCTCGTAGCGCTCATGACGCAGGCGGAGGGCGTCTCGGAGGTCACCGAGGCGATCTTCGAAAACCGCTTCCAGCACGCACTCGAGCTCATGCGGTTGGGGGCGCGTATCGAGGTGACGGGCCGGACCGCCCGCATCTGTGGGCCCACCTCGCTCACCGGAGCCACGGTCATGGCCTCGGACCTTCGGGCGTCGGCTGCGCTGGTGCTTGCGGCTCTCGTGGCGCGGGGGGAGACGGTCGTGGACCGAATCTACCACCTGGACCGCGGGTATGAGGCGATGGAGTCCAAGCTGGGGGCACTCGGCGCCGCGATCGAGCGCTTCAACCCCGGGCCGTATCGGTGACCGCCCGCCCGAGCGAAGAGCGACCGCCGAGCATCGAAAGCAACTCCCCGGGTGGGAGGACGAGCATGAGGCGGGGCCGCTTCCCCCTCCAGCTCGCCGCCGCTATCCTTGGTGGTCATGAGTGAGTGCTTGTTCTGCCGCCTCGCGGCGGGGGAGGTTCCAGCCCGCGTCCTGCTTGCCGACGAGGAGGTGCTGGTGTTCCATGACCTCGCCCCGCAGGCGCCGACACACCTGCTGGTCATTCCTCGGCGACACATCGCGTCGCTGGACGCCGCACGCGCGGACGACGTCACGCTGCTCGGGCGGCTGCTTCTGACCGCCGCCGAGGCGGCTCGCCGTGTCGGGTTGGTTGGAGAAGGCTACCGGGTCGTCAACAACTGCGGAGCCGGGGCTGGCCAATCGGTGTTTCACGTCCACCTCCATGTGCTCGGGGGACGCCCGTTCGGTTGGCCGCCGGGGTAATGCCGGTCAGCCCGCCGCCTCCGCCCCCCGCGACGCTGGTCACGGCGGTCCATGCCGGTCGGTGGGCCGAGGTGCGGGCCGCGATCGCCTCCTGGCCCCAGCCGATGGCGCCCGCGGTAGCGGTCGTGGCTGCCCGGGCGGCCCGTCTGCAGGGCCAGCCCGAGGAGGCGTTGCGGCTGGTGGCGGCCAACCTGCCGAGGGCGGGTGAGCTCGCTGCGGCGCTGCGTCTGGAG
>JAAYVZ010000105.1 GCA_012516935.1 Holophagae bacterium
ACCTCTGGCCCCTCACCCGGCTCGCTGCGCTCGCCACCCTCTCCCCGCTTTTCGGGGCGAGGGGTTTTTCCCTTGCGGTAGCGGGCGCGAGGGGTTTTTCCCCTTGCGGCAGCGGGGGAGAGGGGGGAGGCAACCCAGCGGCGGTTGGGAGTGTTGTACTGACTGTGGTGTAATTGGAAGCGTTATGTGCGTTACAGTGGCGGCGGAGGACGGTTGGTAGATCGAGACGAGACGGCACGCGAGCGGCGGAGCTCGATGGGGGGGTTCCTTGCGACCCTCGCGGGGTCGCCGTTGAGGCACTTGCTGTTGTTGGCTGCCGACGGCGTGGTAGCGCCGCTGTCTTTGCTGGTGGCGTACTACTTGCGGTTCGAGGGGAATCTCGAGCGAGCCACCGGCCTGGCATTTTTGCTCGTGCTCGTGGCGGCGGCGCGCATGGCGGCGGCGGTCATCGTACGCTCGCACCGCTGGTCGTTCCGCTTTTCGGGGCTGGCGGACGCGGTGCGGGTGTTGCTGGCAGGGCTGCTCGGCAGCGGCCTGTTCCTCGGTGCGGTGTATTTTCTCAACGCGCCGCGGCTGCCGCGCTCGGTGGTGGTGATGGAGCTGCTGATGTCGCTGGCGGTGATGGGGGCGATTCGCTTTTCCCCCCGCTACGCCGCGGCGAGGTGGCTCGACTTCTCACGCGGGCGTACCAGCCGCTTGCACACCCTGATCGCCGGGGCAGGGGCGGCGGGCGAGATGCTGCTACGCGACCTGCAGCGGTCGAACGAGCACCAGTACGTGGTCGTCGGGTTCGTCGACGACGACACGCACAAGCGTGGGGAGGTCATCGGCGGCAAGACGGTGCTGGGGACGCTCGACGAGCTGCCGTGGCTCGCCGCCAAGCACCACGTCGAGAAGCTGCTGATCGCCATTCCGCGCCTGGCGCCGAAGCGGCTGCGCGAGATCCTGTCGATGTGCGCCGAGCTCGGGCTGCGGGTCAAGAGCCTACCGGTGTCGTTCGTCTACATCGACGCCAAGATCTCGGCCTCGATGCTGCAGGATCTGCAGCCCGACGACCTGCTGCCGCGGGTGCAGGTGGACTTCTCGGACACCGGGGAGTCGGGCACGGCGCTGGGGCGGCGGGTGCTGGTGACCGGGGCGGCGGGCTCGATCGGCGGCGAGATCTGCCGGCAGCTTCTGCGGGCGCACGTCAAGCAGCTCGTGATGGTGGACATCAACGAGAACGAGCTGTACCTGGCGCAGCGGCGGCTCGAATCGCAGCTCGACGGGCGGGAGCTGGTGGTCGAGGTGGCGGATATCCGGGACGCCGGGCGGATGCGGGCGCTGTTCGAGCGCTACCGGCCGGAGGACGTGTTCCATGCGGCGGCGCACAAGCACGTGCCGCTCATGGAGGCGGCGCCGTGCGAGGCGGTGAAGAACAACGTCGGCGGCACGCGCAACGTGGCGCGCGCGGCGCACGAGCTGGGGGCGGACCGCTGCATCTACATCTCGACCGACAAGGCGGTGCGGCCGACGTCGGTGATGGGGGCGAGCAAGCGGGTGGGGGAGATGGTGGTGCGGGCGCTGGCGCTGCGCTCGCCGACGGCGTTCAAGGCGGTGCGTTTCGGCAACGTGCTGGGGTCGGCCGGGTCGGTGGTGCCGATCTTCCGCGAGCAGATCGCGCGCGGTGGGCCGGTGACGGTCACCGACCCCGAGGTGCGGCGGTACTTCATGACCATCTCGGAGGCCGTGGGGCTCGTGCTGCGGGCCGGGTACGGTGGCTGCAAGGATCTGTGCGTGCTCGACATGGGTGAGCAGATCCGGATCGACGAGCTGGCGCGGCACATGATCATCATGGCCGGACGGACGCCGGACGTGGACATCAAGATCGAGTACACCGGGCTGCGGCCGGGCGAAAAGCTCTACGAGGAGCTGCTTACCGAGGACGAGGAGAAGACGCACCAGGCGATGAAGAAGGTGTTCACCGCCGTGTGCCCGCCGCCGCCGTTCAACCTCGAGGAGCGGCTCGACGAGCTCGAGCGCGCCGCCGCCGCCGAGGACGCCGCGCTGGTCATCGAGATCATGCGCTCGCTGGTCCCGAGCTACACGCCGCAGCACAACGGCCACGCCCACCGTTGGCAGGGGTTCGAAGCGACGGCGTGACGCCGCCGGAAGCGTTCCGACCCCTCACCCGGCTCGCAGGTCGATATACTTCCGCGCTTGCCCCCTCGCCCCCGCGCGAGCGGGGGAGAGGGGCAGGGGTGAGGGGGTGAGAGTCCCTGCTGGGCGCGGGGCGCAAGGTTGGGGCCGGCGTCTTGGCCCCTCACCCGGCTCGCTG
>JAAYVZ010000021.1 GCA_012516935.1 Holophagae bacterium
GCGCGAGCATCGCCGCCAGCCCCGACGCCAGGTCGAGCATTGGCAGCGTCTGCTCGACGAGCACCTCATTTGCCTGCCCCGGCCGGAGGCGAAAACCACCCCGCCGCGAGCTCAGGATCGTTGTCTCGCCGACTTCCAGCCGATACTCGAGCCCGCTGGCTACGACCTCGAAAGAGAACGGGTTGTAGACGCCGAGCAGCACCCAGACGCGCACCAGCATGCCCTCGGGAGCCAGCCCGTAGTCGGCCAGGCGGGCGTAGTGGCGGCGGAGCTTTTCAGTCGGAAACACCGCCTGCTCGCCGTCGGCGAGGTCGATCGTCCCCTCCAGAGCGACCGCGAGCCGGCCCTTGGCGTCGAGCCCTTCCCAACGCACCTCCACGGTCGAGGAGTCGATACCGAGAATACCCTCGCCAACCCGAGCGAGCATCACGGTGACGATGGCGCGGCTCGCTGTCGGAGTCACCGCGTAGTCGGGCGCCGAGGCGACCGGGATCTCCAGCCCAGCGATCCTCAACCGTTGTGTCGAAAGCGGAGGCAAGAGTGCGGAGCACCCCTCGCCGCGCAGCACGAGCACGGCTTGCTCGCGGGTCGGAAGGTCCAGCTCGACCCGGTGCAGGCGGTGCACCGGCGGTGTCACGCTGGCCACCAAAAAAACGAGTGCCGAGAGCAGCACGAGCACCAGTGTAGCGGATCCCTGACCCAGCCGCCCTCGCAGCGGTGCCGAGCGACCCGCGGGCCCGACTTCGGAGAACGTCGACCGCTCCGCTCGTCAGTGCGCGAGCGCCGAGGCGAGGGCGATCGCACCCATGCCGAGGGCTGTGGCCAGCACATCGCGCTTGCGGCAGCGTGCTGCAGTGACCGAAGGCAGTAGGTCGGAGGCTCCAAGGTAGAGGAAAAACCCGGCCATGACCAGCAGCAGCATGCCGAGCCCCTCCTGCCCGAGCTCGACCAGCATGCCGAGCGCGAACCCGAGCACGAGGCAAGCAGCGTTGCCGAGCAGTAGCCGTACCGCCTGTCGCCGCGCATGGCGGTGGCTGAGGACCAGGGAGACGGTCGTAATCCCATCCGTGAGCTTGTGAGCCGAGAGCGCTATCGTGACGGCGACCGCCGTGCCGAGCGACTGCCGGCAGGCTGCCGCGAGCGCCAGCCCGTCCACCGCTGAGTGGATCAGCAGCCCGACTGCCCCATGCATCGCCAGCGGCCGTGGCTCGTGGCCGAGGCAGGTCACGTCCGTGCCGTGCGAGTGCGGGTGCAGCACATGCAGCTTGTCGAGCAGCATCGTGGTCAGGAACGCCCCGAGGACGATGAGCATCTCCGGGTGAACGTCGAGCGGCACCGCCTCACTCCCCTCCGGGATGAGCTCCAGTAGCGCCAACCCCACCAGGGTGCCAGCGGAAAACCCGAGAAACACGCGGCTGTGGCGGTCGAACCACAACGGCAACGCACCGCCGGCGAGGGTGGCTGCGGCGACGACCAGGACGGCAAGGAGGGCGAGCCAGAGCATCCGCGGATTCTACCCGAGCAGCCACCCACCGGCCGAGCATTCGATGAACACAACCGTGCTAGGTGGAGTAGGATGTCTACATGAACACCGAGAGGCTCCGCAGCGGACCCAGCATCCACCCGCGAGGGCAACGGGAAGGCGGCCGCCGTGGCTGAGGAGCGGGAGGCGACCCGCGCCGCCCTCGTCGCCAGCGAGGCACGCTACCGTGAGCTCTTCGAGCACATGCGCAGCGGCGTGGCGGTTTACGAGGCCGTCGACCAAGGCCGGGACTTCGTCTTCCGCGACTTCAACCGCGCAGCCGAGGCGATAGAGCGGGTGGAGCGAGCGAGCGTCATCGGGCGGCGGGTCACGGAGGTCTTTCCCGGCGTCGTCGAGTTCGGCCTTCTCGGTATCCTCCAGCGGGTCTGGGAAAGCGGGGAGCCCGCACGTTTCCCAGCCGCCGTCTACGGCGACGACCGGATCGCCGGCTGGCGCGAGAACCACGTCTACCGCCTCCCGTCCGGCGAGGTAGTCGCCATCTACGACGATGTCACCGAAGCCAAGCAAGCCGAGGAGGCGCTGCGAGCCAGCGAGCGGGAGCTGCGGGCGCTGTTCGACGGCCTCGCGGATGCCGTTCTCATCGTCGATCTCAACGGTCGGATCTTGGCCAGCAACCGCGCCGCGGGTGAGCGTTACGGGCTTTCCGCCGAGGCGCTCACCGGAGCGTCGGTTCGCTCGCTCGACACGCCGGCCGCAGCCGCCCGCGTCCCCGAGCGGCTGGCAGAGATCCTCGCCACTGGCGGGGCGGTGTTCGAAACCGAGCAGGTGGGCCGTGACGGCACAGTGATCCCCACCGAGATCAGCAGCCGCGTGATCCCCTTCCGCGGCTCGCGGGCGATCCTTTCGGTCTGCCGCGACATCACCGACCGCAAGCGAGCTGCCGAGGCGCTGGCCGAGAGCGAGCGACGCCTGTGGGACGCGCAGAGGCTCGAGGCGGTTGGCAGCCTCGCCGGGGGCGTTGCCCACGACTTCAACAACCTGTTGCAGGTGATCCTCTCGACCATCGAGGTGACGCGGGTAAGCCTGCATGATCCGGACCGCACGCGCAAACGGCTGGCCGAGATGGAGGACAACGTTCGCCGCGGCGCCCAGCTCTCGCGCCAGCTTCTTCTCTTCTCGCGACGCGAGGCGACACGGATGCAGCCCCTTGATCTCAACGACGCGATCCGGAACGCGCTCGGGATGCTGCAGCGGCTGCTACGGGAGAATGTTTCCGTCGAGGTCGACCTCGACGCCGGTCCGGTCCCGGTCTTGGGCGACCTCGGTCAGCTCGAGCAGGTGGTCACCAACCTTCTGCTCAACGCAGCCGACGCGATGCCTCGTGGGGGCCGTTTGCAGGTGCGTTCCGGGATCACCGACCGCACCGCATGGCTGGTGGTGGAAGACCAGGGGGTGGGCATCCCCCCCGAGATTCAGGAACGCATCTTTGAACCGTTTTTCACCAGCAAGCCGCAGGGGAGAGGTACCGGCCTCGGCCTGCCCGTCGTTCAAGGGATCGTGGTCAGCCATGGGGGCCAAGTCGAGATCTCGAGCCGAGTCGGCGAGGGTACCGTGGTGCGGGTGGAGCTGCCGACCGCGAACCATCGAGCGCACCCCGCTGAGCCCGTCCCCCAGGAGTACCCCGAGGTCATGCCCGAGGCTTGGGGCGAGCAGGTGCTGGTGATCGAGGACGAGGCCGGCGCGCGCGAGGCCTTGTGCGCCATCCTCACCACCCTGGGCTACCGCCCACACGCCGTCGCCACCGGGGAGGCCGCTCTCGCCCTGCCTCCCGAGCCGGCCTTCGAGCTCGTGCTCACCGACGTCATGTTGCCCGGTATTTCGGGTCCGGACACTGCGGTCGAGCTGCGAAAGCGCTGACCCAGTCTCAAAGTCGTCCTGATGTCCGGGTACGCCGAGGACGAGGCCGTGCGCCACGTCGTCAACATCGGCGGCGTGCGCTTCCTCCAGAAGCCGTTCGACATGAATGTCCTCGCCCACGAGCTCCGCGCCGCCCTGTCAGAGTGAACCAAAGCTAGTGCGGTTTCGGCGGCGCCCGGCTCCCGATCGGGGCTGCTACCGTCAATACCGCGAAGCCAGAGTGACGCGCCTCCGGGCCGACCGGCGGCTCGCTGTCGCCTGGCACCGGGTGGTGGCGTTCCAGCCACCACGGTCGATCGACCTATCGGGCTCGAGCCTCGAGACCGAGAGCTAGGGTGAGCCGGCCAAGGCCACGCTTTCAAGCGCACTCTGGCGAGCGCCCCACTGCCGCTGCATCGACACCTTGACCGTACGTCGGTCGCGCCCTACCCTGCCTCGGTGAGAGAGGGAATCTCCACCCACCGTGACCTCAGCCCAGCGCGCAAGAAAGCGGAAGGGATCCGGTCGCCCCTCGCGGGTCGGGGCTTGGATGTGGAGGAAAGCTTCCGCGGGGCTGGGGTTTGAAGTGAGTGCCTCATGGATGGTGGGTATGCCATCCCCGGCGAAGCAAGGCCGGCAACGGCAGGCAGGAAACAAGGATGAGATCGAGGTTGCAGAAGCGATCTCGATCGCCAGAACTCAGGGCTCCCCGCAACCCGCGCTTTCGTGCGCGCGTGGTTCCACGACCGCGTTGTCGAACAACAGAAGGGCTGAAGGAGGCGTCGATGATTCCAGGCAAATTACTGGAAATACTCGAACATGAAGGCGTCGTCGCGATCGCGACGACGGGAGAAAAGGGACCCCATCTCGTCAATACCTGGAATAGCTACATCACCATCAACGAGGCTCAGAAGCTGCTCATCCCGGTGGGAGGGATGCATCGGACCGAAGCCAATCTGGCCCTCAGGCCCGAGCTCCTGCTCACCCTCGGCTGCCGCGAGGTGGACGGTTTTCGCGGACCGGGAACGGGCTACTTGATCGAGGGCACGGGCGTTCTTCAGACCTCCGGCCCGGACTTCGAGGCCATGAAGGCTCGCTTCCCCTGGATGCGAGCGGTCCTGGTCGTGAACCCGGAAGCCATTACGCAAACCCTTTGACGGCCGAGGAAGGACATGGATACAGAGGCATTTCGGCAGAGCATCGTCACCAAGGTCTACCACATAACCCCAGCCAGTAACGTGACGTTGCACAAACATCCAACGCATGATGAGATTTTCTATTGCGTCAAAGGAGAGGGGTTTGGAGTACTCGAGGGGAGCGAGGTTCCCCTGAGTCCCGGAAAAGCCTTCATCGTGGCAGCCGGGACCATGCATGCCCTCAGGAGCGATGGGGACCTGTTCGTCACCTCGAGCCTCATTCCCCTCGCGGATGCTCCCAGACCGCCGCGGCACGCTCCTGGAAACCAGTAGGAGGCTCGATCCTCCGATGGTCCGGAGCCACCCCGGCACGCAGCGCTGACCCGGAAGGCGTAGCCCAACGCTGAGCCGAGAGACGAAAGCCATCGGACGACCCTGCGCGAGCCTCAGTAGTAGGTACCCTCGGTCCGGTAGCTTTTCTGCCGCTCGGCGACGATCGACCGCGTGACCCGTTCGAACACGGGCCGCTCCACGGGGCGGCGCCCGTCACCACCGCCACCTCGTCCTCGTAGTACTGGTTCATCTCGTCACTTCTCTCGTAGCTCCCGCCCAAGATCGCCGCGCAGGTTGGTTGCCAGCCTCGCGAACGGGCACTCACGGTACTCGAGCACCACCAGGCCCGCGAGTGGGTTGACGATGGCGGCCTACACGGAGCGGGGCCTCGCGTTCATCACCGAGCCTCGAGTGATTGGCAGACCCTCGAGCACCTCGCGGCTGCGGGCGTCGACGCTCGCAGCCC
>JAAYVZ010000106.1 GCA_012516935.1 Holophagae bacterium
CCGTTTTTGCAGACGGCCAGTACCGGTGCCGTGCTGTGGCGAGTCGAGGCCGAGCCGTACGGGAGGGTCTGGGCCCTGCGCACGGGGTCCGACCGCCACCAGCCGCTCCGCTTCCCCGGCCAGGAGGCCGAGCAGCTCAACCGGGGCCTTGACGGCGCCACCGAGCGCAGCTACAACATCTTCCGTTGGTACCGGCCGAAGTGGGGAAGGTACTCGCAGGTCGATCCTGCGTGGAACTACATTTCATCCGCGTTCAGCTATGCGGAGGACTCGTCACTCATGGCGGCTGACCCTGATGGACGGCAGGCCAGCTTCGGGCTGACGGACCGCGCGCGTCGTCTATGCACGGTCTACGGGGAAGCACCCGGGACGCCGCCCGCCTGTCAACGTGCCGTCGCCAGCGTGATCCTGAACCGCCGTGACGCCGAAGGTGGGTCGATTTGCGATATCGTCTTCCACTCGAGGTGCGGGCGGTTCGATGCTGCGGACTGGAGGAACGACAACTTCGGGCGCTGCGCCGATTGCTTCTCGCCCAAGAACGAGCCCGACCTGATCGCGACTGCCGGGAGCATCCCGCCGACCGGCTCCTGGGGTCGCCGGGAGCCCGTCTTCTTCTGCAAGCCCGGCACACGGTGCGTGAAGACGCGGACCAGTGATGGAAGGAAGCGTATCCCGATTCCCGACTGCAACCGACTCGTCTTCTTTGCACGGTAGGAGGTGCCATGACGGTGCGCAACGGATTGCTGTTGATTGCGTTGGCGGGGGCCACTACCCAGGCGACCCTCGGCAGGACGCAGCCGATTTCCGACCTAGATGCGGTCCGGCAGCTACTGGAGGCACGTGCTGCCGGTGGTGTGCAGGCGCCATCGGAGGTCGTTGGAGTAAGCCTCGCCGGGTACAACTTCCATAGACTGGTTGAGCCGGGGCAGGGCCTTCGCGTAGTTGTGATCTCTTGTACTCAGGGTGAAGGGGGAGGGCTCCTTGCGTTCGACCGCGGTGGCAAGCTGATCGCGAAGCGCGAAACCGGCGAGATCATTTCGATTCAACTCGTCGACCTCGATCACGATGGTGTGGATGAGCTTATCACCGAAGAAGTGGTCAACTGCTCAACTGGCAACTTCAATACGCTGTTCGGCGTGTACCGCGTCTCCGGCGGAACGATCAAACAGCTCTGGACCAAAGAGGCGGCATGGGACGACCACGTGCCTCCTTCTCCACATGAGCGCAGGCAGTGCTTTCTTCGAGCCGCTGTCACAGCTAGGGGTTGTGTGGTTCTGCCGCAGCTCGTCTATGTCGTCCTCGACCCTAGCTCGTGCTCATGGGGGAAGGAGACCTGGCAACTCAATGGCGACAGTTTCCAGCAAACGAAGAACGCTCCATAGGCTGGTTTGCGCGGATCGGAAGCCCAGATGTTGGCAACGGTCGGGATTTGACCCAGGGCAACGTTTGAGAAGTGACCCACCCTGGCGGGTCTGTGTGTACTTCAGTGGGGTTGTGGTTGGAGTTGTTGGTTCTCCCTTCGTGGTCTTTGTGCGGAGGCCGACTGAATGCGGACACGAATTCGGAGGAACGCGGACAGGGGGCCGGAGGAACGCGGACAGTGATTCGAGGGAACGCGGACAGATGAGGGTCGTGGTCGGTGGC
>JAAYVZ010000107.1 GCA_012516935.1 Holophagae bacterium
CGCCGCCCGCCGAGCTCGCCGACGCCGCGCGGGCCGTGGGGGCCGTCGCCACGGTCACGACCGCGGCTCGCCTGGGGTCCGCCCGACCGGTGTGGGAACACGGGCTCATGATGCTCGGCCTGAACGAGGACTCGCCTCCGGCCGAGCTGCCACCCGGCACCGCATTGCTCAAGCTCACCTCGGGCTCGACCGGCACCCCTCGGGCCGTTGCCGTGGGCCTCCGCGAGCTCGCGACCGACACCGTCAACATCATGCACACGATGGGGCTGCGCACCGACGACGTGACCCTCGCGGCGGTCCCGCTCACCCACTCGTACGGCATCGGCTCGTGCCTGGTGCCGCTGTTTCTGGTCGGGATGCCGCTCGCGATCCCGTCGTCGAACCTCCCTCCGGCGCTCGCGGAGACGCTCGAGCGGGCGGCCGTGGCGCATTTCCCCGCGGTTCCGGCCCACATCCGGGCGCTGGCGAGCCTCGAGGCGCACCTGCCTGCCTTGCCCGCCCTGCGGGTCTGCCTCACCGCTGGCGCGCCGCTGCTGCCCGCCGACGGCGAGGCATTCGAGACGCTCACCGGGATCAGGGTGAACGTCTTCTACGGCTCGTCGGAATGCGGCGCCATCGCCTACGAGACCGGCACCCCGATCGGGCGGCCGGCGGGGATGGTCGGCCGACCGATGCGGGCGGTGCGGGTCGAGGTCGTCGATGAGCTGCTGCGCCCGCGTCCCGCCGGACAGGAGGGCCGGGTGCTGATCCGCTCGGGCGCAGTGGCCCGAGGCACGGTGCCGGCCACCGACGCCGGCGGCCTCCTCGGCGACCATCGGTTCCTGGCCGGCGACACCGCGGTGCTGGACGGAGAGGGCCGCCTGATGCTGACCGGCCGGGTCGCCGAGCACCTCAACATCGCAGGCAAGAAAGTCCACCCCGACGAGATCCGGCGTGTGCTCGAGGCGATACCTGGCGTGCGCGCTGCGTTCGTCATGGGGCTCCCCGACGCCAACCGCGGCCAGCTCGTGGCTGCCGTGGCGGCGGTCGACCGCGCCGCCGGCCACACCGTTATGTCCCTGCTCGCCGCCTGCCGGCGCGCCCTCGCTCCGCACAAGCTTCCCCGCCGTCTGGTGTTGGTCGACGAGCTGCCGGTCTCCGATCGCGGCAAGGTTCGCCGCGACGCCGTCGCCGCCCTCCTGAACCGCCCACCCGCAGAGCCCACGTAGCCGGCTCCCGGAAAACCGGGGCGAGATTCAGGCGCGAGCTCGTCCGGTCGGACTTCTTGCGTTTCGTCGCTCACCGCTCCTCCCACCCCCGCATGTTGTACCCTTTGCTCATGACCTCTGCTTCCGGCGAGGGCGGAATTCGGTGCCTGTTGGTGCGGGCCGGCGAGTACCTGTGTGCCCTGCCGCTCAATCAAGTGCGACGGGTCGTCGCGACCCTGACGACCCACCCGCTGCCGGGGGCCGCCCCGGAGCTGCTCGGGCTGGCCGAGTTCGCCGGCGAGGCGCTGCCCGTGCTCGATCTCGCGTGCCTGGTCAACGCCCCGGCCGGCGCCGCCTCCGGCCAGCCCGTGACGGTGGTCGTCTGGGCCGGACCGCCGGCCGAGCGCGAGCTGGTCGGGCTGGCGGCCGACGAGGCGCTGGCGATCGTCGAGCTGCCTTTGCACGCGCTGACGGAGACCCGGCTCGGCTTGGTGAGCGGCGAGGCGCTGCAGGCTGGGAGGCCGGTCCGCGTCCTCAACCTCGAGCACCTGGGTGCGACGTGAGAGGGACAGAGCTACTGGTCTTTGTCCGGGGCGAGACGAGCTGGGGCGTCGAGCGCGCGGAGGTGCGCCGTTTCGGCGTGACCGGTGGCGGGATCACCATCTCGCTGAGGCACGACCGACTCCGCGCTGACCGCGTGGTGGCGATGCTTTCGACGCCAACGGTCCGCAAGCCCGGGCGCATCCTGCGCCGTTTCTGGCCGGTCTCTTCCCGAGGACTCGCTGTCGTCGAGGGCCAGGTCGTCGTCGTCATCGACCCGTTGGCACCGCCACCCGAGCTGGCGCTGCAGACCGAAGGAGCATCCGATGAGTGAGGAGCACGTCAGGGAACGAACCAGCCCCGCGTGGGGCTTCGCGATCCTCGCTGTCACGGTGGTGGTCGGGTTCGTCACCGTCCTCGCCGCCAGCGCTGGCACGGCGCGCCAGTGGCTCGCCACCGCTTTTCTGGCGGCTGGCGCGGTGGCGGTGCTGGCCTATCTCGCCTTCGCCTACCTGCCCGAGCGCCGGGCGCGCCAGCGTGCCGAGCGCGTGAGCCAGCAGGTTGCAGGGTGGGAGCGCGAGCTGGTGGCCGGGCTCGTTGAGCTGCAGGCCGGCGACCTGGTAAAAGCACCCGAGCAGGTCCGCCACCTGCCCGAGCGTCTGGCCGGCGCGTTCTCGGCGGCGACGCGGGCGTTGGGAGGGCTCATCCAGCAGATCCAGTCGAGCTCGACCGATGTGGCCGCCGCCGGCAACGCGGTGCACGCGACCGCTTCCGAGCTGGCCTCGGGTTCCTCGGAGCAGGCCGCCGCCGTGGTCCAGATCACGGCGACCATGGAGGAGCTGGCCCGCACCGCGGCACAGATCGCCGGCAACGCCGCTTCCCAGGCCGATCTCGCCGCCCACGCCGAGCAGACCGGTGAAACCGGGGTGGCGGCCGTGGAGGAGGCGCTCGGAGGCCTGGAGGAGGTGCAAAAGCGCATCAGTGCCATCGCCGCCCGGGCCGACACGCTGGGCACGCGCTCCAAGGAGATCTACCGCGTGCTCGACCTCATCACCGAGATCGCCCAGGAGACCCACATCCTCTCGCTCAACGCCGCCATCGAGGCGGCTGCCGCCGGCGAGCACGGACGCCGTTTCGGTGTCGTGGCCGATGAGGTCCGCCGCCTGGCGCAGCGCTCACAGGAGTCGGTCGACTCGGTACGCAACCTGCTGGAGGAGTTCTCTTCCTCGATCCGCGCCACGGTGGTGGCGACCGAGGAGGGCGGCAAAGAGGCCTCACGTGGGCTCGAACGCGCCCGCGCCGCCGCCAACGCCATCGATGCGCTACGCAGCGCCCTCGCCGATACCGCGCGCACCGCCAAGGAGACCTCGCTCGCCACCGAGCAGCAGCGCACGGCCTCCGACCAGGTGGTGCTCACCGCCAAGGAAGTGAGCCAGGTCATTCAGCGCATGGCGGAGGGGCTCAAGCACTTTTCCGGCACCGCCGAGCGGCTCAACCAGCTCGCGCTGTCGATCCAGCTCCTCACCCAGTCATTCCGGATCGACGCCGCCCGCTCGCTCAAGCACCTGTGCGAGCACTGGGCAACCGAGCTGGGCGGTCGCGGCGGACAGTGGGAGATGGCCGAGAGCCAGCTTGCCGAGCTGGTGGCCCGCCACCCGTTCGTCGAGATGGCTTTCCTCGCCGACGCCCACGGCGTGATGGCTGCCTTCTCGGTCAACCGCGAGTGGACCGGCGGGCGGTCCGCCGGCTCGGTGACCGTCGGCATGAACATGCACGACCGCCCCTGGTACCAGACCGTGATGCGGGAGGGACGGCCGATCCTCACCCCGCTGTACGACTCGCTTCTCACCGGCGACCGCTGCTTCTCGGTCGCGGCGCCGATCCGCGACCCCAGCGGCGCCCATCTCGGGGTGCTGGGCTTCGACGTCAACGCCAGAAGCTGGACGAAGATCTAGACCGCCGTGTCTCGTCATTCCCGGCCCATGGCCCCACGCGGCCCGTCGTTCCTTCGCTCCTCGAGGCCTGTCCATGGCCCACGGGCCGCGAGACACGGGTCACCTCTTCGGATGGGCGAGCGATGATCGATGCCGACCTAGCCGATCTCGTGCCGCTGTTCGTGGCCGAAGCGCACGGACGGCTCGAGAAGCTCGCGTCGCTGGCCCCGCGGCTGGACGAGGACGCGGCTGCCGCCGCCGAAGTGCGGCGCGAGCTGCACACGCTCAAAGGCGCCGGGCGCATGCTGCGTCTGGTCGCGCTGGCCGAGCTTTGCCACGCTGCCGAGACGGCGCTGCAGCCGCCGCGCGCCGGCGTTGCCCAGCTCGCGATCCGGGTCGTGGACTCCCTGTCGGGCATGGTCGAGGAGCTCGCGCAGGGGCAGACGCCCGCCGCCGACCCAGCGCTCCTGGGGGCGCTCCGGGACGGCCTCGAGGAGCCACGTGTACCCGACCAGCTCGCCGCCACCCCGCAGGTGCCAGCCCCGGCCGCGGCGACCACCACCCACTCCACGCTGAGCGAGCTGCGGCTCGACCCCACGACCGTCGACGAGCTGGCGGACCGCGCCACCCGCATGCGCCTCCAGACGCTGGCGGCTGGCCACCAGGTCGGCGCCCTGCACGAGTTGGCGCGCCTGGCCGAGCAGGGCGTGCACGAGCCGCAGCCCCGACAGGTGTTGGCGGTGATGGCTGCCACCTTGCGCCGGATGACGATGGAGCTCGAGAGCGCCACTTCGCGCCAGCTCCACGACGCCGAGGCGCAGGTCGAGACGCTGCTCGGGCTGCAGGTCCAGCCGCTCCGGCCGGTTCTGCAGGCGCTGGCTCGGCACGCCCGCGAGCTCGCCCGCTCCCTCGGCCGCGAGGTCGAGATCACGCTCGCGGGCGAGGAGACGCAGCTCGACCGCCGGATCACGCGCGAGCTCGAGGAGGCGTTGCTCCACCTGGTGCGCAACGCCGTCGACCACGGGATCGAAGCCCCCGACGCCCGCGAGCGCGCCGGCAAGCCGCGCGTGGGGAAGGTGCGCATCGAGGCGCGGCCGGCTGGCCGTCACGTCCGTTTGGCGATAACCGACGACGGGTCCGGCATCGACCCGGTCAAGATCGGCGAGGCAGCCGTCGCGGCTGGCGTCGTCGCCGCCTCCAACCTGGCCACGATGAGCCGCGACGCGGTGCTGCAGCTCGTGTTCCTGCCCGGGCTGTCGACCCGCCGCGAGGTATCCGAGGTCTCCGGCCGCGGCGTCGGTCTGGATACCGTGGCGGCGGTCGCTGAGCGGGTGGGCGGCGGCGCCACCATCGCGGCGGGACCGGGTGGCGGCACCACCGTCACCCTCGAGGTGCCGATCTCCCGTCGCGGTGAGGAGGTACTGCTGGTGCGGGCAGGCCGCCTCCGTTTGGCGCTGCCGGCCGCGGCGGTGTGGCGGGTGGACCGCCTCGAGCGATCGGCGGTCGTGGAGCGCGACGGACAGAGCTTTGCCACCGTTGGCGGCACCCTGGTGCCGTTCCTGCCGCTGGCCCAGCTCCTGGGCGAGGTCCCGGCCGCCACGCAGCTCCTCTTGCAAGGCGAGATGCTCGGCCAGCCGGTGCGGCTCAGCGTCGACGCGGTCGAAGGCAGCGAGGAAGTGTTGGTGCGCCCGATCGCCCGCGCGGCCGGAGTGGGGCCGCTGCTCGAAGGCGTGGCGCTGCTCGCCTCGGGTCAGCCCATCGGCGTGCTGTCTACCAAAGCGATGGGGCCGCGCGAGCGCCCCCTCCAGCCCACCGTCGCACCCGTGCGCGTTTCGCCGCGGCGTCTTTCCGTGCTGCTCGTCGACGACTCGCTGGTCACACGAGAGATGGAGCGCCGCTTGCTCGAGGACGCCGGCTTCGAGGTCGCGGCTGCCGGCGATGCTGCCGAGGCGCTGGCTCAGCTCGGGGAGCGTGCTTTCGACTGCCTCGTGACCGATATCGAGATGCCGGGCATGGATGGCTTCGAGCTGACGAGGCACATCCGCGCCATGCCCAACCTCGCGCAGACCCCGATCGTCATCGTCTCGACGCATGATCGTCCCGAGGACCGACTCCGCGGCCTCGAGGCCGGTGCGGACGCCTACATCACCAAGCAAGGGCTCGACGCCACCGAGCTCTCGAACACCGTGCGCCGGCTCGTGGGGCGGCCATGAGCGAGCCGAGGCCGCTGCGGGTGCTGCTCGTCGACGACTCGGCGACGGTACGGGCGGTGCTCCGCCGCATCCTCGGCCGTACGGTCGACATCACCGTCGCCGGCGAGGCCAGCGACGGCGCCCAGGCGGTGGAGCAGACACTGGCGCTGCACCCCGACGTCGTGCTCATGGACGTCGAGATGCCGGTCGTGGACGGCTTCGCCGCCACCGAGCGGATCATGGCGGTGCGGCCGACGCCGATCGTCGTGATCAGCTCGCGGGCCAACCGCAGCGTGCTCCATACTGCCTTCGAGGCGATCCGGCGCGGCGCCGTCGAGGTATTCGCCAAGCCGGAAGCACCGGCCGGGTGGGACCACCTTTCGGAGGCGCTGCCGCGGACCATCCGCAACGTGGCGGGCGCTCGGGCGCGGGTATCTGCCCCGCCCACCACGAGCTCGGGAGCACTTCCGAGCCCCAAGCTACACCGGGAGCTGCGGTACGTGGCGATCGGCGCCTCGACCGGGGGACCCCAGGCCGTTCACGAGCTGCTCTCCGTGCTCCCAGCCGAACCGCCAGCGGCGATCCTCGTCGTCCAGCACATCGCCTCGGGGTTCGACGAGGGGTTTGCGGACTGGCTCGCCAAGGACCTGCGGCGCGATGTCAGGCTGGCTGCCGATGGCGAGTCGGCCACTCCCGGCACGGTGCGCATCTCACCCTCGGGCGTCCACCTGCGCCTCGATGACGGCGGGGCGCTCCGCCTCGATGCTGTCACTCCGGCCCGTGCCGGACACCGGCCTTCGGCCGACGAGCTGTTCCTCTCGTGTGCGTCGACCAAGCCGCGTCAGGTGGCCGGCGTGCTACTGTCAGGCATGGGACGCGACGGAGCCGAGGGTCTCGCCGCCCTGCGCCGGGCCGGTGGTCTGACCATGGTCCAGGACGAGGCCAGCTCGGTGGTGTTCGGCATGCCAAAGGCCGCCCTCGACCTGGAAGCCGCCACCATCACCCGCCCGCCACGCGAGCTGGGGTTGCTGCTGGCGAAGTGCTGGCAGGGAGAGTGCCCGTGACACCCCGCGTTCTCGTCGTCGACGACTCCGACTTCACCCGCACGCTCATCGTGCGCACGCTCGAGCGGGCGGGATTCGAGGTCCTCACCGCCCGTGACGGGGCTGAAGGCGCGGTCATGGCGCTGCACGAGCGCCCCGCGGCGGTGGTGACCGACCTCGAGATGCCGGTCATGGATGGCTACCAGCTCCTGCGTCTGCTCAAGAGCGACCCTTCCTCCAGCCACCTACCGGTGGTGATCCTGACCTCCCACGGCGAAGCGCCGTCGCGGTTCTGGGGGTTGCACACCGGCGCCGATGCGTACCTGACCAAAGACTACGAGGCGAGCGAGCTGGTCGACACGGTACGCCGCCTCGTCGCCGAGACCACCCTCGCGGCCCAGCCAGCGGTCGAGCCGCCCCAGGGACCGCTCGAGGTACTGGCTCGCGTCGCCCGCCAGCTCGACTCCAACCTGCTCTCCGCCACCCTCGTCAACACCCTGCTCGAGCACGGGATGGGGGTCGACGACCTGCATGAAGCGTGCGAGCGGTGCCTGGCCACGATCGCCGAGGTGGTGGACGCGCCGCTGCTGGTGGTCGGGCTCTCCGAACCCGAGGCGGTCTATCTCCACCTCCGCCTCAGCCAGGCGCTGCCGCTCAAGGGCGTCGAGCGCGCCGCCAACGCCGTCCTCAGCGCGATCCCGGTCAACCCCGGAGCCGTCGTCGATGCGCAGGTCACCGGCCCACGCGAGGCCGAGGGCGATGTCGAGCTGCCCGACCTCGAGTTCCTGCCGCTACCGCTCACCTCGACTTCGGGGATGCTGGCAGTGCTGCCACGCAACCCGCAGCAGTTCGAGACGGTATCCCGACACCTCGTGCAAGGGCTCCTGCCCCACCTTGCAGTGGTCCTCGACAACGCCCGGCTCAGTCAGCGGCTGCGAGAGCTCTCGAGCCACGACGGCCTGACGCGGCTGCTCAACCACCGCGCCGTCCACGAGCGGCTGGGCGAGGAGCTCGCGCGCTCGATCCGCTTCGACCGGCCGCTGTCGGTGATCCTCTGCGACCTCGACCTCTTCAAGCGCGTCAACGACACCTACGGGCACCTCGCCGGTGACGCCGTGCTGCGCGCGGTTGCGGCCTCGTTCCGCACCACGCTGCGAACCTCGGACGTCATCGGCCGGTACGGCGGCGAGGAGTTTCTCGTCGTCCTCACCGAGAGCGAGTTGGAGGCGGCACGCCAGGTCGCCGAGCGGCTGCGCGCCGGTCTCGCCCACCGCGAGGTTCCGCTCCCGGCCGGCGGTTCGTTGGCGGTCACCGCGTCGTTCGGTGTCGCCGCGCGCAACGAGGTGCCGGCTCCCGGCTCGGCCGAGGCGCTGGTCTCGCTGGCCGACACCCGGCTCTATCAGGCCAAGGCAGCAGGCCGCAACTGCGTTCGCCCATGACCGACCGGCTGGCGGCGCTCAGCGAGCTGGCGCGGCTGATCGAGACCGCGAGTGGGATCGTCGTCCCGGCCGGGCACCTCTCGTTCCTCGGCGACGCCGCGGGCCAGCGAGCGGCCGCCACTGGCTGTAGCGATCTCGTCGCCTACGTCCAGGCGCTGGCGGCCGGCCGGCTGCCCGGCGAGTGGGCGGCGTTGCTGCCCCACGTGACGATCAAGGAGTCGTACTGCTTCCGCACCCCGCAGCACTTCGTTCGCCTCGCCGAGGTGGTGCTCCCACGGCTGCTCGGACGGACCGGTGCGAGCCGCAGGCTGCGGGTGTGGTCGGCTGGTTGCGCGCGCGGCGAGGAGCCGGCGACGCTGGCGATCACGCTCGCCGAAGCTCCAGCGCTGGCTGCCTGGGACTGGCTCGTGATCGGCACCGACATCGATCAGCACGCCCTCGGAGTGGCCCGATCGGGGCTGTTCTCCGGGCGGGCCGTGGCGCAGGTTCCCCCTCCTCTCCTCGAACGCTACTTCGCCCGACGAGGGTCCGCTTTCGAGCTGACACCTTCTCTTCGCCGCCGCCTCGAGCACCACGCGGTCAACCTCGTCGCCGAGCCCCTGTACGTACCTCACCAGCCGTTCGACGTGATTTTCCTGCGCAACGTGCTGATCTACTTTCGGGCCGAGTTGCAGCGGCGCGTCGTTGCCGGGGTCACTCGCGCCCTGGCGCCGGACGGCGTCCTTTTCGTCGGTCCCTCGGAGACCCTCTGGCAGCTCTCGGAGGAGCTCGAGCCGGAGGACCTGGGGGATTGCTTCTGCTACCGAAAGAGAAAGCCGACCGCCCACGGTTACGCACCATCCTCGACACGAACCCTGCCAGCGGTGCGGGGAGCCCAGGCAGGGACGATACGACACGCCACCCCCTCACCCGAACGGCGTGAGGCGTCCGAGAGGAGGCGACCGCTGCCGGACGCGCCGGCCCCAGCACCGAGCCAGCCTCCGCTGGGAACCCGGGAGCGGGTCGAGGTGGCGGCGAGGCTGCTGGCTGCCAACCAGGTCGAGGCGGCGGGAGCCACGCTCGACGAGGTGCTGCGAGACGACCCCACAAACGCCCCGGCACACGTGCTCGAGGGGCTCCTTCACGACCTCGGCCGGCGCCCCGAGCGCGCCATCGCCTCGTACCGCGCCGCGCTGTACCTGGCGCCCGAGCTGTTCCAAGCGCGCTTGCTGCTCGCCCAAGCACTCCGGCGATCGGGCAACGCCCAGCGTGCCACGGGGGAGTACCGGCAGGTGCTTTCCTCGCTCGCCGATGGGCGCGCCCGCGAGGTCGAGGAGCTCGCGGCCATACCGCTGCCCGATCGCGACGCAGCGGCCGAGCAGGCGCGCCGAGGCCTGCAGAGCCATCACTGATCCTCACCGTATCCACCTCGGGATCGGTACAATCATCGAGGCGAATGGAGCACCGAAAGATCGGTCGATATCGGCTCGTGCGGCTCCTCGGCAGCGGGGGGATGGGGAAGGTCTACGAGGCGTTCGACGAGTCGCTGGGGCGGCGGGTGGCGCTGAAGGGCCTGCTCGCCCACCAGAGCACCGAGGTCGGGCGCGAGCGATTGCGCCTCGAGGCGCTCGCCATCGCGCAGCTCTCCCACCCCGGCATCGCTCAGGTCTACGAGCTCGTGCAGGCCGACGGCGAGGACTGGCTGGCGATGGAAATGATCGACGGCCGGTCGGTGGCTGCGATCATCGGTGACGGACCGCTCGCACCGACGGAGGTGGCCCGCATCGGGGCGGCGGTGGCGGAGGCGCTGGCGGCCGCCCACCGCAAGGGGATCATCCACCGCGACGTCAAGGCCGAGAACGTCATGCTCACCCCCGACGGCCACGTCAAGGTCCTCGACTTCGGCCTCGTCAAGTGGAAGGCTCCTACCGGTCCGCAGAACCGCTCGCTCACCGGCGACGGGCTCGTGGTCGGGACCTCGCGCGCGATGTCCCCGGAGCAGACGATGGGCAAGCGCATCGACGCTCGCTCGGATATTTTCTCGCTCGGCTCGCTGCTGTGGGAGATGGCGGTCGGGACGCCCGCCTTCGACGGCGAGACGCCGATGGAGGTCATGCTCAAGGTGGCGCGGGGAGAGCGCCGCCCCATCGCCGAGGTGGCGCCCGGGCTCCCGGCCGACCTCGCCGCGATCATCGAGCGCTGCCTCGAGGTCGACCCGGATCGCCGTTTCCAACACGCCGCCGAGCTCGCCGTGCACCTGGCAGGCTTGACCTCCCGAGTGACTCGAACCACCACGCACCTCAAGCCGCCGACGGGGTTTTATCGCCAGCCGCACGTCCGCCGTTGGCTGGTGCGCGGAGGGCTTGCGGTCGCGGCATTGGCGACAGCGCTTGTCGTCTCCCTGGTCGCTGGCTGGCTGGGGGCGCAGCGGCTTCCGGCGGTGGTTGTCCTGCCCACCCCCACCACCGGCGCCGGGTCCGCCGAGAGACTGCCACAAACCGCGCTCTCCGAGGCGCTGCTCACCACCCTCGCCGGCGAGCCCGGCATCAGCTTGGTCGAGCCCGCAGAGCTGGAGGGCATCGCCAGCGGGGCGCTGCGGGTCACCGAGATCGCCCACCTGCTGGGCGCCGCGTGGGTGGTCGACGGCCGCCTGGCGCCGGGCGCCCGCCCGCTTCCCGATCGGCTCCAGGTCTCGCTCGTCGAGGGCGCCTCCGGCCGCGTCAGAGCGAGCGTGCAGGCGGACGTCGACCGCGAGGATGTCGCTGCCGTGTACGCGCAGGCCGCGGCGGCGATGCAGACGTGCTTGCAGCGGGCCGGTCTGGCGTCCCGAGCGGCCGCTCCGCCGCCGCCCCCGCAGGTGCTCCTGCCCTACCTCCGAGCGCGCTCGAGCCTGCTCGCGGGAGGGACCTTCACCCTCGACCCCGAGGCCGCCGAGCTCGCGGCTGCGGTCGCCGCTGCGCCGTGGCCGCCGGCACTCGCTGAGCTGGCAGCGGTAGCTGCCAAGCAGTACCACCTCGACCGTGTGGAGGGCGCCGACGAACGGGCTCGGGCGCTGCTGCGTCAGCCAGCCCTGGCCGGGCCTTCGGCAACGACGCCGCAGCTACCGACGGTGAAGGCGCTGCTCGACCTCGGAGATGCCGAGGAAGCCGTGCGGATCGCCCGCCAGGCATCGCGGGCGAGACCGGGCGATGCAGCCTGTTGGCGCGACCTCGGCCGCGCCCTGCTGGCCGCTGGCCAGCGCGACGAGGCGCAGCGCGCCCTCTCTCGCAGCCTGTCGCTCCGCCCGTCCTGGTTGGTCCAGATCGCACTCGCCGAGCTCGACCCCCGAGCACCTGCCACCCAGGCAGCCGAAGCCGCGGAGGCGATGGTTGCGCTTCGCCTGCTCCGGGCCGAGCGGGCGCTCGCCGGCGGCAAGCTCGCCGAGGGGTGTCGCGAGACCGAGACAGTGAGGGCGCAGGGCTGGGCCGGCGCCGACCTCCCGAGCGGCCACTGCCAGCTCCTGCTCGGGACGCCGGACCGTGCCGTCACGACCTTCGCCGGCCTGGCCACGGCGCGGCCCGACAATCCGGAGCCCCTGCTCTGGCTGGGCACAGCCAGGCTCTGGTCCGCGCAGCCCGCGGCCGCGGCTGAGGTCTTCGCCGATGCACTCGCGCTGTGCGAACGGCACCTCGTCGGCCGACCGCACAGCCCCCGCCTGCGCCGCCTGCGCGCCCTCGCCCTCGCCTACCTCGGGCGTGCCTCCGACGCCATCCTCGACCTTCACGAGGCGCTGCAGGCGCTGCCCGAGAGTGCGGCGCTGCAGATCGACGCCGCCCGCATCTACGCCCTGGCCGGGGACCGCGCGGCCGGGCTGGCCTGGTCCCACCGGGCGGTCGAGCTCGACGCCCCGCGCGAGTGGCTCACCGGTCCGGAGTTCGCCGGGCTCCGTCAGGACCCCGACTTCCGCGCTCTCCTGCCCCGCTGAGCGATCCGCGTCGACCGAGTTGAGTGTCGAACCGAACGAGGACCACGTGCTGCGCCGCGAGAACCAACTCAACTCCCTGCTGACCAGCACCTTCCGGCTCTCGGGCTGATCTTCCCCGGCGGGTGAGGCGTGGTTTATTGCGCAAGTGGTTGTTGTAGAAGGGGACGGGGCTAGTTCTTTGGGCGCTGCGTTCTGCCTACATTCTTGCGCGGGTTCGTCCTGGGAGGTGTGACACC
>JAAYVZ010000108.1 GCA_012516935.1 Holophagae bacterium
AGCTCCCGAAACACATCGTCCGCCACCAACGCCGCTTTCCAGTCAATCGCAGTCCGCGTACTCTTCCTCCGGGCCATCGGTTCCTCCCTTGGGTCTCCTCGTCTGGGTCGACCCCAAGTGCTCATTGGAACCCATGGCCCCCTTTTGCAGACAATTCAGGACACTACCTGGGTGGCTCGCCCAGAGAGGGGAGCAGGATACGGCACGCCTATACTAACGCTCATGGCAACACGCCATGGACCTCTCCATCAGGAGGCGAGCTGATGCCGGCAAACACCACCCTCATGTTGCAAGCGAAGCGTTCCCCGCTGCGGCCGTTCTTTCCGATCATCTACGTGCGTGGCTACGCGATGACGCAAAGCGAGATCGCGGCGACCGTCGCCACCCCTTACATGGGGTTCAACCTGGGCGCCACCAAGATGCGCCAGGATTGGAAAGGCAAGCCCCTGCGTTACATCTTCGAGTCGCCGCTGATCCGCCTGATGAAGGACTACGGCTACCGGGACGTCTATAGTCAGGGTAGCGAAATCTCCGGGCGGATTCCGGAACGCAGCGTCATCATCCATCGTTACTACGAACAGGCGGATACGGAAATCGGCAGCGGCAAGGTGCCGTCCATCGAGGAAGCGGCGCGCGGGCTGCGTGAGCTCATCCACGCGGTGCGCCGGCAGGTCTGCGGAGACGACCCCGAGCGCCTGGATGAGTTCCGCGTCTACCTGGTCGCCCATTCCATGGGCGGGCTGGTGTGCCGGTGCTTTTTGCAGAACGACGCCGTGAGCTCTCCCGAGGACCGCGCGCTGGTCGACAAGGTGTTCACCTATGCCACGCCGCACAACGGCATCGAGATAGCAGGAATTAACGTGCCGCAGATGCTCGGTCTGTGGGACATGAACAACTTCAATCGGACACGGATGGCGGAATACCTCGGGCTGCCGGCGGCCGAGCGCGTCGATTCGCTGGGCGGCAAATTCGATCCGAACCGGTTCTTCTGTCTGGTGGGCACCAACCACCGGGACTACGACGTCGCGCTCGGCATGGCGAGCCGGCTTGCCGGCGAAATGAGCGACGGTCTGGTGAAGATCGAAAACGCCACCGTGCAGGGTGCGCCGCGCGCCTTCGTCTATCGCAGCCACAGCGGTCCTTACGGCATCGTCAACTCCGAGGAAGGCTACCAGAACCTCGTGCGCTTCCTGTTCGGCGACGTGCGTGCCGACGGTGAGCTCGAAGTCGAGGCGCTGCCGCTTCCACCGGCGGTCCGCAAAGCGCACGAAAAGGGCCGCAAGGTGCGCGCATCCTATTACTTCGAGGCCACGGTGTCGCCGCGCGGCGCGGCAACGTACAAATTGAGCGAGCGGCGCAAGGAGACGTTTTCCGCCGTGTTGCGCAAGTTCGACGAAATGCTCATGCCGCAACGCGCGGAACTCGACCGACCGCGCTGGCCGGTGCTGTTTTCCGTCTACCTCGACCGCACGCGCATCACCACAGGCGAAAAACTCGTCTTCTCGATCGAGCTCGCGGTGTCCACTACGGGGTACACCCTCGACGGCCGCCTTTTCCTGGACGAGCACATCCCCGGCGAGTATCTGTTCCGCGACACCCTGACCATTCGCGCCGGCCGCGACGCGGAAGGCTGGTCTGTGCGCTTCAATCGCAGCGACGAAGCCTGGGGCGAGAATCCGGGGAGCCTCGCAACGCGGGACGCATCCGGCTGGAGCATTCCACTGAGCTCGAAGAAAGGCTTCAAGGCGACGTTGCGCCTGCGCCTGGCGAACTGGAATCAGGCCGGTCCATAGCACTCCGCTGTGGAGACCTATCCTACTCCTCTCTCGGGGTGAGCCACCGATACGACATCGGCGATGTTCATCCCGACTTCTACCCGGGTAGCCCGACGCGGGCGGGCGAGGAATGCGGTGGTACGTGACGAATCGACCCATTGGGCGTGACTCGCGCGTGTGACTACAGACTGTGGGATCGGAGCGCTACCCGGCCGGTCGCTACGACGCGGCGTGGGCGACCTCGGGGGCCATCGGCTCGCTCATCTGGAAACGCGGTGGCGGCGCGATCTCGCGGTTCTTCAGGATGTTTACCTGCAGCAGCGTCAGCTCGGGGCGCTCGCTCCGCTACTTCCTGCTGGTGATCCGTGAGCTGGCCTCCTTGGACCACAAGCTCCGTGCATCCCTCCGAGCCTCCGTCCGCTCCCACTTCCCAGCTCCGAGTGCCTCCTCCATCTCGGCCTCGAGCACCTGCTGGATCGTCCCTCGCAGCAACTCCCGAAACACATCGTCCGCCACCAACGCCGCTTTCCAGTCAAAACAGCGACCCAATCTACATGGCAGTTCGACGTATCACAATTTGTCGAAATCTCCTTCGATGGCGATAGACAAATCCTTGGTCAACGTGCTCAAACCCCTTACCCTGACTTGTTTTGCGTCTTCGTTGCTATTGGGAGCGATCATAGAACCGACAGTGTACGCGCCGCTCGGAAATTGACCCATCCAACGTTTAGAAATTGACCCACCCCTGGCACCGTAACCGGCAGCACGAGCGGGACCGCTCGGAGCAGCCGGAGGAGGGATGCTTGGGATGGAGCAGG
>JAAYVZ010000109.1 GCA_012516935.1 Holophagae bacterium
GGATCCGGGGTCCGGGGGGCGCATCGAGCCCGGGCCTACCCACGGGGAGAGGGCTCCTCGGAACCGATGACCTCGCGGACCACGTAACGGGGGCGGTGGCGAACCTGCATGTAGATGCGGCCGATGTACTCGCCTTGCAGCCCGAGCGCGAACAGGAGCACGCCGATGAAGAAGAACTGCACGGCAAACAACGTGAACACTCCCGACACCGCCCAGTGGTGACCGTAGATGAGGCGGCCGGCGATGAGCACGACGGCGGCCGCCATCGATGCCGCGGCCATGACCAGCCCCAGCCCCATCGCCAGTTTGAGCGGCCAGGTGGAAAAGCTCGTCATCAGATCGAACTGCAGCTTGACGAGCTTCCAGAAGCTGTACTTGCTCTCTCCGGCGGCACGCTCGGCGTGCGCCACCGGCACCTCGGTGACCTTGCCCGCGAACATGTCCGCCAGCACCGGGATGAACGTCCGCACCTCCTGCGACCGGCACAGCGCCTCGACCACCTCGCGCCGGTACGCCCGCAGCATGCAGCCGTAATCGGAGAGCTGCACCCCGGTGGCGAGCGCCGTGACCTTGTTGACCAAGCGTGAGGCGAGCTTGCGGAACAGGCTGTCGTGGCGCTGCACCCGCACCGAGCCGACGACGTCGTACCCCTCGTCGGTCTTGGCCACGAGCTTGCCGATCTCCTCCGGCGGGTTCTGCAGGTCCGCATCGAGCGTGACGATGACCGGCGCCCGCGCCGCCTCGAAGCCGGCGAACACCGCTGCGTGCTGCCCGTAGTTGCGGTTGAAATCGATCACCGTGATCCGGAGGTCGGCGGTCGCCGCAGTACGCAAGATCGCGAGCGAGCGGTCGCTGCTCCCGTCGTTGACGAAGATCACCTCGAACGGCCGGTGCAGCGCCTCGAGTGCCGCCATCAGCCGGCGCAACAGCTCCGGGAGATTCTGCTCCTCGTTGAACACCGGCACGACCACCGACAGTGCGGGCTCGCCCACCGGCTACCTGCCCTCCGCCAGCGCGTCCTTGATCGCCTCGACCACGTACACCACGTCGTCCTCGGTCATGAGCGGGAAGAGCGGGATCGAGCACAGCCGCTCCGACACCCACTCCGCCACCGGCAGCTTGCCGACCCACTGCGGGTACTTCTGGGCGTAGTACGGCTGCGTGTGTACGGCGCGGAAGTGGATGCCGGTGCCGACGTTGCGCGCCTTGAGCCGGGCGATGAAGGTGTCGCGGGAGATGCCGGCGCTCTCCAGCACCTTGACGACGTACAGGTGGCGCGTGTGGAAGTGGTCGAAGTGCGGCAGCCCGAGCGGCTCGACCTCCGGCACCTCGGCGAGCAGCCGGTCGTACAGGTCGGCGAGCTCCCGCCGCCGGGCGTTGAACTCGTTCACCGAGGCGAGCTGGTGGATCCCCAGCGCCGCCTGCAGGTCCATGAAGTTGTACTTGAACCCCGGCAGCACCACTTCGACCTGCGGCGTGCCGCCCTCGGCGTAGCGGTTCCACGCCTGCTTCTCGAGCCCGTGAAAACGCAGCGCCTGCAGCCGCTGGGCGAGCGCCTCGTCGCGCGTCACCAGCACCCCGCCCTCACCGGTGGTCATGTTCTTGATCGGGTGGAACGAGAACACTCCGAGCCGGTCGTCGCCGCCAACGTGCCGCCCCTTGTAACGCGTCCCCACCCCGTGCGCGGCGTCCTCGAAGATCCACAGCCCTTTGGCGCACGCGACCTTGGCGATCGGGTCGAGGTTGCACGGCGCGCCCGCGTAGTGCACCGGCATGATCCCCACCGTGCGCGGCGAGAGCGCCTTGAACAGTTGCCGCTCGTCGAGCTGTAGCGTGTCGCGGTGCACGTCCACGTACACCGGCACGCCGCCGAGCGCCTCGATCATGTTGACCGTGGCGGCCCAGGTGATCGGCGTGGTGATGACCTCGTCGCCCGGCCTGAGCCCGAGCGCGAGCAGGCCGATGTGCAGCCCCGCCGTGGCCGAGGAAAGCGCCAGCGCGTGCGGGAACCCCGTGTAGGCCGCGAAGTCGCGCTCGAACCGCTCAGCGCGTGGTCCGGTCGTAATCCACCCCGACTGCAGCGTCGCCACGACCTCGTCGATCTCGACCTGCCGGATCGTCGGCCGCGAGAACGGCAGGAACTCAGGCCGCTTCGAAAACACCCGCATGTATCCCCCGAGAGCCCCGCCCCTGGCACACCCATCGAGCGCCGCGGATGGTAGCACGTCGCCGCGATCGTGGGGACTGCCCTCGTCGCCATCTGCCCCCACACCGGCGCTCGAACCATGACGAGATCCGGCAACGAGCCCGCTGAGCTCACGTCCTCACGTCAGGCCGAGCAGGCGTCCGCTGTCGTTCAGTTGGACCGAGCTGGGGCCGCTCGCCTCGTGCGCCGACCCGATCTGCGTGCCGCTGACCGCCTGCACCAACACCATGCAGCGCACCGTGTACAACGAGTATCAGGGCGGCCGCCTGGTTGCCGTGCGGCCGTACTACGCCACCGAGATCACGTATCATCCCAACGGCATGCTCAAGCAGGTCAC
>JAAYVZ010000110.1 GCA_012516935.1 Holophagae bacterium
CGGTCCCGATCGCGTTGTGCGACGTCGTCTCGCAGCTCGAGAAGCTCGCCGCCGCCTACCCGGGCAAGCTCAACTGGCGGGTCTCCATCGTCGACCTACTGCGGTTGCTCAACCTCGACCCCAGCCTCGCGGCTCGCAAGGAGCTGGCCCGGGAGCTGGGCTGCCCCGAGGAGCTGATCGGCGGCGACTACTCGCGGATGAACATCTGGTTGCACAAGACCGTGCTCGCCCGCATCGCCGCCAACGGTGGCAACATCCCCAGGGAACTGCTGGACTGAGGACGGCGCAAGCGCCCCTCGAAACGCGGCACCCCGGCGCCCACGCTTGACCCAAAAGGCGAGCTGAGATGTCGCGTTGGATCCTCGTTCCGCTGGTGCTCGGCTACCAGGCCGCGTCCAAGATCCTGATGCGGGTGCTCACGCGGTATGCGACCCGCAACACGCAATGGACGGACCTCGCCGACCTCGGCAAGGTAGCGGCGTTCGATCTCTACAGGAACTGCTCTATCTGGCTCTGCCCGGACTACAGCAACCCTGCGCTGTATCAGCAGATGGCCGTCAACGCCGCGTTCGAGGCAATCGGCTACGGGGGCGATGACGAGTATCTGCAGTGCATATGCCCGGAACTGCCGCCGGGACCATGAGAGGAGCGACAATGCAGAGCGTTCACCCACAACGAGTCGTGGTTGCTCTTCTCGCTATGGTGATTGTCGCCCTCGCATCGGGAGCGTTCAGCCCGGTGCGTGGAGAGCAGCCCTCCTGGCAAAAGGTGCGTTCGCCGTTGTATTCGGTGTTGTATCACCAGTACCGCGGCAGCAGACCGGCGGTCAACGCCCGCCAGGGTATCTGGCGATTCGATCTGGAGAGCGGGTCGTGGAGTCGTCTTGCGCCGTTCTTCTACTCGTGCCGGGGCGGGTCCTCGATCGAGCAGTGGGGGAGGGGGTCGTACCTCACCGCAATGCACGATAACCTTCTCTTCCAGGGCTTCAAGAGCTGGATCGAGATCGACCCGGCGTCCGGCCGATTCGTGCGACGCATGCAGCAGCCCGCCTGGGTGCCTCCAGGGGCAGCAAGAGCCGCTACTCCCGTCATACCGCTTCTGGGTGACTCCGGCCCGTTCGTTGCCCAGCAAGATGGAGCACGGTGGAGCATTGAAGAGGGCGTGTACGGTTGGTCAACTGAGACCATCAGTTGGGCGTCCGTCGGTGCCCCCTCGTACGTCGCGTTCGCGCGACTCGCAGGACAGCCAGAGGGTGAGTTTCGGGATACGAACAGGCTTTCGTTCGATCCCCGACGGGGTGGCTTCTGGATGGTCGACGGTGCAGCCGGCCCCGCTTCCGTGACGGGCATCATGATCTCATTCGTGCCAGCCGATGCTGCCGGGCTGGACTGGTCGCGAGCGTGGCGGCGGAGGGCAGATGTCCAGTCCGTGAGCGGAGGTGTGTTCCTCGGATTCCTCGACGTCACCAAGGATGAGCTCCTTGTCAGCGTGATCGGACAAGGAACGAATGCCGTCGTGGCCGTGGATGCCGAGAGTCTGGATGCGAGTGTTCTCCTTTCCGGTGAGTACTACTCGGGACGCGACCCTATGCCATGGACCCTGGCGCGGCTGCCCACGGAGCTTCCTGTGACCTACGAGCAGACCATCCCCATTGTCGTGAAGACGGCAGGCAGGGGTGGCACGTGGTGGAGCTCCGAGCTGTGGCTGTACAACCCTTCGGCTGAGCCCACCACCGTGACCGCGCGACGCGTCGTCAAGCCGGCAGTCGCCAGGACCGTCGAGCTGCCGGCGCACGGCTCGCTGCGGGTCGCTGACGCGCTGGCGTGGCTCGGGGGAGGGGTGAGCGGGGATGGTGTCACCCACGACGCGCTGGTGCTCACCTCACCGTACCGGTGGGGTGCGCAGGTCGTCGCCACCTCGCGTGTCTGGACCCCGGCGCTGGATCCCAGCGAGCGGGTGCGCGGCGGCACCATGGGCCAGGGCGTGCCGGCCGTGCCCGGCACAGCCGGGTACTCCAACCACTTCCGAGACCTCGATTCCGCCGATGCGTTCACCGGCATGAACGCCATGCTGGTGGTCGATCACCGTGAGCCGGGGCGGTTTCGGCACAACCTGGGGCTGGCCAACGACCGGGACGAGCCCGTACGCGTGACGCTGTCGTGGGGGATGGTGGCCTTCTACGACATCGCGCCGCTCCCTGCGGGGTACCCGCGGGCGGGGGAGCAACAGGTCGTGGAGGTGCCGGCGCACAGCGTGAAGATGGTGAGCCTCGAGGAGCTGTTTCCCGCCAGTGTGCGGGCCGGGCTGCCGTCGCAGATCGCCGTCACGGGCGAGCGCCCGGTGGCGCTGTGGCTGTCGATGGTGGACAACCTGACCGGCGACGGCATGCACGTGCCGTACTCCCTGTGGTGGATGGTCGGGGACCGCGACAGCCAGGTGGCGACACCGGCGGTGGCCCACCTGCCGGGAGCGAACGACACCCACTGGCGCAGCGACCTATACGTCACCGCGCGGGAGGAGGAAGGCGAGTGGGGCGTCCATTACTACGACACCCCGATTGCCCGTTTCCGCCCGGCGTGGAATGACCGCTGCGGTGGGCCCGGGGCGGCGAGCGGGCTTGCCGGCCACCTGATCGGAGTGAACCCCTCACCCGTGACGCTTGCCTTCCCCTGGGGGTACCGCAGCATCGTGCCGGACGTCGTGCGACAACTGCCAGCGTGTGCGGACGAGACGAACGTGCGGGGCGCCCTCGAGCTGCGGGCATCCTCATGGATGGGGGCGTACGTGCGGACCTACACGACGCGGGCGGACGGTGGGACGTACGGCGAGATGATGCCGTTTTACCCACCGTACGGGTGGCCGGTGCAGCACTTTGCGGGGATCGAGATCGGCCCGAGGTTCCGGCTCAACCTGGGGTTGTACAACGGCGAC
>JAAYVZ010000111.1 GCA_012516935.1 Holophagae bacterium
CAGGCCGCGGCACCGACGCCGCCAGCGCTTCCGCCCGCACCTCGGCCCCGCGGCGCGCCACCAGCAGCTCTGGGCTCGCGCCCACGAACACCGCCCCGGCACAACGCAGCCCGAAGCGGAACAGCCCCGCGCCCTCCTCACCCAGACGGCGCAGGAGGACAGCGCCCGGTGGGCTCGACGCGAGCCGGACGCCGGTGCGCCTGACCAGCACCACCTTGGCAAGCCGCCCGGCGTCGATCGCCGCCCGCGCCGCCGCGACGGCCGCCACCCACGCCTGGTCGTCCTCCTCGCACAGCTCCACCGCTTCGTCCTCCCGCCGCGGCTCGACCCCGGGTGCTGCGAGCGCCCCGAGGATCGCCGACAGCTCGGTCGCCAGCTTGGCCGCCGCCGCCTCGCCGGGCGGCAGCGCGAGCGTCAGCGACGCCCGACCGCCGCCGCGGTGGTAGGTCCAGCGCGGCAGCACGAAGCGCGCGTCGCCGAACCCCTCCCACGGCGCGGTCGAGCGGGCCTGGGGAGCGAACGCCGCGCCGCCGAAAAGCGACGGGCTCGGGCCGGATGGCTTCGAAGCCTCCTCCCAGCCCGCGGCGCGCAGCCGCCCGAGCGCGGCCACAACCGCGTGCAGGCGGCCCGCACCCGTTCCCTCGACCACGACGGCCTCGCCGAGCCCCGCCCACGTCCCCTCGGCCGTCTCCCAAAACCACGCCCGAGCGCCGGGAACGGCGTCCCAGACGCGCTCGGCCGGGGCGAGGGGTGCCGCCACCGTCCACCGCCAGGGGCGCGCCGCCGCTCGCTGCGCGAGCGCCGTGCCGAGCTTCTGGAGGACCGGTGCGGCAGCGCCGTGGGCCGTCATGGCGGGACCGTCCCGAGGTACAGGCGCACCGCGCCGCCGCTCATCGCCCGCGCGCTCGTCGCCACGAGCCCAGCCGCCGCCATCAGGGCCAGGAACTGGGCGGGGCGGGGAAACTCCAGCATCGATCCCCGCAGGTAGCGGTACTCGGCGCGGCTCGACAGCAGCCCGCCGATTACCGGCACCACGTGGCGCACCCACACCCGCGCGGGCGGGGCGAGCGGGCCGTGGTCCGGCACCTGCAGCTCGAGCACGGCGACCCGCCCACCGCGGCGGGTCACGCGGGCCATCTCGACCAGCGCCTGGAGCCGGTCCGGGAGGTTGCGGATACCGAAGGCGATCGTCACGGCGGCAAACGCGCCATCCCGGAACGGCAGGCACATGCCGTCGCCGCCCACCAGCCCCCAGCGCCCCGCGCGGCCGCGCAGCTTGGCAGCACCGCGGGCCACCATCGCCAGCGCCGGGTCTACCCCCACCACGAGCGGTCGCGCGGCGAGCCCGAGCAGTGCCGCCACCACGTCGCCGGTGCCGACCGCCACGTCGAGCACGCGGTCGCCGGGCGCGACGCCCAGTGCCCGCACCAGCCGGCGCCGCCACCACCGGTCCATGCCCAGCGAGAGGATACGGTTGAGCAGGTCGTACCGGCCGGCGATGCGGTCGAACATCGCCCCGCTGCCCAGGACACCGGCGGTGTGCATCGTTGCGTCACGGCGTTTGCTCGCCCTCATCGCGCTCGCCGCATGGTAGCAGCAAGACGCCCGCGTGACCCGGCGGAAAGGAAAAGGGCCGCGGTTGCCCGCGGCCCCCAAAATGATCGTTCCGCCTGCCTATGGCCCGGCGTTGACGGTGATCGAGCAGGGGAGCTCCGCCGTCTCCTGGGTGGGGTTGCTGGCATCCCTCACACGCAGCGTGAAGGAGAAGGTGCCCGCCGTGGTCGGGGTGCCGGTGATGGTGTTTCCGGTGATGGCAAGCCCGGCCGGGAGCGCACCCGCCGAAATCGTCCAGGTGTACGGGGTGGTGCCGCCGGTTGCGGTGAGGGACTGCGAGTACGCTGCTCCGACAGTGCCGTTCGGCAGCGGGCAGGTGGTGGTGATGGTGAGCGCCGGTGGCAGAATCGTGATGGGGTCGCTCACCGTCGAGACCGCGCACACACCCGAGCCGGCCTGGGCAACGATGTTGCCGGAGCCAACGGCGGTCGGGGTGATGGTCACCGGCCATGGGCTGGGGACGTTGGCCGGAATCGTCACCGACCCCGGGGCGGCTCCGAACCCGACGTAGGTGAGGTTCACGGTGACCGGGCTCGTGAGCGTCGGAGGCTGGAAGTTGAGGTTGACCACGAACGGCGTGTTGATCCGCACCCCGGTCGCCGGTTCGCCGGTGATATCCAGGCTGGTGATGCCGACCGGGCGACAGCTGTTGTCGCACGGGATCACGAGCAGGGCGCCGTTGAGCGTGTCCTCGCACCCGTTGCGCAGGTTCTTGATGGTGAGCGAAAGCGGCGTCTGCACCCACTGCAGGCCGCACGTCCCGCTCCCGGTGGTGCACGAGATCTCCTGCACCGGCACCGCGGTCAGATCGGGCAGGACGAACGAGACCTCCTCGGGCCCGACCCACGTCGTCGGGATGTCGGCGGTGACGCCCGGGATCGAGACCACCATCGCCGAGTTGGCGCCCAACTGCTGGAAGTTCTTGCCGTGCACGTGCACGGTGAACGCGCTCCAGGCGTTGCCGTCGCAGCCTCCACTGCCGCTCGGGTTCCTCATCGGCACCTGGTTATTGCCTCGCGGCGTGCCGTTGAGCGAGACCGACGCCGAGATCAGCAGCGGGGTCGGGGACTCGTAGTAGAAGGTGATCCCGGAGGCCGTGATGTTGGAGTTGAGGTTGGTCACCTTGACGCCGGCTGAGGTGATGCCACAGCTACGCCGGTTGGCCGGCAGCGGCTGGATCTTGGCGATGATCTCGGTGCCCGACACCGACAGCACGTTGGCCTGGATCGCCTCGCTGCCGATGGTGGTCACGACCTCGACCGGACCGACGAACCCCTGCCCGTAGATCGTCACCGTCGTCTCGGCGTCGGCCGGGCCGTGGTTGGGCGAGATCGCCGACAGGAATATCGCCTCGCCGTAGCGGAAGACGAGGCCGTTCGAGCGCTTGCCGGTGGTGACGTTGAGCACCGTCACCTGGACGTTGCTCGGCGTGCCCGGCTGGCTGGGCGTGATCGACGGAGCGATGCAGATGACCTGGAAGAAGTTGCTGGTCACCACCTGGGCTTGCCGGTCGCCGAAGTACACCTGCACCGGCGACTGGAACCCCTGGCCGGTGATGGTCACCCGGGTGCCGCCGTCGACCGGGCCGGAGTTGGGCGACAGCGCGAACAGTTCGGGCGTGGGCACCTCTGCCAAGTAAAGGAAGCAGTTCGTGAGCTCCGCCCACGTTTCCCTCCCGCTTCCGATTTGCGTTGTCACCTTGATACCAGCGAGCGTGTCTTTTTCCAGTGGTCCGGCGCCCCATGAGGGGGTTCTGATCGTGATCGCGGTCTTGTCTTGAGACACTTCAACGATCTCTGCGAAGCCGCCGGGATAGAATTCCACCTGCACCGGCTCGATGAAGTACTTGCCGTAGATCGTCACGGTATCGCCCCCACGGGCGCTGCCCCTGTCGGGAACAATGTTGAAGATCTGCGGGGAGCCGGCCTCCGACACGAAGGTGAAAGCTTTCTGCAGCTCCGCAGTGCCTCGGGAGTTCGTCACCTTGATGGTGGCCGGCGCGTCAGTGAGAACCGGCGTCGGCGACACCGTGGGCGTCAGGACCACGAGTTCCCTGGCATCGTCGGCAATACTGAGGACCTGAGCTTCTCTATCTCCGAAACCCTCGATTGCAAACACGACCAAGGGAGGAGAGATGCACTTGCCAGTTGCGGTGCTGTAGCCGCCGCAAAGCTCAGCGCCTAGAATCTTGACCTCTTCCATCCCACGCGGACTACCCCTGTTCGGTCTGACAAAGTAGATAGAGGGCGATCCAACCTCGGTCGGCGGCAGCAGCCACGTCCAGCCGTTGGCGCGTTTGACCTCACCGCCGGCGGCCTTCACGGTTACATCCACCTGTTGCGGTCCCGTCTCGTCCACCTTCCGCGAGTGCTTGGGCGACAGCACCACCAGCGACCCGTGGTCGGCAGCGATCGAGGTGATCTCCGCGTCCTCGTCCCCGAACTTGACCGTTATCGGGGGATAGAAGTTGGCGCCGAAAATCGTCACCCGGTCGCCGCCGCGATCGAGGCCCTCCGACGGCACGATCTGGTAGATCGCCGGAGGTGGTGTCCCCGGTGGCAGGTCCGGCGGGGTGTAGATATAGATGTACGCCTTGGTCAGCGTCTCGCTCACCGAGACGCTCTCGCCCTTCTCGTCGGTAACGCCGGCCATCGCCGTCACCGTGATGTCGGTCTCGAGGCTCCCGGTCACGGGGATCGGCGCCTTCGGGGTGATGACGACGAGCTCGGTGCCGGCGCTGTCGACGCTGGCGACGACCGCAGTGCGATCGATGCCTCCGGCCTTGAACACCACGTCGAGCGGCGCGGCGAACCCACGGCCGCGAATCGTGACCAGCTGGCCGCCGTCAGCACCGCCCGTGTCGGGCTCGACGCCGTAAATCGCCAGGTTGCGCGGGGAAACGGGCTCGAAGTACCTGATGTTCTTCGAGATCGCCTGCCCGGGAACGCGCGCTGTGACCTGGAACAACCCTTCCGTGCGCCCCACCAAGGTGGCCGTCGCGACACCCGCCTGGGTGGTTCGAACCACCTCGCACCACCCGTTCTCGAACGAGGGATCCCAGGCGACGCCGGGGCCTGGGCAGTTGTAGAGCGAGAACGTCACCGACGTGTTGTCGGGCGCGCTCGCCCCACTCTGCGTCACGCGCGCCTGCAAGGTGACGGCGCTGCCGACCTCGGCCGAGCTGGCGGAAGCGTCGAGGGCGATCGACAGTGCGGCCGGCGTCGGCGAGGGCTTGGGCGCGGTCGGGCTGTCCGCCGAGCACCCCGCGAGGGTGAAAGCCAGGCCGAGCACCAGGGCTACGATTGAAAGTCTCTGCTTCATACTCGTCTCCCGCATTTCCGTCCTCACTGCCCCACGGCGTAGAAGAACCGGACGCTGAACTCGAAGCCGACGCTGACCCTCTGGCCGGCGACGGTCTTGCCGTAGATGTCGATACGGAGCTTCTGCCGGATGTTGTCCTGCCCGGTCTCCTTGTCGAACCCACCGTTTTCGGGCCAGAGCTGGTTGAGAGGGGGCTGGCGCAAGAACTCGACCGGCATGACACGGTAGTTGTCCAGCGACGCATTGCCGCCCGCCGGCACGTACACGTTGTAGTAGTTCCGCCACTCCGGCGAGGCGGCCGTCCCTCCGTCGGTGCGGGTGAAGGTAACCACCCACTCGTTGAGCACGACGTCGTTTTGCACCGTCATCGGCCTCCCAGGAGCCTTCGCTTGCGACTTGATTAGCAGCGAGGGGATGGCGACATCCTCCCCCTGATTCACCGCAACGTCGGCAATGCCCTGGGGGATGTCGACCGAGAGAACGATGTCGGCCGCATCGTCCGCGGAGTGGTTCCCACCGCTGCAGCCGGCCACAAGACCGAGCGCCAGACCGCACAGCGCCATCAGCACCAGGCGATTCGTTTTCATACCTGCCCCCCTAGTACTTCACGATCCGCGGAGTGATGAAGATCAACAGCTCGTCGTGGCGGTTGCTGATCCCCTTGTTCTTGAACAGGTTGCCGATGATCGGTAGGCGGTGCAGCCCGGGGACGCGGTCCTGCGACGACTGGTCGCTGAACTGGTAGATGCCGCCGATCACGGTGGTTCCGCCGTCCCTCACCATCAGCATGGTCTGGGCATCGCGGGTGATGAGCGGGGTGTTGGTACCCCCAGCCTGCTGGAGGCCCGAGGCCGGCTCGCGTTTCTGGACCTGGATGTTCAGGATCACCGTGCCTTCGGCGGTGATCTGGGGCGTGACCTGGAGCGCCAGGGTGGCGTCCACGTACTGCACCGTCACGGTGTTGTTGGACACCGTCTGGATCGGGATCATGACGCCGCTTTGGATGCGCGCCGTCTGGTTGTTCTGGGCTGTCACCTTGGGCGAGGAGACGACCTTCGCCAGGCCATCGAGCTCGGCGGCGCCGAGCTGGAAGTCGAGGTTGAACGAGTCGAGGATGTCGGCGAACGCCATCGTCAACACCGGCGCGCCCTTGATGAGGTCGGACCCACCCCCGATGGCGTAGCTGTTGGGGAACGTCCAGCCGGTCGTGGTGCCGTGGCGGGTGTCACCGCGCCCGTCGAACCCCCAGGAGATGCCGAGGTTGCGGGAGAACGTCCGGGTCGTCTCGACGATGCGCGCCTCGATGATGACCTGCTGGATCGGGATGTCGATCTGATCGAGAAGCGCCAGGATGTTCGGCAGGCGGTCGGCGTTGTCGCGAATGATCAGCATGTTGTTGCGCTCGTCGACCACCACCGTGCCGCGCCGCGACAGCAGGAAGTTCCCGCTCGTCAGCAGCGTCCGCGCCTCGACCGCCTTGATGTAGGAGAGCGTCCTGGTCACGGTCCGCATCGGCCGGGCGTCGTCTTCCTTGAGCTTGAACTCGGCCAGCCGCTGCTTCTCGGTCGCGAGCCGTTCGAGCCTTGCCACCCGCAGGACGTTGTTCTCGACCACGTAGTCGAGATTGTTGATGCGCAGGATGATATCGAGCGCCTGGTCCCACGGCACGTGCTCGAGCTGGACCGTCACCGAGCCGGACACGTCGGGGTCAACGACGACGTTGAGCCCGGTGATCTTGGCGAAGGTGCGGAGCACGTCCTTGACGTCCGCATCCTTGAGCTCGAGCGTCATCGGCTCGCCGGTGAACTTCTTCTCCTCGCTCTCCACCTCCCTGGCCGCCAAGGTGGCGGGCTTCTCCTGCCCCGCCTCCTCGGCGAGCGCCGCCGGGGTGGAGGTCCAAGGAGAGTCGGCCGGGGGCACCCGAGGAGCCGCCTGAGCCACCTGGGGAGCCGCCGGAGGGGCGACCAGCGAGGCGGGCTCCGCGACCGATACGGGCGCGGCCGGCTCCACCTTCGGGGCCGGAGCGGGCGGCGCGTCGACGATCGTGGTTTGCCTCGTGAGGGCGGGCGCCGCCTCGGCCACCTGCAGCGCCGGCTCCGGCTCAGCCGCCGTCACCTCTGGTGCCTCAGCCGGCTCGGGCTCGGCAGCGGCCGGAACCGGGGTGGCCTCGGCGACCGCCACCGGCGCCGCCTCGGGAGGGGCTCCGACGCGCAACAGCGCGCCGTCGGCGGTGGGTTCGAGAGTGTACGGCTGCGCTGTCTCGAGGTCCACCGCCACCCGCACCACCGGGGTCGGCTCGGTAGCGTGCTGGGCGACCCGCACCCGAACCACGCCGCCGGCGCCGACCGGGTGTACCCGACGGGCAACCCGGTTGATGACGCCGGGAAGGTCGACGACGACCCGGGGCGGGTTGTCGAGCGTGAAGACCTTGCCTTCCAGACGCCGGCCGCTCGCCAGGTGGATCGAGACCCCGGTGGCGTCGGCCACCGGCACCACATCCGCCAGATCGCGCCGACCCATCGGCAGCGCGGCGCCAAGACGCACCTCCAGCCCGGCCGGGAGGGCGCTCACGGCGACGCTGGCACCGGGCTCCACCTCGAGCCGCAGCTGGACCCCACCTTCAGAGCCCTTGACCAGCGCCGCCAGGGTGGCCCGCCGCAGCCCCGCCTCCGGGGCGGTGATCGGAGCCGTCTGCGCCGCCAGAACCGCGCCCTGCAGCTCGATCACAACCACGCCCGGCTCGGGCCGGGCCTCGCTGAACCGCAGGGGTCCTGAGGCGCTGATGACCAGCGCCTGGGCCGGCTTCTCCGTCCAAGCCATGCCGAGGACGGACACACTTTCTTCCGCCCCTGCCACCGCAGGAAGGACAAGGAGGGAGATCGCCGCCGCCACAACTGCTGTCACCGCGCGAGAACGTGTCGCCATCATCGCAACCCCCAAAACGGAATCACTGCAGCACCCTGACAACCTCGCGGTAGGGCTTGAGGCTCTTCGGATCGGCCACTTGCAGCTTGAAGACGACTCGGCCGGGCTCGACCCGGTCCACCGTGCCGTCGTACAGCACCATGCCGGCACGGATCATGTAGCTCAGGTTGTCCGTACCCTGGATCATCGCCACCCAGCCATCCGGCAACTGGAGAATGCCCTTGAGCTGGATCTCCTCGATCCCCATACCCCGGAGACCGGGCGGGCGCTCACCCATCTCTTCCTTGACCGGACCGGCGAGCAGCGACCGGAAAGGATCGCGCCGATTGGCGGCGTCGTATGAAAAGCCCTGGCCAGCGTCGGCCGCCTCATCGCCCCGGAGGATGCCCTCGATCGCCGAGGTGTCGATCGGCGTCTCCGGCTTGGATTCCGGCACCGGCGTCGGGGAGGGCGCCTGCGCCAGGGCGAGGCTCGCAACCAACAGCACCCCCAGGGTCAGCGAGAAGGCCCTCATCGCCCACCTCCGACCGGCTGCACATCCCCATAGATGAAAGTCTTCATGGTGAACGTCGTGTTGATCGAGAACGCGCTGCGCCGTGCGGTTATGGCGCTGATCCCGAGCGTGTCGACGTTGATGATGCGGGAGAACCGCGAGAGGCGGTCGAAAAACAGGGCCAGCTCGTGGTATGTGCCTTCCATCGTCACCGTGATCGGCCACTCGGTGAGAAATTCCTTCTTGGTGAACGCTCCCGGCTGGAAGGTCGCCAAGCGGAACGCGGCCCGCTCGGTGAGCGACTTGACCTTCTTGATCAGCTCGTCGGTCTGGCGCGCCGTCGGAAGGATGCGGAGCAGGCGCTGCAGGTCGGTTTCGAGACGCTGCGCCTCCTCGCGGAACTGGGGGAGCCGGCTCTCCGCCATCTTCCCCTGCCGCACCTTCTCCTTGAGCGCCTCGAGCTCCGCGGTGCTCCTGGTGATCTCCTGTTGGATCTCATCGAAGACCAACCGTTGCATGCCCCAGAAGAGGCCAGCGGCGAGCAGGACGCCGATGATCGCGCCCCAGTACCAAGGTTTGCCGGTCAGATCCAAGGTGGCCATGACCCCTCCGCTCCTTCACTGCCCCTTCGGGGTCTCGCTCGCCTGCCGCGGCGTGTAGGAGAACGTGCAGGCAAGATCGAAGGAAAAGACGCCCTTGCTGTCCTGACTCATGATGTTGAGCGCCGGCTCCTGGAAAAACGGGCTCGACGCCAGGTTGGAGATGAAGTTGGCGACCGCGTTCTCGTTGAGCGCCTGGCCGCGAACCGAAAGCGTCGACCCGGAGAGGTTGAGGGAGCTCAACCAGAGGAGATCGGGCAGCGCCTTGCTGATCTCGTCCATGATGCGCACGGGGCCTTGCTGGTTCTGCTTGAGCCGCTCGATGACCTCGATCTTGCGTTTGAGCTCGGCGTTCTTTTTCTTGTACGCCTCGACCTCGTCGATGATCGGCTTGAGGCGCTCGAACTCCTTCTGGTTGACGACGATCTCGGCCTTGATCTCCTTGCGCTTGGAATCGAGCTGCCAGTAGCGGTACCCGACCACCCCCAGGCCGACGAGAAGCAACCCCAGGATGATGTAGTTGTTGATGTTCGCGCCACTGAGGGCGCCGAGGGCGATGAGCGGTTGGCGGGTGACCTTTTCAGCGCGGGCTTCGACGAGTAGGTTGACCTTGATCATCGGCGTCAGTCTCCGGTGCTTCGCAGGCCCATTCCCACCGCAACCGCCATGGCGGGGGCGTGTCGGTTGAGCCACTCAGGGCTGAACTGGCTCTCCGAGTAATGGATCTCGCGGAACGGGTTCATCAGCTCGACCCTGGCGCCGAGCCGCTCGCGCAGCACCCCATCGAGGTTGAGGACCTGGGACGCCCCACCGGCCAGCATCACCTCCTCCACCTGATCGTGGCTCGAGGTGGTGTAGAAGAACTCGAAGGTCTTCTGGAGCTCGGCCGCGAGATCCTCGCTCACCCCGTTGAGCACCCCGAGGATCGTCTGCGGCGTGTGGTCCCCGAGCTGCTCGCCGGCCTTGACCGCTTCGGCTTGCTCGCGGGTCAGGTTGAGCTCGCGCTGAATCGCCTCGGTGTAGGCGTTGCCGCCGAACACGATGTCGCGCCAGAAGACCGACTGCCCGTGGGCCAGGATGTTGACGTTCAAGATGTGGGCGCCGATGTTGACCAGCGCCACGACCCGATCCTGAGCGACGCCATAGTTGTGCTCGTAGGCGTTCTGCAAGGCGAACACGTCGACATCCACGAGCGCCGGGACCCTGCCGAGCTGGGTGATGATTCCGGTGTAGTCGGCGATGCGGTCCTTCTTGGCCGCCACCAGGAGCACATCCATGTTGTCGGTGTCCTGCGATAGCACGACGTAGTCGAGGTTGACCTCGTTGACGTCGAACGGCAGGTACTGCTCCGCCTCCCAGTGGATCGACTCCGCGAGCTCGGCCTCCGACATCGCCGGGACCTGGATCTTGCGGATCGCCACCGACATGCCGGAGAGCGAGATGCCAATGCTCGGGTTCTTGACCCCTTGCTCCTGGAGCAGCCGCTGGGCCGCCTCGACGACCAGCGACGAGTCCATCACCGTGCCCTCGACGATTGCCTCCGGGGACAACGGTGCGTGGGCGGCATGGATCAGACTGAAACGACCGCCCTTACCAGGCTTGAGCTCCACGAGCTTGATCGCCGAGGAGCCGATGTCAAGTCCGACGATCGACTTCTTCTTTCCTAGCAGCACGGATCACCGCCCCCTCTTCGCGCCTGCGCTCAGTACCGTGATGGTAGTCACGTGCAACCCATCTTTTGGGGCTAATCTAGCAAGCAGTCAGAGCCTTGTCAAGAACACCACCGCCCCCAGATACACTCAGCGCGCCCATTGCCGACAGTCTACACCCTCGTGGGCCGCTTTCCAACGTGCTCCCAAGCGCCCCCTTGGCAAAACGAAACCCCGCTGGTACGATACACGCTCCCTCGCGCGAGGGAGGAGGGCGTATGGCTCGGGTGTGTGAAATCTGCGGCAAGACGACGATGGTGGGCAACCGTATCTCCCATGCGCACAACGTGACCAAACGGGAGTGGCGGCCCAACCTGCGAACCGTCCACGCGCTGCGTGACGGGCAGCCGAAGCGGATCAAGGTCTGCACCCGTTGCCTGCGCTCCGGCAAGGTCACCAAGGCGCCCCACTAGCCCTGGCTCGCTGTCGACCAAAGCGGCCGCACCCCTCGGTGCGGCTGTTTCGTTTTCCGGTGATCGGCGTCACATCGTGTCCACCCGCCCACCCGGCGCCCGGGGAGGTTCGGGCAGGGGTTCAAAACTGGGACCGGCGGGAAAACGCGGACGGGCCCGAGGCCACGCTGGTCACTCCCGCCAGCTGCCGCAACGCCCCGAACACCTGGCCGAGGTGCTCGCGGCCACGAATGTCGACGATGAGATCGGCGGCTCCGCGGCGGCCGTCGCGAGTGGTCATCTGGCAGCTACGGATGTTCGCTTCCTGGGCGGTGACCGCCTGTGTGATCGCCGCCAGCATCCCGGGGCGATCGTCGAAGCTCACGTTCAGCGGCACCGCGTACGTGCCGCCCTCGGTCGGTCCCCACTCGACCTTGACGAGGCGGTCGCCAGCGGCCTGGAGACGGCGGAGGTTGTGGCACCTCGTCGTATGGATGGCCACGCCGCGCCCGCGCGTGATGTATCCACAGATGTCGTCGCCCGGCAGGGGGTTGCAGCAGCGGGCCCGGAAGGTCAGGAGGTCGCGTTGGCCCTTGACCGTGACCACCGACTCGGTGACCACCGCAGGGGAGGCTTTGGAGGGCGGGGGATGCAGCTCGTCGGGACGCTTGGAAAGCGGCAGGAGGACGTCGCGCGCGCCCAGACGCCCCATGCCGACCGCGGCCAGGAAGTCGTCGCCCTTGGCGAACCCGTGCTCCCGCGCCATTTTCGTGAGCTGGGAGGCATCACGGAGCCGCTTGACCGGGATCCGCAGCCGCCGGCACTCCCGCTCGAGCAGACGCTGCCCGAGCTCCACGGCCTGCTCCTTCTCGCCCCGGTTGAACCACGCCCGGATCTTGTTCTTGGCCCGGGCGGTGGCGGCGATGTCCAGCCAGTCCCGGCTCGGCACCTGCGTGGGCGAGGTCATGATCTCGACGATGTCGCCGTTTTCCAGGTGGGTCCGAAGGGGGACCAGACGGCCGTTGATCCGGACCCCGACGCACCGGTGCCCCACCTCGGTATGGACCCGGTACGCGAAATCGATCGCCGTGGCACCCCGAGGAAACGCGAACACCTCGCCTTTCGGCGAGAAGGTGTAGACCTCCTCGGGGTAGAGGTCGAGCTTGAGCGAGTCCAGGAAGTCCCGCGGGTTCTCCTGCTGCCCATCGACCAGGCCGCGCAGCCAGTTGGCGCGCTCCTGCTCGGCCTCCACGGCCCGCCCGGTCTTGTACATCCAGTGAGCGGCGATGCCGCTCTCGGCGATCTGGTCCATGTCGAAGGTGCGGATCTGGACCTCGAACGGCTGGCCTTGGGGACCCATCACCGAGGTGTGCAGCGATTGGTAGGCGTTGGGCTTGGGCATCGCGATGTAGTCCTTGATGCGGCCCGGCACCGGATGCCAGAGCTGGTGGATGAGGCCGAGGACGCCGTAGCACTGCTGGACCGTCGCGACGACGATGCGGAAGGCGAGGAAGTCGTAGACACGGTCGAGGCTGATCCCTTGACGCTTGAGCTTGGCCCAGATCGAGTAGAGGTGCTTGATCCGCCCCCGGATCTCGGCCTTGATGCCGTTCTCCTCGAGCACCCGTCCGAGCATCTCCCGGATCTCCTCGATGAGCGCGCGCGCCGCCGCCTCCCGCTGCTGCAGCTGCTCGACGAGCTGGGCGTGCTCCTGGGGGTTGCTGTGGGCGAACGCCAGGTCCTCGAGCTCGGCCTTGATGCGACCGATGCCGAGCCGATGCGCGATCGGGGCATAGATCTCCAGCGTCTCGCGAGCGATGCGGCGCCGGTTCGCCTCCGGGAGGACGCGCAAGGTGCGCATGTTGTGCAGCCGATCCGCGAGCTTGACCAGGATCACCCGCACGTCTTCGACCGAGGCCAAAAGCATCCGCCGCACGTTCTCCGCCTGCGCCGCCTCGCGGGCCGCGTAGGACTGCTCCATCGTGGTGATCTTGGTCAGCGCCTTGACGATGCTCGTGATCTGGACACCGAACTGGGCCTCGAGCTCGTCCTCCGTCACGAAGGTGTCCTCGAGCAGGTCGTGGAGCAGCCCGGCGGCGATCGCCACCTCGTCGAGGTGCATCTCGGCGAGGATGCGGGCCACCTCGAGCGGGTGAACGAGGTACGGCTCGCCAGAAACCCGCACCTGGCCGCGGTGCGCCATCGCCGAGTAGACGTAGGCGTGGCGCAGGAGGTCCTCGTCGCACTCCGGGTGGTAGCTGGCGACGAGATCCAGGATCTCCTCGAAACGGGGCAACGCCTCGCCCATCCTCATATTGTACGAAGAGCCGGCGCCGGGACGGTGTCAGGGCGCCGGCGGAGCGGGCGGGAGCTGGGCCCGAACGGCCCCATCGGTGAGGGAGAACAGCCCGTCCGGCACCGCCATCGGCTCGAACCTCTCGAGCTCCACCGTCATCGGTGGACCGCCCCGGAGCACGTCCTTGAGGATCAGCTTGGCGGGCACCAGCGTCCGCGGGTCGGCAAAGCTCGCGAACTCGACGACCCGCGAGGTCCGGCCGTCAGCCAGCACGATGTCGAGCCGCACCGGCTGCCGCCGTATCCGGTCGACCACCCAGCGCGCCCGCGGCGTCGCCCGCGCCACCGCGCTGCCCGCCCTCGCCACGAGGTGGAAGGTCACCATCCGCTCGCCCGCCTCCACCCGCTCGGTCTCGAAGTCCCGCTCCACATCCACGCCCAGCAACTGCTCGAACGAGACCGGGCCGGCGGCGGCGACGCCGGCACCGAGCTTGACCGGTTGTCGTGCCCCGGGAGCGACGAGGTAGTGCTCGGCGCCCACCTGGAGCAGGAACCGGCCGGCCTGCCTGGGGCCGAGCACCCGGGCCAGCATCCGGTCTCGCCCGCCCCTCCACATCTCGACCCGGAGCGGCCGCAGCCCGTCCGACCAGCTGACGAAAAGCATTGCGTGGAACTGCTGGGGCACGCTCGAGAAGAGGTTCGTCCGGGCGAGCAGCACGCGCTGCTCGGCGGCGGGCGGGGTCACCGTCGGTGCCGCGTGCGCTAAGCCTGCGAACGCCATCACGACGAGACAGCACGGCCTGCCGGGCCGGCGGCTCCGACCCGGGTGGTATCTGCGGCGGACCCGATCCGGAGCTGTCATCGCTCAGGTGTGCGTCAGCGCATCGACGATGCGCAGCCGGGCCACGCGCAGCACGGGGGCCACCGCCGCCAGCGCGAGGACGGTGAGCATGAGAAGGATCGCGCCTCCGAACGCCTCCGGTACGAACACCACTCGCAGCTCGATCGGGTCGACCGCCCCGGGAGGGGGAGGCATGGTGATGCCGATCGCGTTCAGCAGCCCGATCAGGCCGGCGCCCAGCACGTCGCCCACCACCCCACCGATGAGCCCCAGCCACACGGCCTCCAACCCGATCAAACCGGCAACCTGCCAGACCGAGGTGCCGAGGGCCCGCAGCGTACCGAGCTCCCGAAACCGCTCCATCACCGTCATGGTAAGGGTGTTCGAGGTCGCCAGCACGACGAGCGCGAAGACGATCGTGCCGAGGAACCAGAAGATCCCGACGTACAGCGCTTCGACCTGGGCGTAAAACGGTGCCCGCTCGGTCCACGGCACGACCGCGAGCGGCGGCTGGTGCCCGGCCAGCACACTGCGGACGCTGGCCAGTGCCTCCTCGGTACGGCTCGTGCGGTCGAGCGTGACCAGCAGGTTCGAGACCCTCGTGGTGCCGAGCAGCCGCTGGGCCGAGCCGAGCGAGAGCCGCAGGTAGCGGGTGTCGAGCTCTTGGACACCGGTCGTGATCAGACCGGCGACGGTGACGTCGAGGGCGTTCAGCATCCCCTCGAGATCCACAGCCAGCAGGGTCACGCGGCTACCGGGACCGACCCCCAGCGCCTGCGCCAACCCCTGCGCGATCATCACCCGATCCTCGCCCTCGCGCGGCGGCGCATCCGGCACCGGGTCACCCTGGCGGAGCTTCACCGAAAACCCCATGCGCCGCTCGCGAGCCGGATCGCCGGCCACGCCCAGAAAGGCCGCGGACGTCCCGCTCGCGGTCGAAACCATCCCGGCCACGTGCACGGTCGGTGAGGCGGCGAGCACCCCCGGCAAAGCCTCGACCTGCCGCTGCACGACCTCCCAGTCATCGAGACCCTCGGCTGGCGAGCGCTCGAGCGTCGCCGTGCGACCCGCCGAAGCGCTGCCGAGCGCGATCTCGAGGTGGCCGAGACCGCCGTGGATCATGGCCTCCGACAGCCCCTCGAACGAGAACGCCATGAACCCGGCGGTGAGCAGCAGCGCCGCCGTCCCGGTCGCCACCACGGCCAGCGAGATCGCGGTCCGCCGACGGTTGCGAGCGAGATTGCGCAGGGCAAGCAAAGCCAGCTTCACGCCGACGCCTTCCTCTCGTCGCTCGCGACGCGGCCGTCGTGCAGGGCGACGCGCCGGGGAGCCCGCGCGATCAGGGCGGCGTCGTGGGTGGCGATGACGAACACCGTGCCATGTGCGCGATTGAGCGACATCAGCAGCTCCATGACCTCGGCGGCGGTCCCGGAATCGAGGTTGCCGGTCGGCTCGTCGGCCAGCACGGCGAGCGGCCGGTGAACGAGCGCCCTGGCGATGGCGACGCGCTGCCGCTCGCCGCCCGAGAGCTGGTCGGGGCGGTGTCCGCGCCGAGCACCCAGCCCCACCTCGGCGAGGGCCTCGTGCGCCCGACGGCGGCGCTCACCGCTGCTGACCCCAGCCAACCACAGCGGCAGCTCGACGTTCTCCTGGGCGGAGAGCACCGGCAGCAAGTTGAAAGTCTGGAAGACGAAACCGAGCCGGATACGCCGGAACGCCGTGCGTTCTGCCTCGCCCATCGACGAGGCCGGGGTCCCGTCGATCGTCAGTGCACCGGCATCCGGCTCGTCGAGCGTCCCCAGCAGGTGGAGGAGCGTGCTCTTGCCCGAGCCCGACGGCCCCGCGACCACGAGCACCTCGCCCGCCGAGACCTGGAGGTCGACGCCGCGCAGCGCCTCGACCGTGGCCTGGCCCATGTGAAAGCGCTTGCTCAGGCCGCGGGCGTCGAAGACCGGAGGTGCCGTCATCAGCCGTCGAGAGTACCAGACCGAGGGGGCTCACCGGGCTGCTGCCGGCGCCCGGCCATGAGCGCCGGCACCAACATCAGAGCGGTCAGCAGGCAGGTGATCGAGCCGATCAGCGCCATCACCCCGAGCGATCGCAGCGCCGGGTAGTTCCCCAGGGTGAGGGTGCCGAAACCAGCGATGTTGGTGGCTGTCGCCAGCACCACGCCCTTGCCGGTCTCCAGCACGCCTTCGTCGATCCGCCCGCCGTTGCGGTGCAGCCGGTGCACGAGGTGGAGGCCGTAATCGATGCCCACGCCGAGGAGCATCGTGGCGACGAAGGCATTGGCGTAGTTGATCTGCAGGTCGAGCGCGTACATCACGCCGAGCATGAGGATGATCCCGCTGGCGAGCTGGGCCATGGCGACAGCGGCGAGGCGGAGGCTGCGGAAATCGACCAGCAGCAGCACCGCGACCAGCACGACCCCCAGGACCGCCGCCCGCCGGGCGTCGCGCAGGAAGATCTTCTTGAGCTCCCGTCCGAGCACGTTGGTGCCGGTGACGGTGATGCCGGCGTCGCTCCCGGTGACCGCTTCCACGAGACCGGGCGGCGGGGTGCGGCGCCACTCGGGCCGGGTCGGATAGAAGTAGGTGACGACCCGCACCCGCTCGGCGTCACGCCGGACGTATCGATGGACGATGCGATCCAGCCCCTTGCCCTCCAGGTCGTCGATGCCGAGTGGCCGGTCGGGAGCCAGGAAGCGATCCAGGCGAGCCAGATAGGGCGCGAACGGCTCGACCCGGAAGCCATTGGCCTCCAGCTCCCTGACCAGGACCCGGCGGATTCTGGCCGGGTCGAACACGTCTTTGGATCCGCGGGCGAGTGCCTCCACGACCTGCCGCTGCCGGTCGGCCGGCGGCAGGTAGCTGAAGATCGACTCGACCCGCCCCACCACGCCCTCGGCCACGAACGGCTGCAGCCGCGCCTCGACCCGCGCGGCGAGCTCCACCGCCTCGTCGAGGGTTCGGCCCTCGGAGATCGCCATCATGTACGAGAGCGAGGCGCCGAAGCGCTGGGCGATGTCCCGCTGCACCTTGTACGACGCCGACTCGGTCGAGCGCAGGGAGTCGATACGCTCGTCGAAGTCGAGCCGCCACGCTCCCCAGGCCGCGAGCGCGGTGAGCACCACGGTGCCGGCGATCACCGCGGTCCGCCGGCGGACCGCGACCGCGATCAGGCGCTCGAGCCCGAACGACTGCAAGTGCAGCCGCCTGACCGGCCTGAGCTGCGGACGCACCCCCTCGTTCCAGACGATCATGGCCGGCAGCATGAAGACGACCGCGATACCGCACAGGACGATCCCGGTGCCGATCAGAAACCCGAGGTCCGAGAGCCCGCGATACGAGCTGATACACAGGGCGTAAAACGTCCCGGCCGAGGTGAGGGCGCCGGTGAAGACACCGAGCCCACCCTCCCCCACCATCGCCTCGGTGGCCTCGGCGAGGCTCCGACCGGCTTGGCGCTCCTCGACGTAGCGTGCGTACATGACGATCGTGAAGTCGGTCCCCAGCCCCATGAGCAGGGCCGGCAGCGCGGCGGAGGCCGAGTTGAGGTTGCCGGGATAGAAGTAGGCGAGGGCGAAGCACGCTGCCTGGCCGAGCATGAGCGGCAGGCTCGAGTAGAAAAGGGTAGCCACCCGCCGGTAGCAGACGAGGTACAGCCCGAGCACCGCCACGAACGACGCCGAGCCGGTGATGACGACGGTGCGCCCCACCAGCGCCGTCTCCTCGACCAGCATCGCCGGGTTGCCACCGAGACGGGTCGCCACCACCGGCGGGTTGTCTCCGTCGCCTGCGAGCTCGGAGCTGACGGCCGCCGCCTCCTCCCGAACCGCTTCGAGCAAGGCGGTGGAAAACGCGAGGTCCTGGGAGGCGTGCGCGGGCTTGACGAGCATGATCAACGAGCGGCCGTCCCGCGACAGGTAGTACCCGCTCGCGAGGTCGAGCTTGAGGGAGCCGTGCTGGCCGAGCAGCCGCTTCGCGAACACGGGCATCAGCCCGAGCGGATCCTCGAGCAGAAACTCCTCGCGGAAAGTGCCCATCGGCGAGGCGAGTGCGGCGTGGGCATCGCGCACCTGCACGGCGATCGCCTCGTCGGCCAGGCGCGCCGCGATATCCGGGAGCTCCTCCGGGGCAAGGAAAAGCAGCGCGTTCTCATGAAACAGATCGAGAAAACGCGGGTCCGGCCGAACCCGATACTCGATCGACTCCACCAGGTCCTTGCGGGCGCTCAGCCGCTCCGCGAGGAGATCGGCATGCTCGACCAGTGCGTCCACATGGTCGCCTTTATCGGTCTCCAGCAGCACCATCAAGTAGTCGATCGAGCCGAAATCGGCGAGCGCCTGACGGAAGGTGTCGACCTGGCGGTTCCCGCGCGGTATCAGCTTGAGCACATCGGACTCGAGCCGGATCTTCGAGCCGAGCCAGGAAGAGAACCCGAACGCCACCGCCGCCACCACCAAGACCACTCCCCAACGGCGCCGGCTGAGGGACTCGACAGCCAGCAACAGCCGCTGCTTGTGGTCGGCCCGACCAGCAGGACGCAGCGTCTCGTTCACGCCACGAGCCGGTCAGCAAGAAGAGGTGATGAGGCCGTCATGACCAGGGAAGCTCCATTCGAACCCGGGCTCCGGGGCGACCCGCTTCGCGGCCCCGGCCCCCGAGTCTACCACCGACGGGCCGCACCGCTGCGATCGGCCACCCACGCGAAAGGGCGGCAGCTCCTCGGCCGCTGCCCGACGTCCGCCAACCTCGGAAGACCGGGGTTGCGAGCAGCCTGGCGGAGAAATGGGAAGGTCCGCTTTCTCCGCCGGTTTCCTAGCGGCGGCGCTTCGCCATCCGGCGCTTCTCGCGCCAGTTGGAGGCGAACAGGGCGATCGGCGAGGCGATGCAGACCGACGAGTAGGTGCCGACGACGATACCGATCATCAGGACGAACGCGAAGGTGTTGATGACCTCGCCGCCGAACAGAAACAGCGAGACCACGACCAGCTCGGTGAGGACGGAGGTGATGATGGTCCGCGACAGCGTCTGGTTGATGGCGAGGTCCATGACGACCTCGAGCGGTTTGCCGCGGTCGAGCTTCAACCGTTCACGGATACGGTCGAAGATGACCACCGTGTCGTTGACCGAGTAGCCAACCAGGGTCAGCAGCGCGGCGATGGTCGCGATGTCGATCTCACGGCCGGTGAGCGAGAGGGCGCCGAGCGCAATGACCGTATCGTGGACGAGCGCGAGGACCGCACCGATCCCGTACTGGAGCTGGAAGCGGAACCAGATGTAGACCAGCATCCCGAGGAGCGAGAACGTGACGGCTAAGGTCGCCTTCTTCTGGAGGTCCTTGCCGACCAGCGGGCCGACGTTGTCAGCCGCCAGCAACGAGAACTCCCCGAAGCGCGCGCTCTGCGACAGGTAGGTCCGGACCCCGGTCGACAGCGCCGCAACTCCGGTCAGATCCTGGGGACCCACGAGAAGCCCTTTCTGCTTGCGAAGCTGGAGGATGGCGTCGGCCATCGGGCGGTAGTACGCCTGGCGACCGCTGACCGCACCGCCGACCGCGTCGGGATCGGCTTCCACGAGGGCATCGGCGATCACATCGGCACCTTGCAGGTTCATGCGGATCGCGGCCTGCACCTGGTTGAACTCGCGGTCGAGCGCCGCCACCATGGGGGCCGCAAAGTCGCCCTCCTCCTGCTTGGGGTTCTGCATGCGGATGAGCAGCTCGCGGTCGCTGGGATCCCCGAACCGCTGAATGGTCACGGTTCCGATCTGCAAATCCTCGAGCGCCTTGCGGATGCGCCCGAGATCTGGGTCGGACTTGAACTTGATGGTGATCTGGGTCCCGCCCGCGAAGTCGACGCCGAGCTTGAAACCCGGCCCGACGGTGATGAGGAGAATCGAGACGGCGATCGCCGCCAGCGACACCCCCAACCACAGCCACTTGAAGTGCATGAAGCGGAAGCTGGTGTTGTGCAATACACGCATGGCGACCCCCTAGATCGAAAGCGCCGTGACCTTCTCGCGGCGTGACAGCAGCAGATCGAAGATGGCCCGGGACACGAACACCGCGGTGAACATCGAGACCAGCAGACCGATGGTCAGCGACACCGCGAAGCCCTTGATCGGACCGGTCCCGAACTGGAACAGGAAGAGGGCCGAGATGATGGTCGTGAGGTTGGAGTCGATGATGGCGGAAAGCGCCCGCTGGAAGCCGAGGTCGAGCGCCGAGCGCACCGTCTTGCCGAGCTCGAGCTCCTCACGGATGCGCTCGAAGATCAGCACGTTGGCGTCGACGGCCATGCCGATGGTCAGAATGATGCCGGCGATACCCGGCAGCGTCAGGGTGGCATGGAACGCTGACATCGTACCGATCAGAATCACGGCGTTGAGCACCAGGGCCAATACCGCGTTGATGCCAGCTCCTTTGTAGTAGAGCAACATGAAGACCATGATCAGCGCCAGCCCGACGAGGCCGGCGCGGATGCCGCGCACGATCGAGTCGCGCCCCAGGCTCGGGCCCACGGTGCGCTCCTCGAGGTAGGTGATCGAGGCCGGCAGGGCGCCGGCCCGCAGCACCAGCGACAGGTCCTCGGCCGCTTGCATCGTGAAGCTGCCCTCGATGATCCCCGAGTCGTCGATGCGCGAGCGGATCGACGGCGCCGAGCGAACCTTGTTGTCGAGCACGATCGCCATGCGATCGCCGATGTGGGCGGCGGTGTACTCGCCGAACTTCCGGGCGCCCTCCGGCGAGAGCGAGAAGGAAACCGCCGGCTGGTTGTACTGGTCCTGCGAGCGGCGTGCGGTTCGGAGATCGCGGCCGGTCACCACCGAGGCTTTCTTCACCAGGTAGTACTCGCGGCCGGTGACACGACCATCCTGCCCTTCCACGTCTCCCGGAACGACCTGCGAGTCGTCGGGGACGACGCCGCCGAGCGTCGCCAGCAACGCCTCCTCGGTGGGCGCCACGCGCACCACCGGCTTGATCTCCAAAAAGGCCGTGGAGCGGATCAGCTCCTTGACGCGCCCCGGGTCATCGACCCCGGGAAGCTGCACGACGATGCGGTTGCTCTCCAGCCCCTGACGCTGGATGGTCGGCTCCGCGACCCCGAACTGGTCGATGCGATTGCGGATCGTCTCGAGCCCCTGGCGGACCGCCATATCCTGCACCGAGCGCCTGACCTCGGGCTTGAGGCGGGCCGTGGTCTCGACCCCGGGCGCGACGTTGAAGTCCGGGAGACGATCGCCGAGGATCTTGTCGAGCAGCTTGTCGGAGGTATTGGCCATCGGCTTGAACCGGAAGCCGTCGCCGTCCTCCAGACGCACCATCGACTCCGGCGGGAACCCCTTGGACGCCAGCTCGGCCCGCACCCGCTCCATGGCGTCGTCGACCTCGGCTCGCACGGCATCCATCTGGTTGACCTGGAGCACGAGGTGGATGCCACCTTTGAGATCCAGGCCCAGCTTGACCTTTTGCTCGGGCGGGTACATGAGGTAGACCGCGGCCGCGGTCACGAGCCCGATCAGAATCCAGCGCCACATAAGCTTGCGCTGCATGTCTTCTCCTCCTCACTCGCTCGGGGCGAGGTTGACGTCGGCGGCATCCTTCGCGAGGCCTGCGACGGCCGAGACCGCCACTTCGAGCTTCACGTTGTCAGCCACGCGCAGGATCACGCGGTCGCCCTGCACCTCGACCACCGTGCCGAAGATCCCGCCGGAGGTCACCACGCGGTCCCCCTTGGTGAGCTTCGACAGCATCTGCTGGTGCTTCTTCTGCCGCTTGCGCATCGGCATGATGAGCAGGAAGTAGAAGATCGCGAAGATGACGACGAACGGCAGGAACTGCACGATTGGGTTCTTCGGATCCATCACGTCTCCTCGTCGGCGGCGCCGAAACGGGCCAGCAACGCGCCGCGCGTTGCCGCGAAGCGGCCGGTCATGATAGCCGAACGCAGGCAACGCATCAAGGAGAGGTAAAAGTGCAGGTTGTGCACCGTCGCCAGGACCACGACCGCGGCCTCCCGAGCGAGGAACAGGTGCCGCAGATAGGCCAGCGAGCAGGTGCGGCAGGTGGGGCAGGTGCACTCCCGGTCCGGCGGCTCGTCGGCCTGTCGCCAGCGGGCGTGCTTGAGCACCACCGGCCCTCGCGAGGTGTGCAGCAGACCGTTGCGGGCGTTGCGGGTCGGGATGACGCAGTCGAAGAGGTCGATCCCCGCGGTCACCGCGTGGACGATGTCCACGACCGTGCCGACGCCCATGAGGTAGCGCGGCCGGTCGGCCGGCAACAGCGGGGCGCACGCATCGACCGCCTGCCACATCTCGGGCGGCGGCTCCCCCACCGACAGCCCCCCCAGGGCATGGCCGTCGAACCCCATCGCTCCGAGCTCCTCGGCCGAGCGCCGTCGCAGCGCGAGGTCGAGCCCGCCCTGGACGATGCCGAAAAGCAGCGTACCTGCGCCGGGCACCAGCGCTGCCCGGCAGCGTGCCGCCCAGCGCGAGGTGAGGCCGACCACCGCTTCGAGCTCGGCTCGCGGCGCCGGCAGCGCCAGGCAGACGTCGAGCGCCATGGCGACGTCCACACCGAGGCGCCGCTGCGTCTCGATGCAGCTTTCGGGGGTAAGGCGAAGCTCGCTGCCATCGAGGTGGGAGCGGAACGTCACCCCGTCCTCGTCGAGCTGCCGGCGGGCCGCCAAAGAGAACACCTGGAACCCCCCCGAGTCGCTGAGGATGGGACCGTCCCAGCCCATGAAGGCGTGCAACCCACCGAGACGTTCCAGCGTCTCGACGCCGGGCCGCAGGAGGAGGTGGTAGGTGTTGCACAGCACCATCTCCGGCCCCAGCGCACCGAGCTCCCAGGGCGCCAGCCCCTTGACGCTGGCCGCGGTGCCCACGGGCATGAAGGCAGGCGTGTGGACGATGCCGTGGCGGGTCGTCAGCTCGCCCGCCCGGGCGCGCGTCCCACCGTCCTCGGCGACGACGGCGAAGTGGCCGGCCACCTACTCATTGCTCCCGAGCTTGACCTCCACGACCTGAACATCGGGCGGCAGCGCGAGCGAAAAGAAGGCGTGTTCGATCGGCTGGTTGGTGACGATGTCGGTGAAGCGATAGGCGACAGAATCACCGTCCGCCTCGACGTACGAGACCGCGACCGGCATCATGCGCACCCGGTCGATCTCGACCTCGACCCGCCGGAGGCGTTTCTTGATCAGATGCGAGATCGGGTTGAGGAGGAGGGTGTAGTTGGAGTCGTCGCCCGGATCGCGGAAAGTGAAGGAGAAGTTCTGCTTGAGGCGGTCCAGTGGCTCGGCGGCGCCGACGAATCGCAGCACCCGGCGCTGCAGCCGCCCCACCTCCACCCGCTCGGCCCGCTTCTCGGCCGGACGGTAGGTGATCGCCACTCCCTCCGCGAGCACGACCGTCATCGGGTGGGGCGTCTCGTACTCCCAGCGCACCAGGTCGGGGCTCAGGTAGTAGAAGCGTCCGACCGAAACCGTCGGCTCGGCGAGCAGCCGGCTGGTCTTCCGCTGCTCGAAGCGGGCCTGCAAGGTCGTGATCCCGGCCTGCACCTGCGTCACCCGCTGCACCAGCGCCGCCAGCTTGTCGGCGCCTTTGAGATCGGGTGGCAGCGGCGCCTGGGCCAGCGCAACCGAACTCCCGCTCAACGCCACCAGCAACCGGGCCCACCACCTCATGGCCGGCAACCGTAGCATCGGAGCGAGGCCGGAGGCAACCGGCAAAAGACCGCAGACCGGCGGGCTCCGAGCCTCGCGTGCGGCCCGCTCGGGGGGGATCCCCACCTGCTCGAAGCACTACAATGCGAGGTTGGAGGTGCGTGTGCCGGGCTCCAGCGTGGTGGTGAGCTTCCGGGGCGAGCGGCGTCAGGTCAGCAGCGGCGTGACCGTCGCCCAGTTCCTGACCGAGGTGTTCGACCGCCTTCCCGACGACATCTTGGCCGCCCTCGTCAACCGTCGGCTGGTGATGCTCGATTTCCCGCTCCGCGGGCACTACGTCGAGCTCGAGGCAGTGCGCCTTCCGTCGCGCGAAGGTGAGGCCGTATTCCGGCGCTCGGCCTCTCTGGTGCTGCTGGAGGCGGTGCGGGAGCTCTACCCCGAGGCCAAGCTGACGGTCGGGCAGTCGCTCGGCAAGGGATACTTCTTCTCCTGGCAGGCGCCGTTCCCGCTCACGCTCCAGACCGTCAGCTCGATCGCCCGTCGGGTGGACGAGATCTGCCGCGAGGATCGCCCGTTCGTGCGCCGGGTCGTGACGCTCGAGGAGGCGGAGTCGCTGTTCCGTGCCGCCGGTCAGGAGTCGACGCTCGCCCTGCTCGCGACCTACCGCTCATCGACCGTGCCGCTGGTGAGCTGCGGCAGCTTCAACGACATCGGCCACGGTCCCGTGGCGCCGTCGGCCGGTCGCCTCAAAGGCCTCGCCGTGCTGCCCTATGAGGACGGCCTGCTGCTGCGCTTCCCACGCAACGGCGAGGCGGCGACCGAGCGCCCGCTGCGCCCGCAACCCAAGCTCTTCGCGATCTATCGTGAGACGCGACGGTGGAACGAGGTCCTGGGGGTCGCCAACGTCGGTGCCCTCAACCGGCTTTGCCTGTCGGGAGAGATCTCGGAGGTGATTCGCATCTCCGAGGGATTCCAGGAGAAACGCATCGCCCAGATCGCCGATGCGATCGCTGACGAAGACGATCGCATCCGGATGGTGCTGGTCGCCGGGCCTTCCGCCTCCGGCAAGACGACGTTCATCAAGCGGCTGGGGATCCAGCTCCGCGTCAACGGTATCCAACCGGTGGGGCTGTCGCTCGACAACTACTTCATCGACCGCGACCGGACCCCTCTCGACGCCGACGGCAAGCCCGACTACGAGGCGATCGAGGCGCTCGATCTGGCGCTCCTCAACCAGCAGCTCGACGCCGCGCTGCGTGGCGAAGAGGTGGCGGTTCCGCGCTACAACTTCCTCACCGGAATGCGCGACGAGCCCGGACGCTGGCACAGGCTGCAGCTCAAGCCCGGCCAGATCCTGCTCGTCGAGGGCATACACGCCCTCAACCCCAAGCTCACCGAGGCTATCCCCGAGCGGGCCAAGTTCCGGCTCTTCATTTCCGCCCTCACCCAGCTCATCCTCGACGACCAGAACCGGATCTTCACCTCGGATGCGCGGCTCATCCGGCGCCTGGTTCGGGACCGGCTGTATCGCGGCCACCCGGCGACGCGCACGCTCGAGATGTGGAACTCGGTGCGGCGAGGCGAGGCGCGCGGCATCTTCCCGTTCCAGGAGCAGGCCGACATCATGTTCAACTCGGCGCTGGTCTACGAGCCGGCGGTGCTCAAGGTGTACGCCGAGCGCTTTCTGCTCGAGGTACCGCGCGAGCACCACACGTATACCGAGGCGTTCCGGCTGTTGAAGTTCCTCGCCTTGTTCGTGCCGATCTTCCAAGATGACGTGCCGCACACCTCGCTGCTACGGGAGTTCATCGGCGGCTCGGCGTTCTCGGACTGAGAAGACGGGGGCTGGTGGCTGGTTTCCCGACCACGCCCCCACCTGCTGCGGCCTCCGCACCGCCGCCCCCACCCGACCCCACCACCGATCGTCGACCCCGACGCGGACCCGGTCCCCAACCAAACCCCTGGCGATGCGCCCTCCGTCGGCGTCGACCCGCGGACCTCGACGATCGACCGACGACGGTCAGCCTCTCGCCGGGCGCGCGAGACGGCGGGCGAGCGCGAGGGCGAGGAGCACGCACGCCACCGCCAGCAGCGGCAGCACCACGGCGAGAACGGCGAGCGAGAACGCCATCACCGCCTCGCCGGTAGCGACCACCCAGTTGGCGAGCCCTCCGGTCGCCAGGCTCGAGGCCTTGCGGAGCAGTGCAGCTCCGATGTGGACACCGCCCGCCGCCGCCCCGCCCACGAGCACCGCGAGCGTCCACCGGGTCAACGGGCTGACGCTCTCGAGCGGCGCCGCCAGGAGCACGACACCGGCCAGCACCGCCAGCGGCGCCCCCAGGGCGTCGAGGAGGTTGTCGAGCCACGGCACGAAGTAGGCGCTGATCTCGGCTCCGAGAGCGACACCGAACGCCAACAGCGCCGGCCACGAACCCATCCACCCGAGCCCGGGCGCCAGCTTCACGAGGCCAAGCAGGGAGGCCGCCGAGAGCACGAACGGCGGAACGAAGATCCGCAACCCCGCAGCCGCCGCCAGCCCGAGCCCGAGGCAGACGGCCAGCACGACCTCGCCCAGCGAGGCGTCCATCAGCAAATCCTCGGCAGCTCGGCGCCGGCGAGGAGGTCGAGCACCCGGGTGGTCCCGAACGGCGTCTGCAGCACGACCGGCGCCTGCTCGGACGAGCGGCTCTCGACCCGGCCGATGACGGCCGCTCTCGGGCCGTGCGCGTGCCCCCGGAGAATCGCGAGCGCAGCTTCCGCTTCGCCCGCCGGCACCCAGGCGAGCAACCGCCCCTCGCACGCCACGTACAGCGGGTCGAGCCCCAACAGCTCACACACCGCGGCGACCTGAGGCTCGACCGGCACCGACTCCTGGTCGACGACGATGCGGACACCGGCCCGGCTCGCCGCCTCGTGGCAGGTCGTGGCCACCCCGCCCCGCGTCGGGTCGTGCATGGCATGGAGCTCGACGCCGCCGTCGCGCAGCGCGGCCGCGAGCGAGCCGAGTGGGGCGCAGTCGGAGCGCAGCCCGGCGCCGGCCATCTGATGCCGGGCCGCCATCACCGTCGCCCCGTGCTCCCCGATCGGCCCCGACACCAGCACCGCATCCCCCGGCGTGATGCGGTGGTCGCCGAGGTCGACGCCGGGCGGTACCACGCCGACGCCGGCGGTGACGATGAACGCCCCATCCGCCTTGCCCTTGGGCACGACCTTGGTGTCGCCAGCGACCACCTGCACGCCGGCCTGGGCCGCGGCGCGCGCCGCGCCCTCGACGAAGGCCCGCAGCCGCCCGAGTGGAAGCCCCTCCTCGAGGATCACCGCGAACGACAGCCAGAGCGGGGTCGCGCCCGCCACCGCGAGATCGTTGACGGTGCCGCACACCGCGAGGTAGCCGAGGTCACCCCCGGGGAAGACCGGGGGGTCGACGACGAACGCGTCGGTGGTGAACGCCAGCCGCCCGGGCGGCAGCGCGCCCGGCAGCGCCGAGTCCGACAGCGGGGCCAGCGCGGGGTTGGCGAACGCCGGCGCGAACAGCTCCCGAATGAGCTCCTGGGTGAGCCGTCCCCCGCCGCCGTGCGCCAGCAAAACCCTCTCCATGGTCACCGTCTCCTCGGGGGATGCTCGCGCCTCATGCTCGCCCCTCGTGGCGGTACCAGGCGGCGCAGCTTCCCTCGCTCGACACCATGCAGGCGCCGACGGCGGACGCCGGCGTGCAGGCGCGGCCGAAAAGCTGACACTCCGGGGGATCGATGACCCCTCGCAGCACGTCGCCGCACCGGCACCCAGGCGGCTCCACCGGGGCGCCCACCTCGACCGCGAGGCGCCCGGCGTCGCGGTGGGCGAGATCGTCCCGCAGCGCCAGGCCCGAGCCCGGGATCGGGCCGAGGCCGCGCCAGACGGCGTCGGCAGGTGTGAAATGGCGCTCGACGAGCGCCCGCGCCCCCCGGTTGCCCTCGGGGGTGACGGCGCGGGTGTAGAGGTTCTCGATCGCCGCCCGACCTTCCAGCACCTGTCGGACGATGGCCTCCACGCCACGCAGCACGTCGGTGGGGGCGAACCCCACGACCACCGCGGCGCGCCCGAGCTCGGAGGCGACGAACTCGAAAGCGTCCGAGCCGACGATCACCGAGACGTGGCCCGGCAACAGGAACCCGTCCACGCGCACAGCCGGATCGAGCGCCAGCGCCCGCATCGGTGGTGGCATCGTCTTGTGTCCGGCGAGAACCTGGAAGTTGGCGATCCCGCACTCCTCCGCCTCGGCCAGGGCAGCGGCCACCGTGGGCGTCGTGGTCTCGAACCCGACCCCGAGAAAGACCACCGTGCGGTCGGGGTGCTCGCGCGCCACCGCGAGAGCGTCGCGTGGCGAGTAGACGACGTGCACGTTGCCGCCCTCGGCCCGGCAGCGCTCGAGGCTGCCGTGGCTCGACGGCACCCGGACCAGGTCCCCGAAGGTGGTGACGATGACGTCGTCGCGGCGAGCCAGTGCCTCGGCGCGGTCCACGTACCCCACCGGGGTGACGCAGACCGGGCAGCCCGGGCCGGCAATCAGGCGCACGTTGGGCGGCAAGAGGCGGCGCAACCCGGCCGCCGCCACCGCGTGGGTGTGGGTGCCACACACCTCCATGATCGTGAGGCGGCGCGACACGCCCTCCGCCAGCCGGGCGATGCGGGTCGCCAGCGCCCGCACCGCCGCAGGATCAGCGAACCTCCGCTCCTGGCTCACCTTCGCCGCCCTCCAGCCGCGCCATCTCGGCGAGCAGCGCCAGCGTCTCCCGCGCCTCCAGCTCGTCGACGATGCCGATCGCGTACCCGGCGTGCACGAGCACGAAATCGCCCACCCGCGCCTCGGGCTGCAACCTCAGCGACCCCTCCCGCCGCACCCCGTCGAGCTCGACGATCGCCAGATCGTCGCGCCGCTCGAGCACCTGCATCGGAACCGCAAGGCACATCAGGCCGCTCCTTCCTGGTGGAGGCGCGTTCCCCGGGCGATCGCCTCGACCCCCAACACGGCCTGCCCGTAGGCCAAGCCGCCGTCCCCGGCCGGCACCCGGTGCGGGAGCAGCGGTTCGAACCCCGCCTCCCGGAGCCCGTCGACCAAACCCCGACGCAGCAGCCGGTTGACCATGCACCCCCCGCCCAAGGCTACCACCCCTGGTCGGGCTACGGCTCGAGTCAGCTCCACGACCAGTTGGCAGAACGTCGCGTGGAAGCCTGCCGCCACTCGGGGAGGCGGCTCCCCGACCAGCAGGCGTTCGGCCGCGGCGCGCAACAAAGCGGCGGACGGGAGCGGCTGGCCGGGTCGCAGCAAAACCTCCCGCCAAGGTCGTGCGGGCCAGGCCGCGGCCGCCAGCGTCTCGGCGCGCGCCGCCGCCTCGCCCTCGTAGCCGTTCACCGCGACCACGCCCAGCAGCGCGCCCAACGCCTCGAACACGCGGCCAGCGCCCGAGGCCAGGGGCCAGTGGCCCCGGACGAGCTCCGCCACCGACCTCAGCCGGGCGGGCGCAACGAGGTTCGCCATCGCCGTGCGCTCGACAAGCTCCGAGGCGTCTGCGAGCTCGAGCGCGGCGACGACCCCCCGCCACGGCTCCCGCACCGCGGCCTCGCCGCCAACGAGCGGTAGCGGCTGCAGCGACGCGAGGCGGCGCCAGCCCAGGGCGCCGCCGAGCTCCAGCCACTCGCCACCCCAGGCGGTGCCGTCGGGTCCCCACCCCGTGCCGTCGAGGGTGATCGCGAGCACGACCTCGTCGGCCGACGGGAACCGCTGCCCCTCGGCGAGCACCGCCGCGGCGTGCGCGAGGTGGTGCTGGACCCGCACGATCTCGGCGCCTCGCGCGCGCACCAGCTCCTCGCCCAACCAGGTCGACGGGTAGTCCGGGTGCTCGTCCACCACCACCACCTCGGCCCGGGTTTGCAGGAAATCCTCGAGCCCCTCGACGACCTCGCGCAGGAACACCCGCGCCGGCTCGCTGTCGAGGTCGCCCACGTGCTGCGAGAGGAGCGCCTCCGAGCCGGAAGCGAGACAGGCCGTCGCCTGGAGGAACCCTCCGAGCGCCAGCACCGGCCGGGAGGCGGCCGAGGACAACGGCATCGCCTCCGGCACCATGCCCCTCGCCCGCCGCACGGCGAACGGCCCCGCCTCACCGGTCCGCACCACGCTGTCATCGACGCGACGCACGACGTCGCGATCGTGGACGAGGAAGGCGTCTGCGATACCTCCCAGGCGCTCGAGGGCCTCGCGGTTGGTGCGGCAAATCGGCTCGTCCGCGACGTTCCCCGAGGTCATCACCAGCGTGTCGTACGGGGCACCGCGGAACAGCTCCACGTGAAGCGGCGCAGTGGGCAGCAGCACCCCGAAGTCCTCGAGCCCCGGCGCCACCCCCTCGGCCACACCGGCGCCCCCGCGGCGTGGGGCCAGCACGATCGGCGCCCGCGGAGAGCCCAGCTCCGCCTCGTCGGCGGCAGCCAAGGCCACCAACCGCCGGGCCACCGCACGATCCCGCACCATCACCGCGAACGGCTTCGCCGGCCGCCGCTTGCGCTGGCGGAGCCGGGCGACGCTGGCCTCGTCATCGGCGCGGCAGGCGAGCTGGAACCCTCCGAGCCCCTTGACGGCCACGATCCCACCATCGGCCAGCACCTCGCGCGCCCCGGCGAGCGCCTCTCCCGACCCACCCGCCCAGTCCAGGGTCGAGGGTCGAAAGCCGTCCCCTGCCCCCTGTCTCACCAGCCAGAGGCGTGGCCCACACTCCGGGCAGCACACCGGCTCGGCGTGGAACCGTCGATCGGCCGGGTCCTCGTACTCTCGCGAGCACGCCGAACAAAGCGGAAAACACGCCATCGAGGTGCGCTCACGATCGTACGGCAGCGAGCGCACGAGCGAGAAACGTGGGCCGCAGTTGGTGCAGGTGGTGAACGGGTAGCGAAAGCGCCGGTCGGCGGGGTCCTCCATCTCGGCCCGGCAGTCGGCGCACAACGCCGAGTCCGGCGGCACGAGCGCCCGCTCCCGCACACCCTCGGAGGAGGCGCGGACCGCGAAACCGACCTCGCCGCGGGTGGGGACCACCTCCACGCTCACCTCGTCGAGGCGGGCAAGCGGTGGCAAGGCGAGCCGGAGGTTCGCCAGGAAGCCCTCTGCGGCCGGGCCCTCCACCTCCACCACCACCCCTGCGGGGGTGTTCTGCACGAAGCCGGCGAGCCCGAGACTCGTGGCCACCCGATGCACGGTGGGGCGGAAACCGACCCCCTGGACCACGCCTCGGCAAACGATGTGCAGCCTCACGGCCTCCCTACCCGCGGCCCCCGGCCCACCGACCGCACTCCCCGACCCTCGTACCCTGTCCTTTGCTTCCTGCCCTCCGGGGTCGGCTCACGCGCGACCGCCCCGCTTGGCGGCCAGCCTTGCCTCGAGCAGCCGACACCACGTATCGATGCCCGCGCCGCTGCGAGCTGAGGTCACGAGGAACGCCCCGTCGGGGTTGAGCGTCGCCACCTGCTGTCGCACCGCCTCGAGGTCGAAGGAGGTGTACGGCAACAGGTCGGACTTGGTGATCACGGACACCGCCGCGCGGGCGAAGATCGCCGGGTACTTGAACGGCTTGTCGTCGCCCTCGGTCACCGAGAGCAGCACCACCTTGAAGTCCTCGCCGAGATCGTACGAGGTCGGGCAGATGAGGTTGCCGACGTTTTCGATGAACAGGATATCCAGACCCGGGAAGAGCGCCTGCTCGAGCGCGCCGCGCACCTGGCGGGCATCGAGGTGGCACGCCCCGCCGGTGAGGATCTGGTGGGCCGGAATCCCCAGCGCGCGTAGCCGATCGGCGTCGCGCTCGGTGGCGATGTCGCCCTCGATGCACCCCAGCCTGTACCGCGCGCGCAAAGCCCGCGTGCTCGCCTCGAGGAGCGTCGTCTTGCCCGAACCCGGCGAGGAGATGAGGTTGACCACCAAAGTCCCCGCGGCGGCGAAAGAGCCACGCAGCTCCTGCGCCGCTGCCTCGTTAGCCGCCAGCACCTTCTGGCGGGCGTCAACGGTCTGTGCCATCGGCATCCTCCTCATCGTCCGGCAGCACGAAGCTCACCTGCAGTAGGTCGAGCTCCTGGCCGCCCTCGATCCGCAGCGCCCCACCGCACTCCTCGCAGACCATCAACCACCCGTGCTCCGGCCGCTGGCGCGGCACGCCGCAGGCCGGGCAGCTCTGCCTCGCCGGCCGCCACTCGACATCCAGGACGCACCCCGCGTCGGGGGTACCGTCGAGCAACGCCTCCCAGGCGAAGCGCAGGAGCTCGGGCTCGATCGCGGTGAGCTCCCCCACCGCAACCCGTACCCGCTCTACCCGCGCTCCCGGGTATGGCGTCAAAGCGGTTCTGGTGCCCGCGAGGATCGACTGGGCGATCGACAGCTCGTGCACGCGTCCCCCTCACTCCTCAACCACGACTGTGCCGTCCTTGCTTCCCCCGGGTGCTCAGCCGGCGCTGGGCTTGACCGCGTTTTTGAGCTCCTTGCCCGGCCGGAACCGCACCGTGCGGGATGCCGCGACGCGGATGGTCTCGCCGGTGCGCGGGCTCCGCACCTCGCGGGCCGGACGCTCGGAGGCGTAGAAGCTGCCGAGGCCGGGGATCACCACCCGGTCGCCCATGGCCAACCAGTCCACCAAGGCATCCACCATCACCTCGATAGCCCGGGCCGCGTGCGCTTTGGGCAGGCCGGTCTCGAAGGCGATGCGCTCAACCAGCTCCATCTTTCCAGGCATCCTGCCCCTCCGATCTTTCTCACCTTACACGTCCGCCGGAAGCGGTTCAAGCCGGCCGCCGGAATAGGTGCACCGAGAAGCCGTCGCCCCAGGCCGAAGGCGGAATGACCACGCCTCCGCTCGGCCGCTGTACGAACGCCAGCCCCGGGGGCAGAGCCGAGGCCAACGGTACCGGCTCGAGGGCAAGCCCGACGACGACCTGCTCGTTCTCCTCCGGCTCCAACGAGCAGGTGGCATACAGCAGGTGGCCACCCGGGGCCACGAGCCCGACAGCACCGGCGAGGATGCGGCGTTGCGCCGCGGCGAGCCCAGGCAGATCCTCGGCCCGCAGCCGCCACCGGATCTCCGGGTGCCGGCGCAGGGTCCCGGTACCCGAGCACGGTGCGTCCACCACCACCAGGCCGCAGCGACCGGACACGAACGGCGGAGCGGTGGCGTCGGCGACCAGCACCGCCGCGCCGCACCCCCTCGCCGCCAGGGTGCGCCGCAACCGGACGACGCGTCCCAGGTGCCGATCGGCGCCCACGAGGACGAGGCCCTCGCTATGCGCGTCGAGCACCAGCAGCTTGCCTCCGGGCGCAGCGGTCAGGTCGAGGACGCGGATCCCAGCCACCCAGGGCGCCAACCGAGCCACCAACGCCGCTGTGGGGTCGAGCGCGTAGCCGCCCCCCTCGGCAACGATCCGCACAGCAGCCGCGGCGTTACCGGTGACCACCCGGACCGCACGTGACCAGGGGTGGGGCACGAGCTCGCAGCCGGCAGCCCGTAGGCGCTGCTCGGTGTCACCGGCCGCCAGCACCGACAGCGGCGCCGGTTCCTGATCCGCCGCCAGGGCCGTCGCGAGCAGTGCCTCGCCAAAAAGCCCGCGCCAGCGCTCCACCATCCAGTCCGGGTGCGAAAGGCGCAGCCCGAGCGCCAGTGAGCGGTCCTCGGTCTCGGGCCACGCAGCGTGCGCCGCCTTGCGCAGCACCGCGTTGACGAGCGCCGCCGCCGGCCGACAGGTCGCCTTCGCAACGCGCACCGCCTCCGCCACTGCCACCGGCGGCGGGGTGGACAGACGCTGCGCCTCGTACACCCCGAGCCGCAGCACGGCGCGCACCTGGGGGTCGAGGGCCGACAAAGGCCGGTGCAGGTACGGAGTGAGAAGGTGGTCGATCGTGCGCTGCCAGCGCAGCGTTCCAAAAACCAGCTCGCGCGTCAGCGGTGGCGCGTCGCCCAGCAACCGGGCGGCGTACGCCCCAGCGCTGTCGACCCGCGCCAACACGCCCGCAGCGCGCTGGCGCGGGTCAGTTGAAGCGCTCACCCCGCGCCACCCGCTCACCGAGGATGAAGGCATCGGCCGGCAGCCGCCGCTTGCCCTCGCGCTGCAGCTCGCCGAGCACGGCGACCGTGCCGGCACCGCACCTCACGGCGATCCCGGCGGGAGAGACGTCGATCACGGTGCCGGGCGGCTCGTTGCCGGCCGTTGCACCCCCGACGCGGATGTCGTGCACCTTGACTCGCGCGCCACGGAAGTTGGAGTACAGCCCCGGGAACGGGTCGAACGCCCGACCGCGGCGGTCGAGCGTGGTGGCCGGGAGCGTCCAGTCGATCCGGCCCATCTTGCGTTCGAGCTTGGTCGTCACGGTGGCCGCCCGCTCGTCCTGCGGCTGCGGCACCAGCGAGCCCGCCGCGAGCGCGTGCAGCGTCTCCACCAGAAGCTCGGCGCCGACCCGGGCGAGGAGCGGCTCGAGAGTGGCCGTTCGATCCCGCGGCCCGATCGGCACCGCGCGTTGCAGGAGGACCGGCCCAGTGTCGAACCCCTCGTCGAGCAGCATCGTGGTCACGCCGGTCTCGGCGTCGCCTTCGAGGATCGCCGTCTCGATCGGCGTCGGCCCTCGGTGCCGCGGCAACAGCGAGGGGTGCACGTTGACGAACCCCAACCGCGGGACGTCCAGCACCCGCGGGGTGATGAGACGACCGAAGGCGACGACCACCGCGACGTCCGGCCGCAGCTCCCCAAACGGCCGAAAGAACTCGTCGACGCCGAGCTTGTTGGGCTGGGCCACGGCGAGGCCCAGGCGCTCGGCGGCAACCACGACCGGCGGCCGGGTGAGCTCGAGGTGGCGGCCTGCCGGCCGGTCGGCCCTCGACACCACGAGCGGGATATCGAACCCCGCCGCCAGCAGCGCGTCGAGCGAGGGGAGCGCAAACAGCGGCGTCCCGAAAAAGACGACTCGCATCGCAGGAGTCTAACCCACCACCTCCCCTGCGCGTTCCCCCGCCACCCAATCGAGAGCCTGGAGCCGAAAGCGCTCCCCCGCACCCCCGACGCGGCGCCGCCGCCCGCCCACCGGCCTGAGCCCGACCACCCGGTCGAGCGTCAAGAGCTGAGAACCGAGCATGTTGCGAGAGTGTCGATGCCTCACGGTGCGCCTGTTTCTGGTTGCTCCACCCCTGCCTTGTGCTGGCGAGCCCCGAGGCTCGATCGTCGACCGGTGGACGGGCGGGGCGGGCCTTGCGTCGCCGTTCCTTTGCTATACTTCGTCGGTCCTGCGCCGAGGCTGGGACTGCGGGGTGTCGTGAGCCACCCCTGGAGGAGGTAAGCCATCGCTGACGAACGCGATCGCACACGAATCAACGAGATGATCAGGTTGTCACCGGTCCGTCTGGTCGATGCTGACGGTAGCCAGGTCGGCATCGTCCCCGTCGAGGAAGCACTGGCCCTTGCCCGTACCCGCGGGCTCGATCTCGTCGAGGTCGCCCCCACTGCCCGCCCCATCGTTTGCAAGATCATGGACTGGGGCAAGTACCGCTACGAGCAGGAGAAGAAGGCCCGAGTCGCGCGCCGCAAGGAGCACCAGATCGAGGTCAAGGAGATCAAGTTCCGCCCCGGCGTCGCGGATCACGACTTCCAGACCAAGCTGGGCCTGGTTCGCAAGTTCCTCGAGCAGGGCAAGCACGTCAAGGTCACGATCATGTTCCGCCGCCGCGAGATGCGTCGCCCCGAGAACGGCTACGAGGTGATGGAGCGCATCAAGCAGGAGCTGGCGGACCTCGTGCGGCTGGAGCGCGATGTCGGCGCCCTCGAGGGGCGTGACCTGACGATGGTCCTCGCACCGCATCGCAAGAGCGCATAAATCCGGGGTATTACCCCAGTCCTGGAAGGAGAGTCGAAATGGCAAACGGTCAGGGTCCGTGTCGCATCGCCCCCAATCAGGTGCACGAGGTGTTAGCCCAGCACATGCTGGTGGACGGCTTCCACATCGTCCCTGATCTCGAACGCTCGCACGGCTCCTACCTCGTCGACGCGCGCGACGGCAAGGCCTACCTCGACCTCTTCTCCAACTTCGCGTCCCAGGCGCTGGGGTGGAACCACCCGGGATTCGCCGACCCCGCCTACCGCGAGCGTCTGCTCACCGCGGCCCTGCACAAGCCGGCCAACTCGGACCTCTACACCTGCTACTTCGCCGAGTTCATGGCCACCTTCGCCCGCCTCGCGGTACCCGAGTCGCACCACCGCCACATGTTCGTCATCGAGGGCGGGGCGCTGGGCGTGGAGAACGCGCTGAAAGCCGCGTTCGACTGGAAGGTGCGGCGCAACCGAGCCAAGGGACTAAGGGGTGAGTTCGGCAGCAAGGTCATCCACTTCAAGCAGGCGTTCCACGGCCGCACCGGCTACACGCTCTCGCTGACCAACACGGCCGACCCCCGCAAGTACGCGCTCTTCCCGAAGCTCGACTGGCCCCGCATCTCCAACCCCGGAATCGTCTTCCCGCTCGAGCAGCACCTCGTCGAGGTGGCCGACGCCGAGGCGCGTGCCGTCGCCGAGATCGAGGCCGCCGTGGCGCGCCACGGCGATGACATCGCCTGCCTGCTCATCGAGCCGATCCAGGCCGAGGGCGGCGACCACCACTTCCGCCCGGAGTTCCTCCGCCGTCTCCGCGAGCTCGCTGATCGACACGACTTCCTGCTCGTTTTCGACGAGGTGCAGACCGGCCTCGGGCTGACCGGCACCATGTGGGCCTGGCAAGGGCTCGGCGTCGAGCCGGATATCTTCTGCTTCGGCAAGAAGGTGCAGGTGTGTGGCATGTGCTCCAACGCCCGCATCGACGAGGTCGCCGACAACGTTTTCCAACTGTCCTCGCGCATCAACTCGACGTGGGGCGGCAACCTCACGGACATGGTGCGGGCGACCCGGATTCTCGAGATCATCCACGAAGACGACCTTCTCGCCAATGCGCGCACCCTCGGCCAGTACCTGCAGGACCGCCTGCACGGTCTGGCGGCCGAGTACCCGGAGCTGGTCTCGCAGGTCCGCGGGCGAGGCATGATGATCGCTTTCGACCTGCCCGACGGCGCCCAGCGCAACGAGCTGGTGGTCGCGGCGCGCGAGCGCTGCCTGCTGCTGCTACCGTGCGGTGACCGCTCGATCCGCTTCCGCCCGTATCTCGACCTGACGCGCGAGGATGCCGACAAGGCTCTCGCCCTGCTCGCCGACTCGCTGTCGGCGATGCGGCGACCGTACGCTGGCCGGGGAATGGAAAAAGCCACGAAGTAGCAGCCGCTTCCGGTCCGTTGGGCAGGGGTCGACGAGCGGTGATCGGGGGGAGAGGCCCGGACATCCCGGCGAAGTCGAAGGTGCTTCCGCGGCGAGCTACAATGGCGGCCGAAGACCAGGAGTGACGAGATGGCCTCCAACCCGCCGCTGCCCCCCGAACCACCGTCGCCCTCCGGCATCGATCCGGCGTACGTCCCCCCGCCGCCCCCGCCTCCGATCGAGCCGGGCGGCGTGATCCCGCCGCCGTCGGATGGCCCCCAGCCGCTTCCGTGGGAGCAGCCCGGCTACCCGTTGCTCGAGGGGTTGTACGAGACCGCCAAGCTGTTCTTCACCGCTCCCGACGCCGCGTTCTCCCGTATGCAGGTGGCTGGAGAGCTCGGGCGTCCCATCCTTTACGCCATCGTCTTCGGGTGGCTCGGCATCATCGCCGGTCAGGTCTATCAGATCGCCATGGGCGGGGCGCTGTACAAGCTCCTCCCGGCGATACCGCAGGGCACCGATTTCGGCACCAACACACTGCTCAACGTCGGCATCATGGTGGTTGCACCGTTTCTGATCCTGATCGGTCTTTTCGTCGGCGCGGCCATCTACCACCTCTTCCTGATGCTGTACGGCGGCGCCAGCTCCGGGTTCGGGGCGACGGTGCGCGTCATGTGCTACGCCAGCACCGTCCAGGTGCTGCAGGTGCTGCCGCTGTGCGGAGGCCTGATCGGCACCGTCTGGGGGATCGTCCTGCAGATCATCGGTCTTGCCGTCGCGCACCGCACGACCAAGGGCAAAGCCGCGGCCGCCGTGCTGACACCCGCCGTGCTCTGTTGCGTCTGCGTCGCCGTGGTCGTGGCCCTATTCTTGACCACGATCATGGCCGCGATCGGCGGGAAGATGCGGTGAGGTGGCGCCGGGCGACCACGGAGGATCGTCAGCTTGCCTGGCTCTGGGGCGCCGCAGCGGTCTCGGCCGTCGTGCTGCGGCCGCTGTGGCTCGCGGTTGCGCCGCTCCTGCCGGCGTGCCCGCTGCGCACGCTGACCACGATCCCCTGCCCGACCTGCGGCTCCACCCGGGCTGGCCTCGCGCTGCTGCACGCCGACCTGCTCGGAGCGGTGCGGATCAACCCACTGGCGGCTCTGGCGGGCATCGCTTTCGTGCTGGGCGGAGTCGCCGCTCCGGCTTGGGTCTCGCTCGGTGGCCCGCTCCCCGATCTGCCGACACGGTGGCCACCGTGGGTGCGCCTCGGCGTGCTCGGTGCGATCCTGCTCAACTGGACGTGGTTGATGGTTGCGCTGCGGTGACCGTCAGGCCCGAGGGCGCGATCCGGGCTTGACGATCGGTACACCGGCCGCGCACAGCGGGCAGCTCTCGGGCGAGAAGTTCGGGATCTCGAGCGTCAACAGCGTCGTGTACGGGAGCGGCGAGAACGGGTGCTTCGTCCCGGAGCGGTCGACCATCGAGGCCACGCCCACCACCACACCGCCGTGGCGCTGCACCACGTCCATGACCTCGCGGGTGGAGCCTCCGGTGGTGACCACGTCCTCGACCACCAGCACCCGCGTGCCATCCTCGATCCGGAAGCCCCGACGCAGCGCCATCACCCCCTCGGTGCGCTCGGTGAACGCGAACGGCACGGCGAGCGCCCGCGCCACCTCGTGGCCGATGATCACGCCGCCGAGCGCCGGAGAAACCACGAGCTGGGCACCGGCGGTGCGCAGCCGGGCCGCGAGCTGACGCCCCGCGACCTCGGCCCGTGCCGGCTCCGCGAGGTATACCGCACACTGCAGGTAGCGGCTCGAGTGGAGCCCCGACGAAAGCCGGAAGTGCCCCTCGAGGAGCGCCCCGGCCTCGGCCATGTCATCGAGCGTGATGGCGTGCATCAGTCCTCCCGCTTCAGGCCGTACGCCTCGATCTTCTTGTACAGGTTGGAGCGCGGCGTCTGGATGGTGCGCGCGGTGGCGGCGACGTTCCAGCCGTGGCGCTGGAGCTGGCGGATCAGGTAGGCCCGCTCCGCCTGCTCCTGGAACTCGGCGAGCGTGGCGGCGGCGAAGATCCCCCCGTCCTCCTGCACCACCGGCGGGACTCCGAGCACCAGGTCCACGCGGCGGATCTCGTCCTCGAGCTGCATGATCACTGCTCGCTCGACGATATTCTTGAGCTCCCGAACGTTGCCGGGGAAGGGGTAGGCCGCAAGCTGGCGCAGCGCCTCGACGCTCCAGCGCTTGGGGCGTCGGTTGTACTCCTCGCAGGCCAGCCGCGTGAAGTGCTCGACCAGCGCCGGGACGTCGTCGGGGTGGGTCCGCAGCGGCGGAGTCCGGAGCACCACCACCGAGAGCCGGAAGAACAGGTCCTCGCGGAAGCGTCCGGCCCTCACCTCCTCCTGGAGGTCCTTGTTGGTCGCAGCGATGACCCGCACGTCCACGTGTCCGACCGTACCGGCGCCGATCGGCTCGACCTCACCGTCCTGCAGCGCCCGCAGCACCTTGGCTTGCGTCCGCAGCGACATGTCGCCGACCTCATCGAGGAAGAGCGTGCCCCCGTCGGCCTGCACGAACTTGCCCATCTGCTTGCGCACAGCCCCGGTGAAAGCGCCCTTCTCGTGGCCGAACAGCTCGGATTCGATGAGCTCTTCGGGGATCGCGGCACAGTTCACCCGCACGAAGGCCTGCCGCGCCCGCGGCGAGAGGTGGTGGATCCGCCGTGCTACCAGCTCCTTGCCGGTCCCCGACTCACCCACGACCAGCACCGTGGCCCGCGACGGCGCGACGCGGGCGATGCCCTCCCGCAGCTCCGCCATCGCCGGCGCGCTCCCCAGCAGCGGCGGCTCTTCTTGCCCGACACCTCGCAGGCGGCGGTTCTCCTCGGCGAGCCTCCCGCGGCGCACGGCGCCTTGCACGGTGAGCAGCAACGTCGCGCGCTCGGGTGGCTTGTCGAGGAAGGCGTCGGCCCCAGCCTCCAGGCACGAGTGGGCGGTGAACTCGTCGCCGTGGCCGGTCAGCACGATGACCGGCACGTCGACGCCCCGGCTGCGCAAGTTGGCGAGCAGCCCGAGCCCGTCCATCCCCGGCATCTTGATGTCGAGCAACACGGCGTGCGGCTGCTCGCGGTCGATGCGGTCGAGGGCCGCGAACGCGTCCGCAGCCTCGCTCACCTCGAACCCGGCACCGGCCAGAATCGTCCTGACCACCAGCCGGTTGGCCGCGTTGTCGTCGACCACGAGGACACGCCCTGCATCGCCCACGAGGGGAGAGTGTACCCTACCGATCCACCCGCCCGGTCGACAGTCGAACGTCGAAGGCTCTCCTCCACCCCCGAACCCAGCACGGCCACCGCCCGCTCTCATTCTTTCACCTCGAGACGGCCGGGTCTTGGACTCGGCTTCGCACGCGGGGTCGGGAGGTCAGCCTCCCTACAGCTCGACGACGACCTTGCCGGTCGTCCTGCGGCTCTGCAGCAGGGCATGGGCCTTGGGCAGCTCGGCGAAGGGGAGCACCGCGCCGATGACCGGCTTGAGCTCGCCGACCGTGACCAGGGCGAGGATGCTGGCGAAGCGTTCCCGCAGCTCGCCAGCGAGGTGCGGCACGAGCGAGAGGTTGAACCCGGCCAGGGTGCGGCAGTGCGACACCATGGGCAGGGGGCTCAACCTCCCCATACGCAGGATCTCGAGGCCAGCGCGCAGTCGGTGGATCGATCTCGCTCCCACGGCCGTGGCGAAACCATACAGGATGTAGCGGCCGTCCGGTCGCAGCGCTCGCCACCCGGGCCGGAACAGCCGCCCGCCGACCGCATCCATCACCACGTCGACGCCACCGGCGAGGGCCTCGCCGTAGCCCGCGTACCCGACCGCGTCGTGAGCCCCCAGGTCGGTTGCCAGCACTTGTTTCTCGGGCGTCGAGGCGACTGCCAGCACCCGGGCACCGGCGTTGACCGCCATCTGGATCGCCATCGTGCCGACGCCTCCAGCGGCGGCCGTGATCGCCACCCGCTCGCCGACCCGGATGCGGCCGAGAGTGAAGAGCGCGTGGTTGGCGGTGAGGCCGGTGACGGCGAGCGCCGCACCGGTCTGCCAGTCGACGGTCGGAGGGAGCTGGAACGTGTAACGGGCGGGCACGCGGACCTTCTCCGCGTGCCCGCCGAAGATCGGCACCGCCACGACACGCGCCCCCGGGCGCGGATCCGCCACCCCTTCCCCGACCGCGACCACCTCGCCCACCACTTCCATTCCGGGGACGAACGGGGCCGCCGGCACCCTGGGGTAGACCCCTTGCCGGGCCATGCAGTCGGCGAAGTTGAGGCCGATCGCCCGGACCCCGACCACGACCTCTCCGGACCCGGGGTGGGGGTCCGGAAGGTCGCACAGGCGGAGGACCTCAGGTCCCCCGTAGCGTGGCGCCTGCCACCCGCGCATCAGCCTTCGTCCGCGCCGCCCGACACACGGACCAGGTTGGGCGCCCGCTCGCGCAGCTTGCTCTCGATGTCAGCCGCCACCTCCGGGTGCTCCTTGAGGAATGTCCGAGCGTTCTCGCGCCCCTGGCCGAGACGTGTCTCACCGTAGGAGAGCCAGGTACCGGACTTGGCGATGAGCCGCTGGTCGAGCCCGAGGTCGAGCAGCTCGCCTACGCGCGAGATGCCCTCGCCGTAGAGGATGTCGAACTCCGCGACACGGAACGGCGCCGCAACTTTGTTCTTGACCACCTTCACCTTGGTACGATTGCCGACCATCTCCTCACCCGACTTGATGGCGCCGATACGGCGGATGTCCAGGCGCACCGAAGAGTAGAACTTGAGCGCGCGGCCGCCGGTGGTGGTCTCCGGGTTGCCGAACATGACGCCGATCTTCTCCCGGATCTGGTTGATGAAGATCACGCAGGTCTTGGACTTGGAGACGATCGCTGTGAGCTTGCGCAGGGCCTGTGACATGAGCCGGGCCTGCAAACCCACGGAGGCATCGCCCATCTCGCCCTCGAGCTCGGCACGCGGCACCAGCGCCGCCACCGAGTCGATGACGATCACGTCCACCGAGCCCGAGCGGATCAAGGTCTCGGCGATCTCCAGCGCCTGCTCGCCGTTGTCCGGCTGCGCCACCAAAAGCTCGTCGACATTGACGCCGAGCTTTCCGCAGTACTCCGGGTCGAGGGCGTGCTCGGCATCGACGAACGCCGCCAACCCGCCCGATTTCTGGGCGCTGGCGATGACGTGGAGGGCCAGCGTCGTCTTGCCCGAGGACTCCGGACCGTAGATCTCCACCACCCGTCCGCGTGGCACACCGCCAACGCCGAGCGCGGCGTCGAGGCCGATCGAGCCGGTCGAAAGCACGCTCACGGCCATGGCCTCCTGCTGGCCGAGCCGCATGATCGCGCCTTTGCCGAACTGGCGCTCGATCTGCGCCATCGCCGTCTCCAACGCCTTCATCTTGTCCTGACCGATCTCAGACATACTCACGTCCTTTCTCGTGGGGCTCGGCGTGGAAGGAACAGCCCGCAAGCTGTGCACCCACCCTACCCCCCGAGGCGCCGCCCGTCAAGAGCCACACGGCAGATCAGTATAGCCGGAGGGTTCGAGGTCTTTGCGTTGTAGGGGTCGGGCGGGGTGACGGACCCGGGCAGGGCGGGTGGTTGGCGGGCTGGGAAGCCGCCAGGGCGGGCGAGGAGGCCGGCGAGGC
>JAAYVZ010000112.1 GCA_012516935.1 Holophagae bacterium
CGGCTCGGAGGACCCGGTCTCGGCCGGGTCCTCGCCTTTCCCACTCGCCCGAGCAGCCTCGCCCCGAGGTTTCCGGTGGGCGAGGCGCGGGGCGCCTTTGCGACCGCTTCCGTCGTCGCCACCTCACGTCGGATCACCGGACCACCACCCTCCGAGGGCGGTTTCCGCACACCGGTGACGGCCGGAAGGACCAGCCTGGACGCCTCCGCTGGTCGGAGGTGTGCGACGCTTTTCTCGTGAGGTGCATCTTGTGGGGTGATGACGATGCCGTTCACCACCGCCGTCGAGATCGCGATGGTCAACGTCCCGGCAGTAACCTTCCCATCCCTGGAGGCCCGATTGAGTACCCGTGAGGAGCGCTCGGGCTCTTTCGTGGTCGAGGTGGACGAGCTGCTGCTGGCCCGCGCCCGCCGTGGCGAGCAGGCGGCGGTCGAGCGCCTCTACCGAACCTTCGAGCGGCCGGTTTACAACCTGGCACGCCGTCTTTGCCGTACCCAGCACGACGCGGAGGACGTGCTCCAGGAGACGTTCCTCGAGGTCTTCCGCTCCCTCTCTCGCTTCCGCGGCGAAGGATCGTTCGCTGGCTGGGTCCGCAAGGTGGCCGCCTCGAAGGCGCTTCAAAAGCTCCGCACGCAGCGGACCGCACCCGCCGAGACCGTCCTCGACGACGAGCTCGTGGAGTGCCTTCACTCCCCGGAAGGCGGGCACTCGTCGGCGGTCGTCCGGATGGATCTCGAGGCCGCACTGGCAAACCTCAGCGACACGGCCCGCGCGGTCGTGTGGCTGCATGAGGTGGAGGGCTGGAACCATGACGAGATCGCCCTCCTGTGGGGCAAGACAGCGAGCTTCTCGAAGTCCCAGCTTGCCCGCGCCTACGCCCGCTTGCGGTCGTGGCTGGGCACGCAAGGGAGATCCTCATGACGCACCCGACCCTGGAAGCGCTGCTGGCACTGCGCGACGGCGAAGCCGATGCCGGAGCGGAGGCCCACGTGAAGACCTGCGCGGCATGCCAGAAGACCCTATCCGACCTCGTGGACCTGCGCGACTCCCTCGCCGCCCTTCCCTCCGCGGAGCCCCCGGCTGACGGCTGGTCTAGGCTCCAGGGCCGCCTACGCGCCGAGCAACGGGCGCGGACCTTGGCGCGGTGCGGGTGGGCGGCTGCCGCAGCGATGGTGCTGTTCACCGCCACCGTGGCCGTGCGTGGCGGCCTCGAGGCGTGGCACGAGGCCACGTTGCAGCAGCAGATGAAGGCGTTGGTCGCAGAGTCCCAGCGCTTGGAAGACATGGTCCGTGCCTCGGAGGCGTCAGGGCGCATCGTCAGCGGCCGCACCGCGTACGCGATCGCCGACCTCCAGGGAAGGATCGAGGTGCTCGATGCCCGTCTCGCGGCAGCCCGCCGCGACAAACAGCCCACCAACGAGGTCATCGACCTCTGGCAGCAACGCGTGGCGCTGCTCGACGACCTGGCCAGCGTCCAGACCGCCCGCGTCGCGTATGTCGGAATCTAAGGAGGATGCCATGAAGAGCACGCACCTCACCGCTCTGCTCACCGCCGGACTGGTCGCACTCGCTCCGCTGGTTCGAGCCCAGCCGGCCAGTGAAGACGAAGCCGCCCGCCGGGCCGAAGAGAAAGCCCGCCAGAAAGCCGAGCAGCAGATGCGCGAGGCCGAGCAGGAGATGAAGGAGGCGCAGCGCAAGCTCCGGCAGGCCGAGCGCCAGATGCGCGACGCCGCCCGCGAGATCACGCGACACACTCAGGAGCGGATGCGGCGCGAGCTCGGGCGCCAGATGGTCGTCTTCGGCGACCACCCGCGCATCGGCGTCATCTTGCGCAGCGCGGCCGACCCGAGAGTCGACGTCATTGGCGCCGAGGTTCAGGGGCTGACCCCGGGGGGGCCAGCCGAGGAGGCCGGCATCCAGGTCGGTGACGTCGTCGTCAAGATCAACGGCAAGATCCTGACGACGCCGTTCATCGATGTCGAGGTCGACGACGACGAGTCGGCGCCTGCCGCCAGGCTGCGGGAGGCCGTGGCGGGGCTACGGGACGGCGACCCGGTGGAGCTGGTCGTCAAGCGCGCCGGGGAGCTGAAAAGCGTCAACCTTGCGGCTCGCCGGATGAGGGGGCCGCTCGTCAGTGTCTGGACCGGCAAGGGAAGCAATTTCGACTTCGACTTCGACTTCGACGGCAAGGACTGGGGTAGCCAGCAAATGGGCGACCTACGCAACTGGCTCGACCTCGAGCTGACGGCGATCAACCCCGAGCTCGGTGAGTACTTCGGGACCAGTGAAGGGGTGCTGGTCACGCGCTCGCCCAAGGACGACACCCTCAAGCTCAAGGCGGGCGACGTCATCCTCAGGGTCGGCGACCGGGCCGCCACCTCGCCCTCCCGTGTCCTACGGGCGCTCCGCTGGCTCGACCCCGGCGCGACCGTCACCCTCGAGGTGCTGCGCAAGAAGGAGAAGCTGACGCTGCAGGTCAAGGTGCCGGAGGGCAGCTATCGCGGGTTCGTCTGGGTGCCGGCGTGGAAAGCGCAGCCGGCTCCACCCGCTCCGCCGGCCCCTGCAGCCAAGGCGGTGCCACCCGAGGCCCCGGAGCCGCCTGCTCCTCCAACCACAACGAGGCGAGGCCGAGCGACCTAGGCTCGTTCCCCAACCCACACCCCGCACGCTGCGAAGGCCCGGGAAGCGACCAGGTTGCCCGGGTCTGCTCGTGCTTCTCGTCGGCCCCGACGGTGACTTGACTTCCGGCATCGGGCTTCCTAACGTGGGGCGGCAACACCGTGGGAGGTCCCAATGGGCTCCAAGGCGTGGTGGCGAATCCTACCCGGCGTCCTCGCTCTCGTGCTCCTCGCGCAGGTGGCACCCGCCACGGCGCAGACAGATCCGACACCCTCCGAGCGCTTCGAGAAAGGCCTCGCACTGCTCAAGGACAAAGGGTACGCATTGCTGGCCGAGATCACGCTCGAGGGCGAGAAACCCCAGCGCGAGAAGATCACCGCCTACACGGACATGGTGCTGCTCGTGAACAAGCGGCAACCGGTCACGCTCTTCCTCCTTCACTCGTCCGACAAGCAGGAGACCAAGCTCACCACACTCAAGCCCAACGAGCTCGCCGCCAAAGCACTCGGGGCGTGGCTGTGGTACAAGGTCTGCGCCGCCGCGGACCTTCTGGAGAGCTGCCGCGGCGCCGGGGTCATCTCCTGATCCCGCTCTGAGGAGCACGTTCAAAAAACGAGCAGTCTGCTGTCAGTCTCGGCTCGCCCGGCGGCCCGCCGGCTCGGCAGCCGAGGCTCTCGGCGGCTCCAGGAGCCCGGGAGCGTCGGCGCCCGAGGCGCTACGTTTCGACCGGCAGGTGCTTGTGATCCGCGAACCGGTCCCACTCCTCCTCGTACATCAAGGTGGACAGGTCCTGCATACGATCGACGAAGACGATCCCGTCGAGGTGGTCGACCTCGTGCTGGATGACACGGGCGTGCAGGCCCTCTGCCTCGATACGCAGGGGCGCGCCATCGACGTCCAGCCCTTCGCAGACGAGCCTGGGGTGGCGAGGCACGATCCCGCGCAACCCCGGTAGAGATAGGCACCCCTCCCACCCGAGAGCGTCAGCCTCGCCCTCGAGGGTCAACCGGGGGTTGACGACCACCTGTGGCGGCACCTCGTCCTCGTCGCCGTCCCCCGGTACGAAGTAGACGAAGGCTCGCAATGCCACCGCGATCTGCGGCGCCGCCAGACCCATGCCGTTGTCCTCGTACATCGTCCGCGTCAGGTCCCGCCCGAGATCGCGCAAAAAGCGCGTACCGAAGCGCTCCTCCGGGACCTCGAGGGCTTTCTGTCGCAGGACCGGATGGCCGAGACGAACGACCTCCCGACGTTTGCCGTCGGTCGAGCGGGTGTGCTTGAAGATCGCCACGTCAACCCACCGAACCTCAGGTTACCTCAACAACCGTCGCATGCGCAGCCGCAACCCCCAGCCGCCAGCGCCGGGTTGTCGACGACGAACCCACGCCCCCGTTCGTCGTCCACGAAGTCGACCTCGGCGCCATCCAGGACCTGGGCCGAGCTTGCGTCCAAGAGCACCTGCAGCCCACCCGCGTCGAGCACCGTGTCGCCCTCGTGACGGTCATCGAATGCGAAGCCGTACCGCACGCCGGAGCAGCCGCCGTGCTCGACGAAGATGCGGAGCTGCTTGCCCGCGACCTCCGGCATCGTCGCCGCGTAGTCCCGCACGGCCTGCGCGGCCCGGTCAGTGATCGTCAGCATCGAAGCCTCCAGGAGCCTCAGGCCCCGCTGGGGCCAACCGGCTCCCCACGACCGCTATTCCGGTGCTCATCCCCCGTGCTCGGCCAACCACCGCTCGGCCTCGATCGCCGCCATACACCCGTTGCCGGCAGCGGTGATCGCCTGGCGGTACACGTGGTCGCGCACGTCGCCGCAGGCGAACACGCCGTCGATCGACGTCCGCGTAGAGTCCGGCTGGGTGACGAGATACCCGGCCCGATCGAGCTCGAGCTGCCCGCCGAGGAATGCGGTGTTGGGTTGGTGGCCGATCGCCATGAACACGCCTTGGGTCGGAAGGACGCGCGTCGTGCCGGTATTGGTATCGCGTAGGACAACCCCCTCCACGCCCTTCTCCCGCGTACCGAGGATATCGATCGGGACGGCGTTGAGCTCGAAACCGATCTTCGGGTTGGCCCGCGCACGCTCTTGCATGATGCGGGAGGCGCGCAGCTCGGAGCGGCGATGGACGATCGTCACCCGGCTGCAGAAGCGCGTCAGAAACGTGGCCTCCTCCATGGCGGTGTCGCCCCCGCCCACCACGACCACCTGCTTGTCCTTGAAGAAGAACCCGTCGCAGGTGGCGCAGGCCGAAACCCCGTAACCCATCAGCTCCTTCTCCGCCGGCAGCCCGAGCAGGCGCGCGGAGGCGCCGGTGGCGATGATGAGGGCATCGCAGGTGCGGTCGCCGCTGCCCGAAGTGTGGACCACCAACGGCCGCACCCCGAGCTCGACCGAGGTCGCCTCGTCGAACAGCGACTGGGCCCCGAAGCGCTCCGCCTGAGCTGCCATGTGCGCCATCAGCTCCGGTCCCATGACGCCGTGAGGGAAGCCGGGGTAGTTCTCGACCTCGGTCGTGATCGTGAGCTGGCCACCCTCCTGCATTCCCTTGAGCACGAGCGGTGCGAGCTCCGCCCGCGCGGTGTACAGGGCCGCTGTCCACCCGGCCGGCCCCGAGCCCAGAATGATCACGCGATGGTGCATATGGCCTCCGCCCGGCGCCGCCGAACGCTGCGCCGGTGGGTCATTCTACCCGGCCCTGCCCGGGGGTGAGCCTGCCAGACGTCGCCACGGCCTCGACGGCGGTGCGACGCGGCTCCCTTCTCGTGCCACTTCCCTATTGCCCGTCCCCCAACCCGGCCAGTTGCGCCCGCAGCTCGGAAAACCGGTACCCCACCTCGTCAGGCGCATGGGCGTCGGAGGAAAGCACGAACGGCACGCCGGCGGCGTGCAGATCGCGCAGCAGGGCGGGTCCGGGGTACGGCTCGCCCACGGGCTTGCGCATCCCGCCCGAAGACAGCTCCACGGCGCAGCCGGAACCAGCTACCGCCTGCACGACCTCCGCCTGCCGCCCGGCGTACGGCACGCTGGGGCGATGGCCGAACTTTTTCGGCAGGTCGAGGTGGGTGAGGACGTCGAACAGCCCGCAGCCCGCGGCGGCGATCACCGCGCCCGCGTACGCGTACCAGATGGCATCGACCTCGGCTTGCCCTCGCTCGAACCGCGCCAACGAGGCGGGCCCGTCGACCAGCCAGTCTCCCAGCCAGTGCACCGAGCCCAGCACGAGCTCGAACGGAAACAACGCCAGCAGCCGCCGCAGCTCGTCCTCATGACCGGGCACGAAGTCAGCCTCGATCCCCAGCCGCACCTCGATACGGCCTCGGTACTCTCCCTTCAGCGCCAGCACCTCCTCGACGTAGCCCGGGAGCTCTTCGAGCCGCATGGCGAGCCGAGGATCCCGCTCGGGCTCCGGGAGCCAGAACATCGGCACGTGGTCGGTGACGGCCACCGAGCGCAGCCCGGCAGCCAGCGCCGCCTCGATATACTCCCTGGTCTCGCCGACGGCGTGGCCACATCGTTTCGTGTGCGTGTGGTGGTCCCCGTCCACCCCTCGCGTCGCCGGCCGCACGGCTAGCGACCCGTCAGGTAGGACGCGACCCCTGCCGGCGTCGTCCTCACCGACTCCTGCCCCTCGTCCCAGTTGGCCGGACACACCTCGTCATCGTGCCCAGCCACGTACTGGAACGCCTTGAGGGTGCGGAGCGCCTCCTGCGAGGAGCGGCCCACCGCCAGGAGGTTGGTCGTTTCGTGCACAACGATCCCGTGCGGGTCGATGATGAACAGCCCACGCAGCGCCACACCGATATCTTCGAGCATCACGCCGTAGTCCCGGGCGGTGTGGCGGGGGAGATCGGAAAGCAGCGGAAAGTCGAGCCTCCCGCCGAGCCCGCCGTTCTCACGCGGTGTCTCCACCCACGCCTTGTGGGCGTACTTGGAGTCCACCGAGATCCCGAAAATCTCGCAGTCGCGCTCGCGGAACGCCGGAGCGTCAGCCGAGAAAGCCAGCATCTCGGTCGGGCAAACGAAGGTGAAGTCGAGTGGGTAGAACAGCAGCAGCACCCACTTGCCGCGTAGCGCTTCGAGCGACGCGGTGGTGAACTCTCCCTGTGCATAGCCCTCGAGCGTGAACGCCGGGGCCGGCTTGCCAACCAAGCTCATCGGACACCTCCCAGGAAACCATCGAGCACACTCGAGCCCACCCGATCCCCATCCCGAAAAGCCGTGAACGGCAGCCGGTGAGCAGCGATCGGAGGGAGAGAGCACACGGCCCGGAGCCGTCCCCTATCCATCGTTCACCGCTTCCTGGCCCCCGGAGATCGGGTGGCCACACATCTCGGCCAGGATCGCCTCGGCCGCAGCGCGGGGATCCGCGGCCTCGGTGATCGGGCGACCTACCACCAGGTAAGTGGCGCCGGCCTGGACGGCTGCGCGCGGGGTTGCGACCCGCTTCTGGTCCCCCGCCGCGCCGCCGACCGGGCGGATCCCCGGGCTCAGCAAAACGAACCCAGGACCGAAAGCCGCCCGCATCGCCGCCACCTCATGAGGCGAGCAGACGATGCCACCGCACCCGGCCCGGTACGCCAGCTCCGCCCACGCGCGCACGCGCTCGCCGGCTGTTCCGGGCATCTGCAGCGCCTGCAGCATCTCGTCGTCGAGGCTCGTCAGCACGGTCACGGCCAGCACGACCGGCGGCGGCGCCCCGGTCGGCGCCCCGGCCGCGGCCCCGGCGACCGCAGCGCGCAGCATCGCCTCGCCTCCCCCGGCGTGCACGGTGAGAAGCCGCACACCGAGGCTGGCGGCCTGAGCAGCAGCGCGTTCGACCGTGTGAGGAATGTCATGGAGCTTGAGGTCGAGGAAGACCGACAAGCCGAGCTCGTGCACCTCCCGCACCAACGACGGCCCACAGGCGATGAACGCTTCGAGCCCGAGCTTGATCATCCCCACCACCGGCCGAACGGTGACTGCAAGGTTCAGCAACCTCTGTCGGTCCGAGCTGTCGGCCGCCACCACCAACCGGCGTACCGCGTCCTCGCGCCTCATCACAGCCATTGCAGGCCTCCGATCAGCTCGCCGACCGCTGCGACCCCCTGCGCGGCGCAGAAACGCTCCAGCTCGCCGAGTATGCGCAGCGGCGCCGCCGGGTCTCGGAACACCGCGGTGCCAACCTGCACGGCGCTGGCACCCGCGAGCAGGAACTCCGCCACGTCCTGCCCGGTCTCGATCCCGCCGATCCCTACCAACGGCACCGAGGGCAACGCCCGGTGGACCTCCCACAGCATGCGCAGGGCAACGGGCTTGATCGCCGGCCCCGACAGCCCTCCGTAGCCGCGCTGCAGCACCGGGCGCCGGGCCACCGCGTCGATGGCCAGAGCGCGCAGCGTGTTGATGAGGGAGAGCGCGTCCGCTCCGCCGTCCACGGCCGCCTGCGCCGTGCCGACGAGGTCGGGAGCGTTGGGCGAGAGCTTCACCCACAGCGGCTTGCCGGTCTCGGCCCGGCACGCCGCGGTGAGCGAGGCAAGGGCGGCCGGGCGGTGTCCGAACTCGATCCCGCCCGCCGAGACGTTGGGGCACGAGACGTTGAGCTCGTACGCCGCCACCCCGGCCGCGCGTTCGCAACGGGCGATGACCTCGCGGTAGGCCGCCGGCGACTCGCCGAAGACGTTGACCACCACGGTCACGCTCCGGCGCCGCAGCTCCGGCAGGACGTCGCTGCAGAACGCCTCGACGCCGATGTTCTGCAGCCCGATGGCATTGAGCATGCCGGCCGCGGTTTCGGCGATGCGGGGGGGCTGGTTGCCGCGTCGGGACAGCGGCGAAAGCCCCTTCGTGACGATCCCTCCGAGCCGCTCCGGAGGGCACAGGTCCTCGAGATCCAACCCGTAGCCGAACGTTCCCGAGGCGGTGAGGACGGGGTTCGCCAGCCGTAGATCACCCACGGCGGTGCGGAGATCGGGGGTCATGACCGCCACCTCTCCCCGAGCCGCCTCACCGGGAACACCGGCCCCTCCTTGCACGACGGCACGAGGCTGCCGTCCTCGAGCTCGACCACACACCCCAGACACACCCCGACACCGCAAGCCATCGGCTCCTCGAGGGAGAGCTCGGCGTCCAGGCCCCGCGCCGTTGCGAGGCGGCCGAGCGCCCGCAGCATGGGATCGGGGCCGCAGGCAAGCACCCGCCCGATCTCGCGCCCACCGGCGAGCCGACGCTCGAGGGCGCCGGTCACGACGCCGGCCTCGCCGCGGCTGCCGTCGTCGGTGCACAGCCCCAGCTCCCCGCCCACCGCTGCCGTCGCCGCCGCCAGCCGGTCGATCTCGTACAGCTCACTCGCTCGGGCGGCGCCGAAGAAAAGGTCGAAGGGACGGCCCTCTGCCGCCAGCACCTCAGCGGCGAATAGCACCGGCGGCAACCCGATTCCACCCGCGACCAGGGCCAGACGCCCGCCGCTTAGGCCCGCGAGCGTGAAGCCGTTGCCCAACGGGGCGAGGAGCGAGGTTCGGGCGCCGGGGGCCAGGCGGCGAAGGAGCGTGGTCCCCTTGCCCACCTCCTTGATGTGCATCTCCACCACCCAACCCTCCCCAACCTGCCGCACGCCGGCGAAGGAGAAGGCGCGACGCAGCAGTGGGTCGAGCTCCGCGCCGCACCGCAGCATGCCGAACTGTCCGGGCACAGCCACCACCGGCTCGCGGCACGTCAGCTCGAGACGAAAGCAGGTGCGGGTCAAGTCCTCGACGGACGCGACACGGGCGGCAAGATCACGACGCGCTATCATGCGACGGGGATTATGCGGCATCTCGCCAGGCTTGGCCACAGCGTCGCGGCCGGTGCCGTCGCCGGTGCGGCGCTGGCCCCGCTGCAGCTTGTGCTGTGGGCGGAGGCACGTATCTCTCCCGCCCATGCTCTGTGTGCACTCGCCGCCTGGGCGAGCTGGGGTGCTCTCTGGCTGGGGTTCGTCTTCTTTGTCGCTCTCGAGCTGTCCTCTCTCGCACCGCCGAAGCTACTCGGCGGATCACGATTCTCGGTCGGGCTGTGGCGGCGGCTGATGATCGCGGCCTTCTTGCTCGTCGCCGGGGTGGCGATCTGGAACCGCCACACCACGCATGACCTCCTCGTGTCCGCCAATCGGCAAGCGCTCTCCGTCGCCGCCTGGCTGGCCGGAGTCTATCTCCTCATCCTCCTCATCCTCGTGCGCTGGCGAGCCTTCCCTCGCCTTCCCCCGATGCTTTCGTTCGGCGGCACGGGCCTGGTCGTCGCCTCGCTCTGGGGGGTGTGGCTGCTCACGCCACCGGCGACAGCGCCGGTGGCCACCGGTAACGCTCCACGGTTCGAGGCGGCCCGCAACCTGCTCATGGTCTCGTGGGAGGGTGCCGACCTGCCGTGGCTGCTGCCCCTTCTCGAGCGCAAGGACATGCCGTTTCTCCACTCACGCCGCGAGAAGGGGGCGTGGGGGCAGATCCGTACCATCCGCCCGTACACCCGCTCGGCCGCTTTGGCAACCCTCGTCACGGGATGCTCCCCCTCGGTGCACGGCGTGCTCGGCAAGCGGTCCTACCGGCTCTCGTGGTTGCTGGACCAGCCGGTCACCCTGCTGCTCGCGGGGCCGTGGCCGTCTCCCCACCAGCTCCCCTGGAGGACGTGGGAGCGCGTTCCCGGCGCCAGCCCGAGACGGGCACCGATCTGGTCGATCCTCGAGCGCTCAGGGCTGCCATCGGGCAACGCCGGCTGGCCCCGCTGGTCGACCGGCGGCTGGGAGCTGCAGCCCCCCCTGGCGTCCGAGGCGACGCCGTTCGCACAGCTCGACCCCGACCTGCAGGCAGCGCTGGCTCCAGCGCTGGCGGCTCTGCCCGGTGGCGCCCACGATGCCCAGCGTGCCTTCGCCGTAGCCACCGACCTCCACGCTGCCGTGCTGCAACGCAGCCAAAGCCAGGGCACCCGGGCGCTGGTCGTCAACACCCGTCTCATCTCGCAGCTCCGCCCGGCGTGGACGCCGCAAGGGGCGGGGGACCCGACCGACGACACCCTGCGGCAGGCGGCACGGCTGCTCGACGACGAGCTGCGGCGCCTGTGGTCGCAGCTCGGGGGCGAGGACACGCTGCTCGTGGTTGCCTCGCCGTACGGGATGGCGCCGCCCTCGCCGTGGCGCCGGCTCGGCCATCTCGTCGGGCACACGAGCGAGTCGCGCGTCTCGCCGGATGAAGCGCCGGACGGCTTCGTCCTCTTCTCGGGACCCGGAACGCGAGCCGGCGAGCGGTTGCGTACCCGGCGCCTGGCCGATGTGGTTCCGACCATTCTCTACCTTCTGGAGCTGCCGGTCGCCCGCGACATGTCGGGAGGAGTCATCCTCGAGGCGGTGAGCGACGATCACGCCGCCCGCGTACCGCTTCGTCGCGTCGCCTCGTACCCCGCGGCGGGATACCTGGGCGGCGGTTAGCGCGGAGCCAGTGCAGCGGTGAGACGCTCGGGGGTGTTGCAGTTGGCGACCACCCCTGGGTCGTCGACTGGCACGTCCACGGTCTCGACCGCGCGCAGGACCTCTCGCAAGGTCGGACCGGACAACTCCCCCGCCACGATCCGCTCGGCCACCGGCCGCGCCACCGCGATGGGGTGCCCGTGCTTGCCACCGTGCACCGGACGTGCCGCCGCGCCTCGCCCATCCAGCGCCGCTGCCAGCTTCGCGATCGTCGCGGCGAGCACCAGCGGGTGATCCACCGGTAGGATCACGGCGACCTGCCACGCCGGCTCGGCCAGGAGTCGGTCGAGCCCCACCACGAGCGAGGCGAACATGTCGAGGCCAGTGCCGGGCAGCGGCACCGGCACCACGCCGGGATCCGTGGGGATGGAGCCGTCGGGAGGGACGGTCGCGACGACGGGCCGAGCACCCGCGCCCGCGAACGCTCCAGCGCAGGCGGCCAGGAAGGTGCGGCCGTCCGGCAGCACCGCGAACGCTTTGGGACCGCCGAAACGCTCGCCCCGGCCCCCGGCCAGGATCAGGCCCCCGAGCCTTACTTGCGCCATGCCTTGGGCACGGAACCCTTGCGCTCGAGGTGGATGAGCTCGGCGACGACGGCAACGGCGATCTCCTCGGGCGTCACGGCGGCGATGTCGAGCCCCACCGGGCAACGCAGCTCGTCGATGCGGCGCGGCGGTACTCCAGCCGCCGCGGCCTGCCTCCGGATCGTCTGCGCCTTTTTGGCGGACCCCACGACGCCGACCGAAGCGAAGCCGGCGTGCAGTGCGGCAACCGCCCACCCGCTGTCGCCATCGTGGGTGCCGGTAGCGCACACGACGTGGGTGGCGGCGGGGGCTTCCACCGCATCGAACCACGCGGGATCCTCCGATGCAACGGCTCTGACACCGATCATCCCCGCGGTCTGCTCGGGTGCCGACGGCGCCACCACCGTGACCCGGAAGCCGGCGTGCACCGCAGCCAGGGCGACGGCTCGCCCGACGTGCCCGGAGCCCACCACGACGAGGCGCCGGCTGGGCGCCAGCTTCTCGCAGTACAGCCCCACCGTGCCGCCGCAGGTGGCCACCTGCTCGACGAGGCGCGTCGCCGCCGACGACTGCAGCAGCGCCCTCGCCTCGGAGAGCGCCCGCTCCTCGACCTCACCGCCACCGACCGTACCGACCTGTCGCCCATCCGCCCGCAGCACCAACCGTGCTCCTTCCTTGCGCGGTGCCGAGCCCGTCGCCTCGATCACCGTCACCAGAACGCACGTCAGGCCCGCGTCCACCCACTCCAGCGCCACGCGCAGCTCGTTCATCGGCTCTTCTCCAGCACCCATGCCAGCGGGTGGCGGTCGCCGAGCGCCGCCACCACGGTCGGGGGAGTCAGCGGCAGCGTATCGATCTCGAGGCCGAGGGCATCGCACACCGCGTTGCGGATCGCTGCCGCGGTGGGGATGAACGCCGGCTCGCCGATCCCCTTGGCCCCGTAGGGTCCGCCCGGGCCATCGCTTTCGAGCACCGCGATGTTGATGTTGGGGGCATCGGCGGCGGTGGGGATGATGTAGTCCGTGAAGTTCGGGTTGACCAGCACGCCATCCCGCAGGTGCAGCGCCTCGGTCACGCCCCAGCCCATCGCCTGCACGATGCCGCCCTGGATCTGGCCCTCCAGCGCCTGGCGGTGGATCGTTCGCCCCACGTCGTGGGCCGCCGACACCTCTTCGACCGTGACGAGCCCGAGCTCGGGGTCGACGGCGACGCGGGCGACGTGGCACGCCATGGCGTAGAACTCGTACGGGTCGCCCTGGCCCGTCTCGGAGTCGAACTCGCGCGGGGTGGTGCGGTACCACCCGGTGGCGATGCACTCCAAGCGCCGGGACGCCATCTCCGCCGCCACCGTGGCGACCGTCACCCGCCGGTCCGCCTGGCCACGCACCGTTGCGAAGCCGCCCCCGAGCTCCACCTCCTCCGCCGCACAGCCGAGCAGCTCCGCCGCCACCGGGTCGAGGCGGGTGCGCAGCCGCGCCACGGCATCGAGGATCGCCATCCCCGACATCTGTGAGCCGCGCGACGCCACCGTCGGACCCGAGTCCCCCACCGTCGTCGTGTCGGGCTGCCACACCTGCACCGCCGCCGGGGCCACCCCGAGGGCCTGCGCAGCGATCGTCTGCGCCGCCGTGAGGTTGCCCTGCCCCATGTCGGTGAGCCCCACCCGCACGATCACCGAGCCATCCGGCTGCAGGATCACCACCGCCGAGGAGCGATCGAGCTGCTGTCCGCCCCAGTGGAGGTTGCACCCGTACAGCACGAGCGAGATTCCCATCCCGTACCGGAGCCGATCTGAACCCTGCGGGCGGCTGGCCCGGAAAGCGTCCCAGTCGGCCATGCGAGTGGCGCTTTCGAGCACCTCCCTCGCCAGCACGGGACCCACGAGCTTCTGTCCGGTGCACAGCGTCCGTGCCATGCCGTCGAGGGCGTTACGCCGCCGCATCTCCAGTGGGTCGAGGCCGAGCTCGCGGGCCAGCTTGTCGATGGTCGCCTCGGCCGCCCACGTCACCTGCGGCGCACCGAACCCGCGGTACGCCCCGCCGAAGAGGTTGTTGGTGTAGACGACATGGGTCTTGACGTCGACCGCTGGCACGGCGTACGGACCGATGCACGAGACGTTGGCGCGCTCAGCCACGACCGTGGAGAGCCCGGCATAGGCACCGGCATCCATGAACGTCTCGACCTCGGCGAACTGCAGCTTCCCCTTGGCGTCCGCACCCCAGCGATGCCGCACCACCATGGCGTGCCGCTTGGTGGTAACCTGCAAGTCCAGCTCGCGGTGGAACAGCAGCCGTACCGGACGGCCGGTGTGCCAGGCGAGGAGCGCCGCACACGCCGCCGGCTCGGAGGGATAGTCCTCCTTGCCGCCGAACCCGCCACCGGTGGGCGCCTGCTCGACACGGACCGCCGCCAGCGGCAGCCCGAGCACCTTGGCGACGGCGTGCTGAATGTAGAACGGGCACTGGCAGGAGGCGACGATGGTGAGGCGATCGCGCCCTTCGGGAATCGCCAGACAGCCCTGCGGCTCGAGGTACGCGTGGTCCTGGCCGCCCACGTGGTACTCGGCCTCCACGATGACCGTCGCCTTCGACCGGCGGCTGTCGATCTTTCCTTTGACCACCCGAAGGGTGCGGAACAAGTTGCCGCCGTCGTGCACCGTCGGCGAGCCCTCGTCCAATGCCGCCACCGGGTCGTGTACGCCCGGGATCGCTTCCAGGTCCGCCCGTACCGCCCGGGCCGCGATCCATGCCGCCTCGGGCGTACGCGCCGCCACCAGCGCCAAGCGGTCGCCGACCATGCGGACCCGGTCGGTGACCAGCAGCGGCTGGTCGCCGAAGACGGCGCCGATCGAGTTCTGTCCGGGCACATCGGCGGCGGTCAGCACCGCGACGACGTCCGGCACCGCCAACGCAGCGCGGGTGTCGAGGCTCCTGATCCGGGCCGAGGCCACGCGGGACGTCGCCAGCGCCGCGTGCAGCATCCCCGGCAGCGCCAGATCACCGACGTAGCGGGTGAGGCCAGCGACCTTGGCGGAGGCGTCGGGCCGTGCGTGGCTGCCGCCCAGCGGCCCCGGGGGCGTGGCGTGCAGCCCGCGGTCTGCGGCCCGTGCGGACCCGCCTTCGACCTTCGACCTTCGACCCTTGACCGGGCGGGCGGGGGGATCAGCCATTGGACCCCTCCCGAGCCGCCTCGAGCGCCTCGAAGATCTTGCTGTAACCGGTGCACCGGCAGAGGTTGCCGGAGAGCAGCCGCGCCCGCTCGCCGGGCTCGCTGATACCCTGCGCCAGGATCGCGGCGCCGGTCACCGCCACCCCGGGGGTGCAGAACCCGCACTGGACGCCGCCCTTCTCGACCAGCGCCCGCTGAAACGGGTGGAGCGCCCCGCTTGCGCCGCCGAGACCCTCCACCGTCACCACGGAACGCCCCTCCACGGATGCCGCCAGCACCAGGCACGAGGTCACCGGCCGACCGTCGAGCAGGACGGTACAGGCGCCGCACTCCCCCGCCCCGCAGCCCTCCTTGGTGCCGCTCAAACCGGCGTCGTCACGCAGCAGGTCGAGCAGGCGACGTCCGGCTGCGACCGTGAACGTCCGCCGCTCGCCATTGAGGGTGAAGGTAACGCTCACTCGCTCAGCCACGAGCCACCTCCGCGAGGAACCGGTCGAGCAGCGTGGCGACGGCGAGCCGCCGGTAGGAGGCTGGAGCGCGCACGTCGTCGATCGGCTTCACATCCTCCTGGACCACGCCAAGGGCCTCCTGCCGCAGCCTGTCGTCGAGCACCCGGCGCTCCAGCAGCCGCTCGGTTGCCCGAGCCCGGACCGGTGTCGGCGCCACCGAGCCGAACGCCAACCGCACCAGCTCCAACCGCCCATCGGCCGCCACCACCACCCGCCCAGCCATGCAGACGACCGAGATGATCTGCTCGCGGCGCGGTCCCACCTTGACGAACCGTTCGACGAGCCGCCGCCCAGCTCCGGTTCGGCTCACCGGCAACAGCACCGAGACGATGAGCTCGTTCGACCGCAGGCTGGTGCGTCCAGGGCCCACGAACAGCTCCTCGAGCGGGAGCTGGCTCTGGCCGCGGGCCGACGCGACGGTGACCGCCGCACCCGCGACCAGCAGCGCCGGCGCTGTGTCAGCCGCCGGCGAAGCGTTGGCGAGGTTGCCGCCGAGCGTGGCCCGGCACTGAATCGGCCAGGCCCCGACCTGGGAAGCCGCTGTCGCCAGCGCCGGAAAGTGCGTTCTGACGGCTCGGTGGGTCGCAATCACATCCATCGTCGTCCCGGCACCGATCGCGATCCCACGATCGGTCTCCGTGATGCCGTCGAGCCCGACCCGGCTCAGGTCGACGAGCAGCTCCGCTTGGCGCCGACCGTCTCGGAGCTGGACGACGAGATCGGTCCCTCCCGCCACCGGCCGTGCTCCCGGGTGGTCGGCGAGCACCCGCAACGCCTCCCTCAACGATCTCGGCCGCAGCACGTCCTGAACAGGTAGATCCATCTGCTCGATCCTCCCCGCCGACCCTGGCGACGGCGCCGGCGCGCCATCTGGTCCCGGCATTGTCGCACTGTTTGGGGCGCTGGCAGGAAGCCCCGAGGAGCCGGGGCCCCGACCACGGTCGGCGGCGGGGTCCGAGCGCAAGGTCAACGACGCTCGCGCCCACCGCCACGGCTGCTGGTGGTCGCGACCACGCCGGAGGAGGAGGGCTCGACGCCGGCAGCGGCTTTCGGTCGCCCCCAACGGGCGAGGCACGCAGCCCGGGCCGGCAGCTCTGGCGGCTCGAGCCGGCCAGCCACAGCCGTTTCTGTCAGCTCTTCTTGTTGGGCAGCTCGAGCCCGTACCGCCGCGTGGCGTCGATCCGCTTGAGGGCAAACGCGAGGACGATGGCAGCCGCCCCGAGCGCTGCGAAGATCAGCATCGCAGACGTGTAGTTGTAGACCGCCGTCGCGTCGCCTGCGGCGATGCGCTCCGACACCCCTGGGTTGGACTTCTCGATCACCACGCCGATGAGCCAGGGGATGAACCACAGCCCCACGTTCTGGATCTGGAACACCATGGCGTAGGCCGAGCCGAGATAGCGGTCCTCCACGATCTTGGGCACCGACGGCCACATTGCGGCGGGAATGAGCGAAAACGCCACGCCCAGCACCATGATGGCGATGATCGCCACGGCCATGTTGATCGGCGCCAGGGCGAAGGTGAGATGCGCGCCGGTGAGGAGCGCCGAACCGAGAATCATGAGTGTCGCTCCCTTGCCCCTGTTGTCGAGGTAGAGCCCGAACACGGGCGTCAGCAGGATCGTGCCCACCGGCAGCAGGCCGGGGATCCACTCCCCAGCGCCCGGCGATAACCCCAGTCGCGCCTGCATCATCGCCACCGCATACTTGAGGAACGGGAAGACACCCGAGTAGAACAGCACACAAAGCAACGAGATGACGAGGAACCCCGGATTGGTGATGATCTTGCCGAGGTCGGAGAGGTGGAACGCCTCCGAAGGGTCGGCGTCCGAGTAGCGGCCGATCTGCTTGTCGAACTTACGGTCCATGACCGAGTAGACGAGGAACGTCAGCAGCCCGATCGCGAGCAGTGCGACACCGAGAGCCACCGGGTTGACGGGGCTGCCCTGCACCACACCGCCCACCGTCTTGACGCCGCCGACCGCCGAAGAGAAGAAAAAGGCGATCGAGGCGCCCAGCCGCGCGGTCGCGAGCTGAGACCCCATGGCCAAGGCCAGCTCCTTGCCCTTGAACCACTTGACGAGGGAGCGCGAGACCGTGATACCGCACATCTCGACGCCGATCCCGAAGATGGCGTACCCGAGCGCGGCCAGCTTGGCCGTGGCCGGCATCGTTGGCCAGAACGAGTTGAAAAACCCGTACAGCGGGCCGGCCGGGAACAGTGACGAGAGCGCGTACAGCTTGATGCCCCCACCGACGAGCATGATGCTCGACGAAAGCAGACCAGTGAAACGGATCCCCATCTTGTCGAGGATGATCCCGGAGATGATGAGGAAGCCCATGACGTTGAGCAGGTACTCGGAACCGGAGAAAAACCCCCAGTTGTCGGAGGTCCACGCATACTTCTGCTGCACGAGCGTCTGCAGCGGCGCGATGGCGTCCACGAAGTAGTACGCGGCGAGCATCGTGAACGAGATCAGGCTCAGAGCTGTCCATCGGACGGCCTTGGAGTCGTTGAGGAGCTGTTGCGCTTTCTCGGTCATGTGCGGTGGCCCTTCCTGGCCTGCAGCCTGGATCCTCTCCCGGTGACGCGCGTGCAGAGCCGCGCGGAGAATACCAGAGGCCGACCAGCCCAGGGAGGCGGGCGTCTTGTGGTGTGCGGTCCGAACCGCACGAGATGGCACCCGATCTTGACCGCTGGAGGTCGCCACGCTAGGCTGCAAAAACGAACGGATGCTATGGAATGAACCAAGCTGAGAAATCACAGCGGTCCCGCGAGCAGATCCTCAACGCAGCTCTCGAGCTGTTCTCCACCCAGGGGTACCGGGCCACGAGCGTACGCGACATCGCGGCCCGCGCCGAGGTGTCCACCGGCAACGTCTACCATCACTTCGCCGACAAGGAAGCGATCTTCCACACGTTGCTCAACCAGTACTGGGAGGCCATCGAGAGCCCCGACTTCCCCTTCAACCGCGCTCTCGCGGCCGGACACTTCCCCGACAACCTCGAGGAGGTGGGCCACGCCGCCCGCGACTCGGTGCTGCAGTACCGACGCTACGTGGCGCTCATCTACGTCGACGTCGTCGAGTTCGAGGGTAGCCATATCCGCAAGTTCTACTCCGACATGGCACAACGCTTCGCCGACTTCATGGCCCGCCAGGAGCAGCCCTCCGAGCTCGCAGCCCGCCTCCGCCCCAGCATCTCACCGCTATCCGCCGTCATGCTTGCCAGCCGCTTTTTCCTCAACTACTTCGCTGTCGAGATTCTGTTTGGCGTCCCCAACCACTTCGGCAAAGACACCGAGGAGGTCATCAGCGAGATCGCCGAGATGCTCCGCCATGGGATGCTGCGACCTGGCGTCTGGGCCGGAAGCTGAGCGCTCGGTTCGGACGGCGAGGATCGCGCCGGCGCCACGGGTGTAGGGCTTGCATTCACCGGGCGCGCGGCAGACCTGGCCGGCGGACGGGATGGTCTGGCCGAGCCGCTTGGAGATCACGACCGACAAGAAGACCGCCATCTGCTCGCGCCTGACCGCTTCGGGGCCGCAGTAGCCGGCCGGGCACCCGGCGGTAATACCGTCCTTGAAAAGTTGGCAGATCCAGCCGGCGAGGCAGTACGAGGCTTTGAAATCCGCGAAGGTGCAC
>JAAYVZ010000113.1 GCA_012516935.1 Holophagae bacterium
AGCGGGGGAGAGGGCAGGGTGAGGGGGTGCCTCCTCCCTCCCCCCGCTCTCCAGGGCGCACGGTCGGGGCCGGCACCTTTGGCCCCTCACCCGGCTCGCTGCGCTCGCCACCCTCTCCCCGCTCCGCGGGGCGAGGGGGTTTGCTTCCCTCGCCCCCGCGCCAGCGGGGGAGAGGTGGGGTTGCCTCCCTCGCCCCCGCACCAGCGGGGGAGAGGGTAAGGGTGAGGGGGTGCCTTCTCCCTCCCCATTCGCTCCTAGGGTCTGCCCACGGCAGCGAGGTCGGCGTCGACCATCATCTCGACGAGCTCGCGGAATCCCACCCGCGGGCGCCAGCCGAGGCGCTCGTGCGCTTTCGTCGCATCTCCGAGCAGCAGCTCGACCTCGGTCGGGCGGAAGTAGCGGGGGTCGACCTCCACGAGCACGCGTCCATCGGCAGCGATACCCTTCTCGTTCTGCCCCTCCCCTTCCCACCGCAACGGCAGGCCAACGCGTGCGAACGCCAGCTCGCAAAACTCCCGCACCGAGTGGGTCTCCCCGGTCGCGATGACGTAGTCATCGGCCTCGTCCGCCTGCAGCATGAGCCACATCGCCTCGACGTAGTCGCCCGCAAACCCCCAGTCACGCCGGGCGTCGAGGTTGCCGAGGTACAGGCGCTGCTGCAGGGAGTGCACGATGCGGGCCGCAGCCGTCGTGATCTTGCGCGTCACGAACGTCACCCCGCGCCGCGGGGACTCGTGGTTGAACAGGATCCCGTTGACGGCGTACATCCCATAGCCCTCGCGGTAGTTGCGGGCTACGTGGAAGGCGTACGCCTTGGCCGCGCCGTAGGGGCTGCGCGGGTAGAACGGGGTGGTCTCGCGCTGCGGGGTCTCGAGGGCCTTGCCGAACAGCTCGGAGGACGACGCCTGATAAAAGCGCGTCGTGTCGAGCCCGAGCTCGCGCATCGCTTCGAGCAGGCGGACCGCACCCAGGCCCGTCACCTCGCCGGTGTACTCGGGGATCTCGAACGACACCTTGACGTGCGACTGGGCACCGAGGTTGTACACCTCGTCGGGGCGCACGGTCTTGAGGATGCGGTTGAGCGACGAGGCGTCGTTGAGGTCGCCGAACACCAGCCGCAGTCGGACGTCGGGGTCGTGCGGGTCCTGATAGAGGTGATCGATGCGCTCGGTGTTGAACGTCGAGGACCGGCGGATGACGCCCCAAACGTCGTAGCCCTTGCCCAGCAGCAGCTCGGCGAGGTACGAGCCGTCCTGGCCGGTGATGCCGGTGATCAGGGCTTTGCGACCGATGCGAGGCGGCCACGGACGGCTCATGGCTTCACTCCTCCCATGCCGCGAGCGGCAGCACCCCGCTCGACGAACCAGCGGTACGTCTGCTCGATACCCTGGCGCAGGTCGATGGAGTGTCGCCAGCCGAGGGCGTGCAGCCGGCTGACGTCGAGCCGCTTGCGCGGCATGCCGTCGGGCTTGGTGGGATCGAACACGACCGTAGCCGCTTCATGAACGATCTGTCTCACTAGATCGGCCAGATACGCGATTGTCACGTCCTCACCGGTGCCAATGTTGATATGCATCTCAGCGTCATAACGCTCCATGAGGAACACGCACGCCCGGGCGAGATCGTCCACGTGCAGGAACTCGCGGTAGGGCGTCCCCGTCCCCCACACCACCACCTCGCGTTGGCCAGCGACTTTGGCTTCGTGGAAGCGGCGGATCAGCGCCGCGAGGACGTGCGACGACTGCAGGTCGAAGTTGTCCTCGGGGCCGTAGAGGTTCGTGGGCATGGCGGAGATGAAGCGGCTGCCGTACTGCCGCCGGTACGCCTGGCAGAGCTTGATGCCGGCGATCTTGGCGATGGCATAGGGCTCGTTGGTCGGCTCGAGCGCGCCGGTCAACAGGTACTCCTCGCGGATCGGCTGTGGGCACTCGCGTGGGTAGATGCAGGAGCTACCGAGGTAGAGGAGCTTCTTGACCGGGTAGAGGTGCGCGGCGTGGACCACCGTCGCGTGGATGAGGAGGTTGTCGTAGATGAACTCGGCTGGGCGGGTGGAGTTGGCCCAGATGCCGCCCACCGTGCCGGCAACCAAGAACACGTACTCGGGCCGGTTGGCGCGGAACCAGTAGTTGACCGCCGCCTGATCACGAAGGTCGAGCTGCTCGCGGCTGGCCGTCAGTAGGTTCCGGTACCCACGGCTCGTCAGCGTTCGCACGATCGCCGATCCAACGAGCCCGGTGTGGCCGGCGATGTAGACCCGCGCATCGAGTGGAAGCTCTCTCATGTCACACGATTCCGTCGTCAGGCCAGGGTCGAGACCGGTACCTTTGACCCCTCACCCGGCTCGCTGCGCTCGCCACCCTCTCCCCGCTCCGCGGGGCGAGGGGGTTCGCTTTCCCTCGCCCCCGCGCCAGCGGGGGTGTTAGCAACGGTCGGATTTTGACCCAGGGCAACGTTTGGAAACTGACCCACCCTGGCGGGTCTAAGTGTAGCTCAGCAGGGTTGTGGTTGTAGTCGTTGGTTCTCCTTTCTCTGTCCTTGTTCTTGCTTGTTCC
>JAAYVZ010000114.1 GCA_012516935.1 Holophagae bacterium
CCTCCAGCTCACCGCCCGCACCTTCACCACCCCCTTCGCCACCCTCCCATGGGCGCTCCTCACCGCCGGCACCCTCGCCGCTCGCCTCCCCGTCGAACCCCTCCGCCTCCTCGCCGAACACCACGCCCCCGACCTCGCCCTCGCCGCCTTCCTCCTCGCCTGGTTCCCCCTCGCCCGCCGCCACCTCACCACCCACCCCTTCCTCACCGCCACCGCCCTCCTCCTCCCCCTCGCCCTCGCCACCCCACACCTCACCCCACCGATCGGCGACGGCAACTACCACTTCCTGCTCCTGCAGTCGTTGACCCAGGACGGTGACTTCGACCTCGCCAACAACTACGACCTGGTCCGTTACCCGAACCAGCGGATTTACGTGCCGTTCGCCGGGACGTTCCTCCACTCGCCGGTGCTCGCCGTGCTCCTCGCACCGGGTTTCGCGCTCGCCGGCAGGGGAGGTGCGCTGGCGGTGCTGGCGCTGGCCGGCTCCGCTTTGGTCTGGCTGCTCGCCCGGCGGGGCCGGGAGCTGGAGGTCCCGGCGTCGCGCGTCGGGTGGATGGTGCTCGGGGTGCTGCTTTCGTACCCGCTCGTCACCTTCGTGTGCGAGCTGTGGACCGAGCTGCCGGGGGCACTCGCGGTGGCAGCGGCTCTGGTAGCCGTGCCGGCCGGCGGCATGGCGCGTTGGCTCGTCCCCTGCCTCACCCTGCTGGCGGCGGGGATCAAGACCCGGTTCGCCCTCCCTTTGAGCCCCCAGGTGCTGGCGGCCTGGTGGCCACAGCGCCTGCGAGTGCGGTCGGTGCTCGTGGCTGCGCTCGTCCTCGCCGTGACCGCCGCCGCCGCGGCGCTCGTGCTCTCCGTCCTTGTCGGCAACCCTCTCGACCCCCTCGGGCGGCGGTCCGTGCGCGGCATGCTCCACATCGACCCGAGACAGGCGGTGCTCACCCTCGGCGGCCTGCTCTTCGACAGCGCGAGCGGGATGTTGTGGGCGGCTCCCCTCGGCCTCGTCTCCTTGCTCGCCCTGCCCTTGCTGTGGCGTCGGGGAGGACCCGGTGAGCGGGCGCTATTTTTCGGCGCCGCCCTCACCGTGGGTGCGCTCCTCCACCTCCAGGAGTGGCGAGGTGGCGACGCGCCGCCGTTCCGCTACCTCGTCCCCCTCGTGCCGCTCGCAGCGCTTGCCGGCGCCATGCTTTTACGCTCGCCTCGGCGCTGGCGGCCCTTGCTCTGGCTCGGGGTGCCGCCGACGCTGGTGGTGAGCTGGGTGGCGGTGACTCGCCCGGGCCTGTTGCTCAACGCGGGGAACGGTGGATGGTGGCTCGGCAACGCGCTCGCCCGCCGCAGCGGCGCCGACGCACTCGCTCTGTTTCCATCGTTCCTGCGCCTGGCTCCGGCGACCTGGGTGGTGCCGGCGGTGCTGATCCTCCTGCTCGCGGTCGCGGCGCTGTGGACACGGGTGGCTGCTGGCGCACCGCGTCGCCTGCGCCGTAGTGGGAGCGCCGTCTGGCTGCTCGTCGGTGCGGCTGTGATCGCGGTGCTCGCGGTGCGCACCGACACGGTGGTCGAGATCGAGGACCCCCAGGTGCGGCGACGGGGTGGGCAGCTCGACCCGCCGCCCGGCACCTTCATGCGCTACCTCGTTCCCAACGGCTGGCGGCTGGCCGATGGTGAGGCGGTCGAGATCCCGCTCCGGCTCGCTTCGCAGGCAATGCCCCGGCTCGCCTTGGCGGTGGATGGTCCCGACCGCGCGGAGTTGTCGGTGAGGTGGGACGACCGCCTCGTCCAAACCATCGAGCTTCACGGCCCCGGACGGACCGAGGTCGCCCTCGCGCCCCCCCCGGTTACGGGGCGGGCGGTTCTCTTCCTCGGTATCACCGCTCCCATGGGTACCAGCGTGGTTCTCGACCGGCTCACCCTCGCCGCTGGTCAATAGCGCTTCTCGCAGCTCCGTATACTTTGCGCGTGTTGGGGGTTCGTCTGGGTGCCGGGGTTTCGGCGGCGGCGTTCGCCATCCTCGCGGTGGTCCTCGCCGCTGCCGACCTCGTCGCCTGGCGCGAGGCCGTCGCGGCTGGCCTCGCCGCCCTCACCG
>JAAYVZ010000115.1 GCA_012516935.1 Holophagae bacterium
CAGATCTACCAGATCCAGCCGGAGAGCTTCCTCGCCACCTGGAACCGCCTGCAGTATCGGCCGCTCGAGGGGTTCGTCCTCGCCGTGGCGCCGTTCAACTTCACGTCGATTGCCGGCAACCTGGCGACGGCACCGGCGTTCATGGGCAACGTGGTGATTCTCAAGCCCGCTTCGACGGCTGTGGCCTCGGCGTACTACGTCATGCGGATCCTCCAGGAGGCCGGGCTGCCGGACGGCGTCATCAACTTCTTGCCCGGCGATTCCTCTGTCATCGCTCCGCCGCTGCTGACGCATCGCGACTTCGCAGGCGTCCATTTCACCGGTTCCAACGTCGTTTTCAACTCGATCTGGAAGACGATCGGCGAAAATATCTCGTCGTACCGCTCGTATCCACGTATCGTCGGCGAGACCGGCGGCAAGGACTTCGCCATCGTGCATCCGAGCGCCGAGGTCAAAGGGGCCGCCGCTTGCCTGCTGCGCGGCGCGTTCGAGTACCAGGGGCAGAAGTGCTCCGCCACCTCGCGGGCCTATGTGGCGCGCTCATTCTGGCCGTCGTTGCTGGACGAGCTCAAGCAGCAGCTCGCCCGCGTCAAGGTCGGTCCGGTCGAGGACTTCGGGAACTTCATGGGCGCCGTCATCGACCGCAAGTCGTTCGACAACATCGTTTCGTACCTCGATCACGCGCGCCAGAACCCGAGCTGCACGATCGTGCACGGAGGCGGGTGCGACGGCTCTCGTGGGTACTTCGTCGAGCCAACCATAGTGGTGACCACCGACCCGCACTGCAAGCTCATGGAGGAGGAAATCTTCGGGCCCGTCCTGACGGTCTACCTCTACGACGATGGGGATTACGAATCGGTGCTCGAGCTTTGCGACCAGACCTCGCCGTACGCCCTGACGGGTGGGGTCTTCGCCCAGGACCGCCGGGCGGTCAAGCTGGCTGAGGATCGTCTGCGGTACGCGGCGGGGAACTTCTACATCAACGACAAGACGACTGGGGCCGTGGTCGGTCACCAGCCGTTCGGTGGTGCCCGCTCCTCGGGCACCAACGACAAGGCGGGTTCGATCTACAACCTGCTGCGCTGGATGTCGCTGCGAACGATCAAGGAGTGCTTCAACACTCCGCGGGACTTCGGATACCCGTTCCTGGTCTCCGAGTAGCGCTGTCTTCGTGCCTCACCCGGGCCGCACCAGGGCCCGGGTGAGGGCTTCGGGCAGCCGCTCGAGACGACTCCGATGGCGGAAGGAAAGCGCTCCCGCTCCAGCAGGCGGGAAGCGCGCATGGCCTCGAGGGAGTTGGCGAGCAGCAGAGGTTACGGCGCGTCGACCGGGAGCACCGTTGCACGCGCCGAGGAGTGCTCGCCGGCGGTGGCTCCTGGTGGCGAGGGCCCCCGCGGTGGGGCGCACAATAGGGGGAGCGTCGCTCGGGTATCGGGCGAGGGGAGGTGAGCCATGCGGGTTAGCGCGCGTAACGTGCTCAAGGGTAAGATCGTGCGGCTGGAGCCGGGAGCCGTCAACACGGTCGTGACGATGGAGCTTGCTGGTGGCACGCAGATCGTGGCGGTGATCACCAAGGCCGCGGCGCAGGACCTCGGCCTCACGGTGGGGCGGGAGGCGTACGCCGTCATCAAGGCTTCGAGCGTCATCGTCGGCGTGGACTGACACCAGCCTGGACACCGGGCTCGGTGGGAGTGGTAGGCTCTTCTGGGCCGAGGCCCGGAGGCACCGGCACCCGCGAGGAGAGCCGCAATGCTGCTTCGACGACGAAACCTCGTATCGGCGCTCGTTTTTCTGGTCGCCGCCAGCACCGCCGGCGCTGGCGAGCCGGTCACCGTGATCCTGGCCACCACGACGTCGACCCAGGACACCGGGTTGCTCGATGTGCTCGTCCCGGCGTTCCACGCTGCTCATCCCGGGATCCGCGTCAAGCCGATCGCCGTTGGCACGGGCGAGGCGCTGGAGATGGGCCGGCGCGGCGCTGCCGACCTGCTGCTCGTGCACGCCCGTCGGGCTGAGGACGAGTTCATGGCGCAGGGGCACGGTCTGTTGCGCCTCGACGTCATGCACAACGACTTCGTGCTCGCGGGGCCACCCTCGGACCCGGCGGGGGTCCGGGGTCGGCCAGTGCTGGAGGCGCTGCAGGGTATCGCCGCGCGGCCGGCGTTGTTCGTATCGCGTGGCGACCGCTCGGGAACCCACATCAAGGAGCTGGCACTGTGGAAGCAGGTCGGAATCGACAAGCCAGCCGGGGCGTGGTACCTCGAAGCCGGGCAAGGGATGGGGGCCACGGCCCGTATCGCCTCGGAGAAGCGGGCGTACCTGCTGATGGACCGCGGCACCTTCCTGGCGCTCGGGGCGACGCTCGATCTCGTGCTCATCAGCGAAGGTGGCGACGAGATGCTGAACCGCTACGGGGTCATCGTCGTGAGCCCGACCGCCCATCCCGGCGTCAAGGCGGACGAGGCGCGGGTGCTGGCCGAGTGGCTCGTCTCTCGTGAAGGGCAGCGGCTGATCGGGGAGTTCGCCACGGACCGCTTCGGCCAGCCGCTTTTCGTGCCGGACGCAGCGCCCCGAGCGGCGGAGGAGGTGGCGATGACGGCCGGGCAGGAACCGCTGGGAGCGGTGGCGGAGCGTTACGTGAAGCTGGTGCTCGCGGTGGGGCGCCACGACCCGGGCTTCGTCGATGCGTACTACGGACCGCCGGGCTGGAAGGCGGAGAGCGAGAAGGGAACGCCGAAGCCTCTGTCGGAGCTGTTGGCCGAAGCTCGGGCGCTCATCGCCGCGACTCGTCGAGCCCCGGTCTCGCCGCGGCAAGTGTTTCTCGACAAGCAACTGGTGGCCGTCGAGGCGTACGTGCGGCGGCTGGGAGGCGAGCCGATGAGCCTCGCAGAGGAGGCTCGCCTGCTGTTCGACATCGACCCGCCAGCCATCGACCCGGGGCTTTTGGAGCGGGCCGGAGTCGCGCTCTCGGCGCTGCTCCCGGGTGATGGGGACCTGGAGACGCGGTCGGAGTCGTTCCGGAAGCGCTACCAGGTTCCAGCGGACAAGCTCGGAGCCGTCGTGGACCTCACGCTCGCGGAGCTTCAGCGGCGCACTGCAGGAATGGTCGCTCTGCCTGCCGGGGAGCGCTTCGAGGTCGTGTTCGTGAGCGGCATGCCGTGGGGCGCTTACAACTGGTACCAGGGCGAGTTCGCGAGCCGGATCGAGATCAACACGGACTCACCGCTCGAGCTGGACCGCGTCCCCGGTCTGCTGGCCCACGAGGGGTACCCCGGCCACCACGTCTACAACGCCCTGCTCGAGGATCGCTTGGTGAAGGGCAAGGGCTGGGTCGAGTACACGGTCTACCCCCTGCACTCGCCCCAGTCGCTGATCGCCGAGGGCACCGCCAACGTCGGCCTCGATATCGTCTTCCCGAAGGAGGAGCAGCGGCGCTACGTACGCCAGGTGCTCGCTCCGGTCGCCGGCCTGACCGGCTGCGACTGGGAGCTGCTCGAGAAGGTTCGGGACGCCTCGAAGCCGCTCCGCCTGGCGAGCACGCTCGCCGCCGTGGCGCTGCTCGAGCAAGGCCGGCCGGAAGCGGAGGCAATGGCGATCCTCACCCGGCTCGGTCTGCAAAGCCCGGAGCGCGCACGGCGCAGCCTCTCGTTCATCCGCGGATACCGATCGTACGTGTACACCTACTGGGTGGGCGAGGATCTCATCGAGGCCTGGCTCGCTGGCAAGCACGACCGGGCCGCCTCCTACTTCGAGCTGCTCCAGCGCCCCGTCGTGCCGTCCGAGCTACGCCCGTCACCGGGTCTTTAGTTTCGTCGCGAGGTCAACCCGCGTCCGAGTTGGATTCGAGGGCGGGTGGCGGCTTACGCGCTCGCCTTCGCCCTGGCGATGAGCCGGCACATCCAGGCGCCCAGGAGGATCGAGCCCCAGAGCAGGAGGAACGCGGCGACGCGCACCAGCCCCGCGAGGCGCTCGTCGTGCTCCAGGAGACCGACCGACTCCAGCAGGTAGGTCCAGTCGTGGGCGACCGCCGGCTCCCCCCCCCCCGCGGGCCAGGGCCGGGGG
>JAAYVZ010000116.1 GCA_012516935.1 Holophagae bacterium
CCCTCACCCTGCCCTCTCCCCCGCTCACGCGGGGGCGAGGGAGCAAGCGCGGAAGTGTATCGACCTGCGAGCCGGGTGAGGGGGGTCCTGGCCTACGTCTCCCGCCACACCCTCCGCCACTGCTTCGCCACCCACCTCCTCGAGGACGACTACGACATCCGCACCGTCCAGAAACTCGGCGGCCACGGTGACGTCAACACCACCATGATCTACACTCACGTCCTGAACCGAGAAAGCCGATGCGTTCTCAGCCCCGCCGACCGCAAAAAGCCCCAGCTCCCGGGAGCGGCACTTCGCACGCTACACAGCCGCCGCCCGCGAGCGATCGCGTCCCCTGTGCGCCCCACGCGTCCCCAACCACGCACGGAGTCAACACCTTACCACCCCCACGACCGCGTCCCATTGCAGGTTTTACTCAACCGCCTCATGGCGGTTCGCATCCTTACACCCGCAGTCTTGTCGGTGTTGCCCACTCATGGTTGCGCCCAGGAGCGGGGCGCCAAGGAACGCGCGGCCACTCACCGGTGCCCAGTTTTTGGTGACCACGGAGGGATAGCCATGAGGCTGCTGACAGACAAGGTCGATCGGTTCTACCTGGGTAAGCTCGTGGCCGGTGTCCTGTTCGCCTTCTCGACGTGTCGCGCACTGCTGGCGCTGCTCGTCGTCAGCGGCGGCATCGCACGCTCGTCGCACCTGGGTCACAGATCCCCGGTGATCGCGTTTTTCGTCTACGTTTGCGTAGCAGCGCTCTGGCTCGTGGTATTCGTTGCCATCGAGCGCGCCAGGCAGAGGCATGTGTCCGGCCGAGGACTGGGCGCGTAACGCCGCAGCGAAGCTGCCGACGTTGAACTATGCCGTCGGCAGAGAGGACGAAATCGACGGCGTCGAGCTCGCGGGCTTGATGATCGACCACAACCTCGGCGTCAGTCCGAAGGCGAACTACGAGGTCAAGAAGATCGACACGGATTACTTCACGGAGTAGCATCGCTTGCCCAACGATGAGATCAGGCCGACTCGCTCGACTCGCGGCTCATCTCATCGACGTTAGGTGGAAACGTGATGGACCCAGAGACCTATGACCGGTGGTACGAGACGCCGCGCGGCCGGTGGATCGGGCAGCGCGAGGTGGCGCTGCTTCTCGAAGAGCTGCAACCTGGTTCAGGGGAATCGCTTCTCGATGTTGGCTGTGGCACGGGCTTTTTCACGCGTGCCCTCGTGTCCGCGATGGGAGGCCCGGTCACCGGCGTCGATACCAACCCAGAATGGGTGGCGTATGCGCGTCGTCAGGGCACCGGCAACGCCTCCTACGAGGTCGCCGACGCACGTGCCTTGCCGTACGAAGCGGCGAGCTTCGACCTCGTCGTGTCGGTCACGGCGCTGTGTTTCATCGAGGAGGAACGGGCTGCTGTTCGCGAGATGGTTCGCGTTGCGCGTCGACGGGTCGCAATCGGCCTCCTGAACCGTCGCAGCCTCCTCTGGTTTCGGGAGGGCAGACGCGGCGGCCACGGAGGCTACAAGGGTGCTCGCTGGCACACACCCAGCGAGGCAATCTCCCTGTTCACAGGTCTGCCTGTGCACCCCCCGCGAGTTCGGACCGCAATACATTTCCCGGGAGGCGGGCGGCTCGCGCGAATCACCGAGCGCCTATGGCCGCCGTGGGTTCACACCGGTGGGTTTATTCTCGTGGTGGCGGACACGGTTGCAGCCACCGATGCGCCACCCAACAACGGCAGGCAACCGACGCTCCGCGCGGGTGATGCCGGGCGTTGAACCGCTCTCCGAGACACAGGAGGGGTGGTAGGGCTGCACGACCTGCTGGAGAGCGTGCAAGACCAGCGGTCGTTGCTCGAGTTCGTCGGGGCCCTCATCGAGGACCGAAAGCGCTCTGTCGAGTTTGAGAAGACGACACCATCCAGCCCAGGGGGTCGGACGCCGGGGGCTGGGAGAACACTTCGCTCGCGTCTTTCCTCGAGGCGACCCTCGTTTGGGCAAGAGCCACGGGTATGCGCAGCACGCGAGGCTTGCCAGCGGAGCCAAGCTGCGGCTAGATCTACGAGTAGGACTTGGATCCTACCCCCTCACCCTGCCCTCTCCCCCGCTACCGCGGGGGCGAGGGATGAGACCCGCCTCTCCCCCGCTACCGCGGGGGCGAGGG
>JAAYVZ010000117.1 GCA_012516935.1 Holophagae bacterium
CTACGACCGGCGGGCGGACAGGAGTGGTCGTGGGCTCTCAACTCTCGTCTCACGCCTCGGTGGCGGTGACCGAGCTGGTAGCGCTCCACTTGAGGTACGCCTCGATGAACCCGTCGAGATCGCCGTTGAGCACACGATCGGTGTCGCCCACCTCGTGGTCGGTGCGGAGGTCCTTGACCATGCGGTACGGGTGGAGCACGTACGAGCGGATCTGGTGTCCCCACGAGATGTCCTTCTTGGGGCCCTTGATCTTCTCGAGCTCCTCCTCCTTTCTGGCCAGCTCCAGCTCGTACAAGCGGGCCTTGAGGACCTTCATGGCGGTAGCCAGGTTCTTGATCTGGGAGCGTTCGTTCTGGCAGCTCACCACGATATTGGTCGGCAGGTGCGTCAGCCGCACCGCGGAGTAGGTCGTATTGACCCCCTGACCGCCTGGCCCCGAGGAGCAGAAGCGGTCGATGCGGATGTCCTTCTCGTCGATCTCGACGGTGACCTCCTCGTCGACCTCGGGGTAGGTGTGGACAGAGGCAAACGACGTCTGCCGGCGCGCGTTGGCGTCGAACGGCGAGATCCGCACCAGGCGGTGGATGCCGTTCTCCGCCTTCAGGTACCCGTACGCGTACTCGCCTCGCACCAACAGCGTGGCCGACTTGATTCCCGCCTCCTCGGCCTCCTGCGTATCCAGGATCTCGACCTCGAACCCCCTGTGCTCGCACCACTTGAGGTACATGCGCAGGAGCATCGAGGCCCAATCTGCCGAGTCGGTGCCGCCGGCGCCGGGATGGATCTCGACGTAGGCGTTCGCTCTGTCGTGCTCGCCGGTCATCTTGGTCTCGAGCTCGATACGCTCGAGCCGCGGTCGCACCCGCGCGAGCGTCGCTACCAGCTCCTGCTCGCCCTCCGGGTCATCGCGTATCAGCTCGATCAGCACCTCGAGCTCCTCGGCTGCCTCGCCCAAGAATGCGTCACAGGCGAGTTTCGCCTCGACGGCACGTTGCCGGCGCATGAGCTCTCTGGCTTTGTTCTGGTCGCTCCAGAAATCGGGACGTTGGGTCTCGGCGCTCAACCGCTCCAGCTCTTCGCGCAGGCGAGGGGCGTCAAAGGTACCCCCGCACCGCGACGAGGGATTGCCGCACTTCCTGGGCCTGCGCGATCACGTGTTCGAGCATCGTCTCTCCCGGCGTGGCGTTACGGCGTGCCTCGCCGCCGTTTCCACGCGCCGCAAAGGATAGCACCGGCAGCCACGAGCAGGATGCCCGCCCGGATCCAGACGAAGCCGGCGACGGCCGGTGTGACGCCACGACCTGGCTGGACCCGCTGCTGGATCACCCCCTCCAGCCCCACCCCGAGTCGTTCCAGCACCCGCCCGTCGGGGCCGATAATCGCCGAGATCCCGGTATTGGCCGCCCGCACCATGAAGCGCCGACTCTCTGCCGCCCGCAAGATGGCGAGTGCGAGGTGCTGCCTCGGAGCGGCGCTGTCGCCATACCACCCATCGTTGGTGATGGTCACGAGCAGCTCGGCACCCCGGCGTACCTCATCGGCGACCAGCGATGGATACGTCACCTCGTAGCACACCTGCAGCCCCACCGTCGTCCCCGCTGCGGGGAGCGGGAGGGCGTGCGTCCCGGGCGTAAACGATGAGACCTCTCGGACCAGCGGCCGCAGGAACGGCACCTTCCCCACCAACGGCAGGTACTCGCCGAACGGCACCAAGTGGATCTTGTCGTAGCGGTACGGCACGAGGCCGCCGGGTGCAGCCACGAACACCGAGTTGAAGTACTCATCCTCCCCCTGGCCGAACCCGATCGAGCCGATGACCAGCCAGACGCCTCGCCGCCGTGTGAACCCTTCGACAGTCTGGCGGTACACGCCGTCCTGCTGCAGATATCGAGGCACCGCGCTCTCCGGCCACACCACGAGGGTCGCTTTGCGAGCGGCAGCTTCTGCGGACAGGCGCCAGACGCGCTCCTCGATCATCCGCTCGTTCTCGGGTTCCCACCGCACCTCGAGCGGCACGTTCGGCTGCACCGCGGCAGCCACCAACGGCTCTCCTGCCGCCCGAAACGGCGGTGCCAAAGCACTCGCCGCGGCGAACACGAGACCGACGAGTGCGAGCTGCAGCGCTCCCCATCGGCGGTACCCCCGGTCCAGCAGCAGATCGAGCCCCGACCCCGCCAGCAGCAGCAGCAGCGACAGGCCCGGCGCCGCCACCACCGGCAACGGCAGCATCAGCCACGGCAACGGCGTCGCCACCGCGGCCACCGGGTTCCAGGGGAAGATCCACGGCGGCAGGTGCTGGAGCATCTCGAGACACACGAGCAGCCACGGCAACAGCCAGCCGTGCCAGCGCTCGGGAACACAGGCCACGAGCGTCGCCGCCAGCGCCCACATCCACCCCAAAATACCGCTCATGATTGCGAGGGCGACGACGGCGAGCGGCCAGGCGAGCCCGCCGTGACGCCCGAGCACGATCAGCACCCAGGCGACGGCGATCGCCCACTGCACCACGCCGCCGACCCAACCAACCAGAAACGCGCGCCTGGGCCGCAGCCCCGCGAGCGCCCGCCGCAACAATCCCGGCACGACGAGCACGAGTGGCACCAGCGCCGGCCCGGGCAGAGCGAGCGCCAGGCTCACTCCGGCCCCCACCGCTTGTACCCACGGACGGGCCCTCTCCCACCGCATCGCCACCGAGGGTAGCAGACCCTTCCGCCTGCCCGCCCGGATGTCAGTGACTGGGAGCTGCCACGTGCGCTCCGCCTCTCCGCCCAACCTCGGTACCATCGCCGTTGCCCACCTGAGCATGGAGGTGGAGATCGCCTCGTACATCACGAGGCGTGGGTCTTGACCGTACACCACGGTTGGTTATGGTGAGGAGATGAGAGCTCTGATGTCAGCCGGCCGCGTTGCTGCCGTCCTTCTGCTCGCCTGGACAGCCTTCGCTGCAGAGCCCGAGCGGATGCAGCTCACGCTCCTCATCACCTCGGGGCTGTCCGGCCGTCTCGTCGCGACGCCCGGGCACACCGTGGCGGCGCTGGTCGCCACCGTTCGCAGTGAGGCCGAGCTCGCCGCAGCGGAAGGCCGTCATGTGGTGGTGCTCGATGCCGGACGGACGCTCGCGCCCTACGCCGAATCGCGGTTCGATGCTGGGCAGACGATGATCAGGATGCTCGCCGCTGCGGGGTGTCGGGCGTTCGCGCCCGACGCCATGGACTACTCGGTGACGCCCGTCGGGATGTCGCGGCTCGCCGCCCAGGCCCCGTTCCCGCTGCTGCGCCCGTTCGACAGCACCGCCCGTGATGGGCTCGTCCGCAGCACTCGCCTCGCGGTGACCCCCGAGCTCCACCTGCGGATCGCCAACCTGCTGGACCGCCATTTCGCCGGCGACTTGGCGGCAGCCGGCGTGGAGGAGGATCTCGGCGCCGACCCCGCCGCAGCACTTTCCAGCATCCCCCTCGACGGCGATCTCGGCATCGCCGTGGTCCACTCGGCCGGCCACAGCCGCGACTTGGCCAGCCACGAGCTGACCTGGCGCCTGGTGTGGCAAGGGCCGCCGTTCCGTGTGCTCATCGACCCCGACCTCGGGGCCGATATCGCCGCCCGCCACGACACCCGCGAGGGACCGGTCGTGCTGATCGGTCGGCGCCAGCGCAAGGAGCAGCCGTGGAGCTTCGCCCGCGTCGACCTCGAGCTCGTCCGCTCGGGGGCCGAGTGGGTTCCAACGACACCGGTGTTGCGCACCATCGAGGCCGACCTCGACATCCCGACCGACGCTGCACTCGAGGCCGAAGTCCACAAGCTCCTGGGCGAGTTCCGGTCGGCGCTGTCGGTCCCACTTCCGCTGGGAGCACCGACAACCTGGGAAGGCCTGCGAGACTTCGTACTCGAGACACTGCGCGAGGCCGCGAAAGCCGAGGTCGCGATGCTGAACTACGGTGCGATCCGGCCTGTGGACCCGTCGTTTTTCGCTACCTTGCCGCTCACGCTCGAGACGGTCGGGCGCATGCTGTCCATCGACCAGCACATGGCGACGCTCACACTGACCGGGAGACAGCTCGTCGATCTGGCCACGATCAGCGCCGGCCGCGTCGACGCGACCGGAGCGCCGCGCATGGACAGCCTCCTGTTCGCCGGCCTGACATACGAGCTCGACGGCCCGGCAGGGCTCACGGCCAAGCTCAAAAACATCAAGATCAACGGCAGACCGATCCAGCTCGACGACCCCTATCTCGTGGCCACGAGCTCGTACCTGCTGGCCGGTGGCGACGACTTCGCGGCGCTGCAGGGGCTTCCCAGCCAGCCGCTGCCTGGCCCCAGCGGGCGCGCGGCCGAGCTGCGCGACGACATCGTTTTCCCGCGCCTCCGGCGCCCCGCCGACCCATTTCCCGACCTGGCGCGCCGGCCGCTCTGGCGCTGGGGTATCGACCGGCTCGGTCTCGTCTTCGAAGGCGTGAAGGTCTCGCGCAACCCCGACTACGATCAGGTTCCGGACTCGCGGGTGCAGGCTCGGGACAGCGCCGCCGGAACCGTCGAGGCGCGCCTGCGGGCCGACCGCTATCAGACCGGGCTGGCGTGGGAGAACCGTTTTCGCCTGCGGTTCGGGCTCATCAATGCCCAGGACGCCGAGCTGCGGGAGACCGACGACGTCGCAGCACTCGACTCGTCGCTGATCCTGACCGGCATCGGCCTGGTCGGAGGCTCGCCCTACGCTGGCCTCACACTCGACAGCGAGCTGCGGCGTAACCTCGACGCGACCGGCCAAGAGCTTCCCCGCCGGCTCGACCGATCGCTGGCCGCGGGGCTGGCGTGGACCCATCCGCGATGGCCCCGTCTGCGCGTCGGTGTCCAGGCTCGGCGCTCCGCGAGCGGCCCCGACCATACCCTAGCCGGCCTCGTGGGCGAGGCCCAGCTTCTCGTACCGCCACGACAAGGACGTCCGGGCATCGACGCCCGGCTCCTCGCCGAGAGCATGCACGGTGCAGGCGCCACGATCACCCGCCTCGATCTCGACCTCCGGCTCCTCGTGGCGCTCAAGGGAGCCCTGGCCCTCTCACCCGGTCTCAACTTCTACGCGTTCAACGACTCGTCGCGCTCCGGCACCGTCCGCTACGCCCGCCTCTCGGTCGGCCTGACCTACGGCAAACAACGCAAGCTTCAGAAGCGCTGACTACCCAAACCGCCTCGCGTCCAGGGCATCGAGATCAGGAGCCGGAGATCCGGCCTGCTGGCCTCCCCCTATCCCCTGTTCTCATCGTCCGCGCCAGCGTTTCTTCGGCCCGAAACGACGAGCGCACGAACGGGCCGGCAACCACCTCGAGGCCGATCGAGCGACCGAACACCTCGAGCTGGGCGAACTCCTCGGGAGCCCAATAGGCGACTACCTCTACCTGCTCGCGGCTGGGGCGCAGGTACTGCCCTACGGTGACGATCCGACACCCCACCCGCCGGAGGTCCTCGAGCGTCTCCCGGACCTCCTCGTGGGTTTCACCCAGACCGACGAGCAGCCCGGACTTCGTGGTCATCCCGGGGGCCGTACCGGCGACATGGGACAGCACCGTGAGCGCCCAGTCGTAGCGTCCGGCCGAGCGCACCGCGGGGTACAACCGCCGCACAGTCTCGATGTTGTGGTTGAAAACCTCCGGGCCGGACGCGACGACCACGTCGACGGACGCGAGGCTGCCGCGGAAATCGGGGGTGAGAACCTCGATGGTGGGCCGGGGATCGAGTGCTTGCAGAGCCCGCACCGTGGCGGCGAAGTGTGCGGCTCCGCCGTCGGGTAGGTCGTCGCGGTCCACGGAGGTAACGACCACGTGCTTCAACCCCAGCTCGCTCGCCGTTCGGGCGAGCTGGGCCGGCTCGTCGGGATCGAGCGGGCCAGGACGGCCCGGCGCGACGGCGCAGC
>JAAYVZ010000118.1 GCA_012516935.1 Holophagae bacterium
CAGCGCGTGCGCTCGCGGATCGCCTCCGACCTCCACGACGAGCTGGGGCTGTCGCTGTCGCGCATCGCCATCCTTTCCGAGGTGGCGAGCCGCAAGCTCGAGAACGGGAGCGCTCGCGACGAGCTGGCCGACATCGGGACGACGGCGCGCGACTTGGTGGCGGCCTCGAGCGACATGGCGTGGTCGCTCGACCCGCGGCGCGACGACCTCCCGAGCCTGCTGGCGCGGCTTCGGCGGCTGGCCGAGGACGTGTTCGCGGGCAGCGGGGTGCGCTGGAGCTTCGCGGCGCCGAGGAGCATCGAGCCGGTGGCGCTGGGAGCGGAGCAGCGGCGGCACATCTACCTGATCCTCAAGGAGGCGATCCACAACGCGGCGCGGCACGCGGGTGCCTCGCAGGTGCGGCTCTCGGTGGCGCTCGACGACGGCCGGCTGCGTGCCGAGCTCGTGGACGACGGCTGCGGGTTCGACACCGGCGACGGCACGGGCAGCGGCATGGTAGGGCACGGGATTGGGAGCATGACGCGGCGGGCGGTCGAGCTCGGCGGACGGCTCGAGGTCCGCTCACGCCCCGGCGAGGGCACGACGCTCGTTCTCGACGTGCCGCTCGGCCGGTGATCGGCGACCAGGGTTAGCATGTTCATGCGGCGCGAGCGAGGGGCAAAGGGTGTACAACTGCGTCGAGGAGCGATGAGCGCGGGTGACCGACTGAGGGTGGCGCTGGTCGAGGACGACCGCAGGACACGCGAGGCGTTCCGTGTCCTCATCGACGGCTCGCCCGGCTTTGCCTGTGTCGCCGCCTACGGCTCGCTCGAGGAGGCGCTCCACGTGCCGCCGCACGAGCCGCCCGACGTCGTGCTGCTCGACATCAAGCTCCCCGGGATGTGGGGCAGCGAAGGCGTGGACCTGGTCGCGAAGCGTTTCGTCGGAAGCAAGGTACTGATGCTCACGGCGTTCGAGGACGAGTCGCGAATCGTCGAGTCGCTCTGCAAGGGGGCAGCGGGGTACATCCTCAAGGACACGCCGCCCGCCAGGCTGCTCGAGTACATCCGGGAGGCCGCGTCGGGCGGCGCACCGATGTCGCCGGAGGTGGCGCGCAAGGTGGTGGCGCTGTTCTCGACGCTCGCCGTGCCGCAGCGTCTGGACTGCGAGGTGAAGCCGCAGGAGGCGAGGCTGCTCGCCCTGCTCGCCGACGGTTACGGCTACCAGGGCGCGGCCGAGGAGATGGGCGTTTCGGTCAACACGGTCCGCAGCTATGTCCGCTCGATCTACGAGAAGCTGCAGGTCCACTCCAAGTCCGAGGCCGTCTCGAAGGCGCTCCGCGCCGGGTTGATCTGACGACCCTGTGGCGCTTCGGCTCGACCCCCTCAGCACCCGCTACGGTCGGTCACGGCTTCTCCCGCGGCCCGGGCTTCAGCCGCAGCCAGCCGCAGCGGCTCGCGACCTCCGGAGGCGCGTCGGCGCGGATCGCCTCCGCCAGAGAGGCGGCGCGGGAGCAAGGCGCTTCCTCCTCGGCACGGATGTGCGCGAGCAGGGCCTCCTCCCGTTGCTGCCGGTTCTCGGGTGCGAGGCTGGTCAGCACGATCTGGTCCTCGCTGCCGTTGTCAAGGAGCTCGGAGCTGAGCTCCCACCTGAAGAAGGCACCGCACGCCGGGCACCGGCGAGGGCACGCGTTGCTGCTGCTGGTGTCGGCCTTCACGTATGGCAACCCCACGATCTGAAGCTGCGCCTCGCCGAAGGAGCACATTGCCTTCGGCGCTCGGCCGTGCATCTGGTCCCACGGTGCCCACCACGCGGAGCTTCCGTTTTCTCCGACAGGCTCCTAGCAGATGCGGTTGCGGCCGGCCTGCTTGGCGCGGTAGAGCGCGGCGTCGGCGGCTTTGAGCGCGGCCGCGGGCTCGCCGCGACGGCCTTCCGCGAGGCCGCCGCTGACCGTGACCGTGAGCGTGGGCTGTGTGCCGCTCGGGCCAGGCCGGCGCGGCTTCCGTTTCGGCCGGTCCTCATTGCGCAGGACGAACGGCGAGGCGGCGATCGCCTCCCGCACCGCCTCCACATGCGGCCGAGCCTGGGCGAGGGTGCGGCCGGGGAAGAGCAGCGCGAACTCCTCGCCTCCGTACCGGTACGCTTTGCCGCCGCCACCGACCTGGGCGAGACGGCTCGCCACCAACCGCAGCACCTGGTCGCCGACCGCGTGCCCGTGCCTGTCGTTGACCGCCTTGAAGTGGTCGATGTCCACCATCGCCGCGACCACCGGCCCGTCCAGGCCGCGCAGGTCCTCCTCGAGGGCGCGGCGGCTGGGCAGCCCGGTGAGGGGGTCGAGGAACGCCAGCTCGAACGCCGAGCGGGACATCCCCACCAGCACGACGAGGGCTGCCAGCGCGAGCAGCAGAGGAAGCCAAGCGCTACCCCTGCCCGCGACCAGGCCGCCGACGGCGAGCCACAGCGCCCCCAGAACGCTTCCCTCGAACGCAGTGCGGCGCTGCAGCAGCCGTACGAGCACCACCACCGAGGCGAGCCCGGCCGCTCCGAGCCCGGCCAGCGGAAGAGGCGTCGGCGTCCCGGCGGGTGTGTGGAGGATCGCCCCGATCGCCTTTTCCTGGAACGACAGCCAGACAAAGGCGGCGGCGAGCGGCGCCGCGGCGACCGCGATGCCGCACCCCAGGCCACCAGCGGAGCCCAGGGGGCGGTCGCGGCCGAGCACGAGGGTTGCGAGCACGAGCGGGAGGAGCAGGGCCGTGGCGGCCCAGGCAAACGCCGCCGGGCTGCTCTCGTCCGGCGTGGGCCCCCAGCGGTGGGCGACATCGAACGCCAGGGCGAGGGCGAGCACGGCCCACAGTCCCCGGCTGCGCCGCAGGGCGAGGGCGAGCAGCAGCGCTACCCCCAGGGCGGCGAGGACGGTGGCGGGCAGCCACGGCTCGACGCCCTCGCGCACGCCGGGTGCAGCAGCGAGCGCCGCCGCAGCGACACCACCGGCCAGCGCCGGCGTACAGGCCGGGAGCAGGCCTCGACTTCTCACCGCGAGCGCCCTCGCGAGCTTGCGGCGAGCACGGTCGCAAGCCCGCTCCTCCATTGTGAGATGACCTGGCCAGAGTCGGCCGGGGAGGGGGTGCCGGTGCGGACGGGGGCGGCCCAACGGTGGCCCGCGAAGTCCCCAAGCCAGCGAAGGCCGAGCCGTGTCGGCATCGCGTTGAGATCGGCGGCCTGCAGCTCGTCGTTTGCGGACCGCACCTCGGGTAGGTCGATCCTCGCCGTTTTTTCGAGGACCACCAGGGTCGGCTTCCATCTGCCGTGACCGAGATCGGGAAGGAGGCTCGCCCCGTCGCCCGCGATGTCGAGACCGTCGCTGTCTTCGCGCTCCGGTCGGTGCGGCCCGGGCGGGACCACCACCTCGAAGGTCGAGACCGCCGGCAGCCGGGGCACGGTTGGTACTGCGCCCACCGTACCGCACGGGTCACCAGCCCCGATCGTGGAGGACGCCGCCTGGGTGGTGGGCGCCGCGACGTGCTCGCCGAAAGCGAGGACGAAAACGGCTGCGGGCTCACTCATGCTGCACCTCCCATCCCGGCGCCGACGACGCCTCGGACCGCCGTCGGTGCTCAGCGCTCGTCCACCACCAGGGTGCCACGGTGACCCGGCGCGCACAACCGTGCCGCGGTCATCGCCCAAAGCGGGCGCGTGTGGCGGTCTTTTCATCGGCTCTCCCGCCGTGGGCCGACGACTGCTGTGGGCTCGGATGCCCACCGCCCGCGGCGCACCAGGCTGGCGTGGACCGTGGTTCGCAGCCGCTGGGCGCCGATGCCGATGGCCATCGGCGGCCGTGCCTTGGGCAGGGTCGGGCCGGCGGCTCGGAGCGGAAACGCCACCGCCCCCGGGCGCGAGCCGGAGGCGGTGGTCGATGTGGCAGCGACGGTGTCAGTACAGCTTGAGATCGAACGTGGCGGTCAGAAACACGGCCATCTCTCCCCGGGTCACGGGGCTGAGCGGGCAATACAACCCCGGGGCGCAGCCGCCGGTGATTCCCTCGGCGGCGAGCGCCTCGATGAAGGCGGCTGCCCAGTGGCTGACCGGGACGTCGGCAAACAGCGTCCCGGCCGGAGCCGGCGGGACCCAAGTGGAGCCATGCTCAGCGGCCAACAGGAACACGGCCATCTCGGCCCGGGTGATGGGGTTGCCTGGGCAGTACAGGCCCGGGCCACAGCCCGAGGTGATCCCCTCGGCCGCCAGTGCCTCGATGAAGCGGGCCGCCCAGTGGTCGGCCGGCACGTCGGTGAAGACGGTGCCGGACGCCGGGGGCGGTGAGTAGTTGACGCCGTGCTTGGCCATCAGGAGCAGGACGGCCATCTCGGCGCGGGTGAGTGGGTTGGCTGGACAGTAGGTCGTCGGGCCGCAGCCAGAGGTGATGCGATGGTGGAATACCGTCTCCACGAAGCGGTACGCCCAGTGGCCGACCGGTACGTCGTCGAAGCTCTCGCCGACGTGCAGCACCCAACTCGTCGGGTGACCGTCGACCGTTTCCTCGATTACGACGTCCCAATGGCGGAGCAGCCGGGGGCTTGGCGCGCGGAGCCGCAGGGCATAGCACGAGGAGGGGTTGGCGGGGTCATAGCAGCTTGCGGCTTGGCCCGGTGCGAGCGTGGGGTAGATGGCGGTGGTCCGGTAGCGGTTGCCGGCCGCCTGCGGTCCGCTGAGTGCCCCGAGCTCGGCCAGGGGCTTCCGCGACGTGGGACGGGTGTTGCGCCAGGTCGGCTCGAGAATAACGGTCTCACCGGCCTCGAGCACGCCATTGAGGTTGGAGGCCGACAGAGCCCCGGGATGGGCGTCGACAACCAGCCCAACCCGCTCGGTCGTACCGACTCCGGAGCCCAGGTTGGTGGCCGAGATGTCGGTCGGGTCGAGCCCGTTGAATGCCGGGTCGCTGCTGGTGGCGGCGCCGGTCACGACCGAGTAGGGCCGCGGCACGCCGTCGGCTAGACCGGTGAGCGTCACCAGACGAGGAATGCTCCAGTCGCCGGGTGTGAAGGTGATCGAGGTCGGCGATGCCAGAGCTTCCGACGGCAGCGAGACGTGGAGAGGCAGCGTGACGGCGGCGCTGGGTTCGCAGCTCAGGGCGACAACGAACGAGGAGGTACCACCGTCCTCGGTGGTCTTGAGGCCGGTCGTCGGGGCGATCGCGAAGCCGGCCACGTCGTCGTCGGTGTTGACGACCGTCACGTCAGCCGGGTCGATTCCGGCGTAGAACGGGTCGACGCTGCTGGCCGCACCGGTCTGGATCGTGAACGTCTGGTTACCATCGATGACGAAGTCGTCGACTCCCGTGATGGTGGCGCTGGCCCCGGTCGACCAGTTGGCGGGCGATAGCGTCACGCTTGGCGTGACCTTGCCTTCGGTCGGATCGGAAGAGGTCAGCGGGATGTTGACATCGGCTGTCGGCTGGGTTGCGAGCGTGACCTTGAACGTTGCGGTCGAGCCCGTCTCGCTGACGGTCAGACCGGAGGTCGGCGCCACGATCACACCGGGGAAGTCGTCGTTGAGGATCGTGCCGGTGGCCCGGCCGCGCAGGATCGAGAGGTTGGTGGGCGCTGACAGATCGACGAAGAAGGTCTCGTCGGGCTCGGCGATGCGGTCACCCAAGACCGGTACGGTGAGGGTCTGAGACTGCTGCCCTTTGGCGAAGGCAAGGGTTCCCGACGTGGGCAGATAATCGACCCCGGGTGTCGCTGTCCCGGCGGTGGTGCCGTACGAAACGCTCGACTGCATGCAAGCGGGGATCGAGAGGCTCACGGTGAAGACCGCGTTGGAGGTACCGGTCGCGCCCTCGGGCCAGATGACGTCGCCGATCGACGCCTGCGGCTCGGCGGCGACGACGACAGCGACGGGTGGAGACACACCCGGGCAGCCGGTGGCGTTGGTGACCGTCACCCGGTAGGTGCCCATATCGGCGACGGTGGCGCTTTCCTTCACGTAGGTTTTCGAGGTGGCACCCGGGATATCGACCCCGTTGCGAGACCACTGGAAGGACGTCAGGCCCGTGCCGTTGGCCGTCAGGGTCAAGGTGCTACCGGTACAGAGCGAGGTGGTGCCGGTTATGGTAGCGGTGGGCGGCGGGATGATGCCGATCGCCTGCGGCCCCGACAAGAAGCACAGAGAGCCCTGGTTGAGCAGGACCTGCAGGCTTACCGAGCCACTCGTGCCGGCCGTGAAGGTGACGGCGTTGGTGCCGTCGCCGGCGGTGATCGTGCCGCCCGAGATCGACCAGGTGTAGGTCGCTCCGACGCCACCGTCGGGGATGGAGGCCTGGTTGCCGGTCGAGCCGGAGCAGACCGAGGCCGGGGCGGTGATCGGTTGGCCCGCGGCTGGGGTGACGGTGGTCAGGAGTGTGGCTGAGTCGGTGTTCCCAACCGAGCTGACGGTGACTGTCACGGAGTCGGCAGCGCATGACTCGGCCCCGGCGGGGACGGTCACGGTCACGTCCAAAGTCCCCGAGGCGCACGGCGCGAGCGGGCCGATGCTCGAGGGCGCCACGGTCGACCAGGTGTTGCCGGCAATGCCAACCGCAAACGTCTCGGTGGATGCTCCGAGGTTGGTCACCGTGAGGTGGTAGGTCACCGAGGTGCCGGGATCGCCCGACTTCGCATCGGCGGAGGGGCTCACCTCGACGGCACTGGCCGCCGCCGACACGCAGACGAAGGCGGCGGTGGGCACGCCCCAGTTGCCCGCTGCGTCTCTGCCCTCGACGAACAGCAAGTGGCGCCCGGCACTCCACCCCGTGGTGTCGACCGTGGCCTGCACGCCCTCGCTGGGCGAGTTGAACGCGCCGTCAGTGGGGGTCATCGGGTACGTCGTGGTGCCGCTCACGAACGACGGCGTGTCGACTGTCCACCGCGCCTCGGCGATCGCCTGCGTCGGCTCGCCGGATCCGGCGCGGTACCGCGTGTCGTCAACGGTGGCGGAGAGCATCACCACTGCACCGGGCATGACCCCCGCCGGGCTGACCTGAAGGTTGATCGCCTCCGGACCGGCCGGCGTCTGGTACGGCCGACGGCTGGCCTTGAAGGCGTAGAGCAACGCGTTGCGGTTGGCCGGCCAGATGGTGTTCGTGAACTGGGAGCACGACTCGAAGAACTGCGACCCCATCTCGAAGGTGTAGCTGGCGATCCCGAGCTCGCCGTACGCCCAGTCGTCGGTCGAGCCGGTGGTGGGGTAGAGGGCGACCGACTGCTGCGGCGTGTAGTTGTTGAAGAACGCGAGCTTGCGTCCGAGAGTCTGGAGGGCGGTGCCGTTCGGGGCTGGCGAGCTGGTGAAGCCCCACGGCCAGAGCACCAGGTTGGAGTAGGAGTGGAGCGTGATCAGCGCCCCGGTCGTGGTCGCGGGTGCGGCGTCGCTGTCGCCAGGGCCCCGCTGATCGGGGAAAATGCTGGTGACATATGCTTGGATGACCTGAACCTCGGGCTCGGATCCGGCCGCGGGACCACGATACGTCTCATCGCACGGGTCGCCCGACGAGCCTCCTTGATTCCACTTGAACGTGTGGTTGCGATTGAGATCGGTGCCGTACTCGCCGGGGATGGAGCATCCGTCATCATTGTCGGTGTTCTTGCGCCACAGGTCGCCGCCCTCGGCGAACTTGCGGCCGTCCGGGTTGGCCATCGGCACGATGTGGATCTCGCACCAGTCGAGCAGCCAGGTGACGTCGGGGTCAGTACCGTAGCTCTCGAGCAGATACTCGGCGAAACGCGTCGCGGTCTCGGCCGCCGTGTACTCCCGGGCGTGGATCTCCGCCACCAGGAAGAAACGTGGCTTGGGACCGGGAATCGCGGAGTTGGTGATGATGAGTGCCCAGATGTCGTATCCAGTCGGTCCACCCGGAGTGATCTTGTCCCAGCTATCGCCGATATCCAGCTTGGTGATGAGGTTCGGGTAGGCGGCGACGAGCGTGTCGTAGGTCGCGTACGTCTCCTCGACGGTGCGGTAGCAGGGATAGCCCGGGATGGCGTCGACCTGCCCGGGAAGCGGCTCGCGCACCTCGTACAGGAGTGCGGTCTTCGCCGTGTCGATCTCGAGCGCGAACCCTTCGGACGTCAAAAGCGCCAGCTTCACCGGGCTCAAGCGAGCCACGACGAAGCTCTCTGGGTGATTGACCTCCCAAATGTCGAGCCTGCTGGCCAGCTCGCGGAGCTGCTCCTCGGTCTGGTAGTGGATCTTCGCCACCACCGGCCCTGACGGGATGGTGAGCGTAGCCGGCAGCCCGGGCGTGGCGGCGCGGACCGAAAGGCTACAGACAGCGACGACAACGGCAAGCAAGCCAACGATACGCGAGAGTCTCATCCGGCCTTCTCCTCCGATGGCGCTTGGTACGCGCCGCTCGTTCATCTCAGCCTCGGGTGTCGGGCGTCCCCGGAAAAGTCGTCGTGGCGAGGTTTCGGGATGACTCGTGGGGGGTCATCGGTTCGTACCCGACACCGGGGGAGTATAGCGCTACTTCGGCCGGCCGGCGGCGCTCCCACGGCCGGTCGGCCTCAGATCCCCGATCGCCGTCCTGGCTGCCTCCAGGGGTTGCGGTGGAAGATCGCCGCCGTGCCCTCGCCGGGCCGTTCGGTCGCGGGTGCGGAAAGCCGTCGAGGAGGGGCCACCATTGCTGGATCGCGAAACCGGTCGTCGTGGTGGAGAAAACGAAAAGGACGCCGGTTGGCGTCCGGAAGAACTCGAGATTGGAGCGGGAAACGGGATTTGAACCCGCGACTTCGACCTTGGCAAGGTCGCACTCTACCGCTGAGTTATTCCCGCCCGTCGCCCGCAGCGCGAGCGGCGGTGATCCTAGCAACCGCCCCTGCGGCCGTCAACCCCCCACAACACCAGAGGGTTCGGGTGCGAGCTCGCCCAGCTACGGGGCGAGGCCGTCAGGCCCAGCGGGTCTCCCGAGCACCGCGAAGACCTCGCCGGGGACGTGCCTTCAGGCACGTCAGGTGCCGAGGAACTCGATGATCTCGGCGAGCAGGACGGCGCCGCCCTCGGCGAGGACGGAGTGAGCCGCGCCCGGGACCTCGCGGAAGCGAGCCTCGGGGATCGCGGCGGCGAGCTCGCGGGTGAGCGCAGCCGGGACGATCGGGTCGAGCTCGCCGGCCAGCACGAGCGTCGGGCAGGCCAGGCGTGCGGCGACCGGGCGCAGGTCCCAGCCGCTCTGGAGATACCGCACGTGCTGGAGCGCGCCGGGGAGGTCCTCGGGGGCGAGCGTCCACAGCCGCGCAGCTTGGTCCACGAACCCCGGGTAGCGGTCGGCGAACGCCCCGGCGAAGGCGAACGCCATCAGCGCCTCGGCCGCCTCGGCGGGTGCGAGGCGCGTGAAGGCGAGCTCGAAAAAGCGCAGCACCCGCCGGTGGTGAGGCGTGAGGCGCGCGGCGCACGAAGCGGCGACGAGGTGGTCGACGTGCTCGGGGTGGCGGGCCGCGAGCTGGCAGGCGATGAGGCCGCCCATCGAGACGCCGACCACACCGGCGCTGGCAAACCCCGCGGCAGCGAGCACGAGCGCCGCGTCGTCGGCCGCGCCCTCGAGGGTGAACGGCTCACCGCTGCGCGAGCCGCCCACACCCCGGTTGTCGGGCGCGAGCACGGTGAAGCGGTCGGAGAGCACACGCGGCAGCTCGCCCCACAACCTGGCGCGCGAGCCGAGCCCGGCGAGCAGCAGCAGCGGCGGTCCCTCGCCCCAGCGCTCGAACGCCACCGGTCCGCGCGGTCCCTCGACGGTCCGCGCCTCGAACCCCCGCGCCTTGCGCTCCTCTGCCTTCATGCCTCTCCCGGGGTGGGAGTCCTGTCCCCCGTCCTCAGATCAGCGCCAGCAGCTTCTTCTTGATGTCGTCCTTGCGGTGCTGGCCGCCGATCATGCGGTCCACGACCTGACCGCCCTTGAAGAACAGCAAGGTGGGGATCGACTGGATCCCGTAGCGTGAGGCCACGCCGCGGGCGGAGTCGACGTCGACCTTGGCGACGATGACCTGGCCGGCCAGCTCGGCGGCCACGGCCTCGACGTGAGGGGCGATCATCTTGCACGGCCCGCACCAGGTGGCCCAGAAGTCGACGACGGCCGGCTTGTCGGCCTTGAGGATGGTCTGCTCGAAGGTGGTATCGTTGACCTCGACGATGCTCCCTGCCATGTGCTCCTCCCTGGTTGCGACGGCCGGCTGTCTGGTCCGGGACACCGCGTAGGCGGTCAACGACGCGCCCCACTCCGCGCATTCCGCTTCGCGCCGGCGCCGAGTGCAGGTATTGTAGTGGCTCGGGGAGGGTCGGGCAACGACACGGAGCCGCCGCCAGAGGCTGGGCCAACACTTCCTGCACGACGCGCGCATCGCACGGAGCATCGTCGCGGCCCTGCCCGGCGAGCCGGCGCGGGTCGTCGAGATCGGCCCAGGTCACGGGGCGCTCACCCAGTTGTTGCTCGCGCGCTACCCGCGGGTCCGCGCCATCGAGTTGGACGGTGCTCTGGCGCGGGCGCTGCCGGGCCGGCTCGGCTATCCGGCGGGGCTCGAGGTCGTCGCGGCGGATGTTCTCGAGGTGGACCTCGACGAGCTGACTCCTGGCGGGCCATGGTTGTGGGCGGGCAACCTCCCGTACAGCGTGGCGACGCCGATCGTCCGACGGCTCGCGGATCGGCCGGAGCTGGTGGCGGCCGCGGTGCTGATGGTGCAGCTCGAAGTCGCCCAGCGGATGTGCGCCGGACCAGGGCACGCCGAGCGCGGGTTTCTTTCGGTGGTGATCGAGTCGGCAGTGCACGCCGAGCTCCTGCTCGAGGTGCCGGCAGGTTGCTTCAGCCCGCCGCCGCGTGTGATCTCGGCCGTGGTTTTGCTGACACCGCGCCCCCCGGTGGCGCCCCGTGCCGCTGTCGAGCGAGCGCGGGAGCTGGCTGCCATTGCGTTCACGAAGCGGCGCAAGAAGCTCGTCAACGCGATCCCACTCGAGCTGCCGCACGGCGAGATCGTGGCTCGCGTCACGGCGCTCGGGCTCGACCCCGGCGCCCGGCCGCAGGATCTGTCGTTCGCGGGGTGGTTGGCGCTGGGGCAAGCATTTCCCGCTGGGGAGCGGATCTGATGGTGCGGCTGCTGCCGATCGGCGGTCTCGGGGAGTTCGGAGCCAACTCGCTGGTCTGCGACGACGAGGTGGCTGGGCGGCTGGTCATCGACGTCGGAGCGGCGTTTTTCGAGGAGCCGGTGTTGGGGGTCAGCCATCAGGTGCCGGACTTCGCCGCGATCGGCGGGCCCCCACCGCAAGCGGTGGTATTGAGTCACGCGCACGACGATCACTGCAAGGGGCTCGGCGTCCTGCTCGGCGCCTGGCCGGGCACGGTGGTCGCCGGGAGCCGGGCCACGGTGACCTGGTGCCGGTCGGCGGGGCTGGCACGGCGGAGCTCTTTCACCGAGCTGGCGGCAGCTACACCGTTCGTCGCCGGTGGCTGGGTGGTCGACGCGCTGCCGGTGTCGCACTCGATCCCCGGGACGCTGGCGCTGCGCCTGCGTGCCGGCGGCATGACCGCGGTGCTTGCCACCGACATGCGGCTGACGCCGTCAGCGCTCGGTGAGCAGACACCCGCCGACCGGCTCGCGGCGTGGGGTCGGGAGGGTGTGGACGTGCTGCTGTTGGACGCCACCAACGCCTTGGTGACGACGCCGCCACCGAGCGAGGCAGCGGTCGGGACGGCGCTCGGCGAGCTGATTCGGGCCGCGAGCGGGCTGGTCGTGGTGGTCACTTTCGCCTCCCACCTCGGGCGGTTCTCCCAGGTGGCACGGGCGGCGGCTGCCTCGGGGCGGGTCGTGGTGCCGATCGGACGCGGCCTGATCGAGGCGCTGGCAGTACAGGCCAGGCTCGGTGGGCTCGGTGCGCCCGTCGGGCTCGTGCGGTCCTACCGCGAGCTGCCGCGGCTGCCGCGGGACGGCGTGGTGGCGGTGGTTACCGGCTCCCAAGGCGAGGCCGGCTCGGCGTTCACGCGCCTGGCCACTGGTCGCTTGCCGGGGCTGGCGCTCCGAGGAGGCGACTGCGTGCTCCACGCCGCCCGCCTCATCCCCGGCAACGAGCGGCGGCTGGCAGGCCTGTTCGACCTCTGCGTCCGGCAGGGAGCGCGAGTGGTGACGGCCAGCGAGGCGCCGATTCACGCCTCCGGTCACCCACACCGGCAGGAGCTCGTGGAGCTCTGTGACCTCCTGAGGCCGCGCGCGGTGGTGCCGGTGCACGGCTGGCGGCGCCACCTCGAGACGGTGGCTGAGCTGGCACGCGGTGCCGGGGCGGCGACGGTGGTAGCCGACAACGGCGATGAGCTGGTGTGGACCGCTTCTGGGCTCGAACCCTCCGGTCGCCGCCGAGCGACGGGCCGGCTGTCGTTCGGGGATGGCGAGAACGATCTGGTGGAAGCCGGTGTCGTGCACGAGCGGCGCGTTTTGGCGCGTTCCGGCGTTCTCGTGGCGGTGGTGGAGTCCGCTGGCGGCGCCGTGCCGAGGGTGCACCTACACAGTGCCGGGCTGCGACTCGGGGCTGAGGTGGAGGAGGAGCTCGCTGCCGGGCTGCGTGGCGAGGCCGCTCGGGGTCTCGGAGGGGTGAGGGTGGACCGCGACGACGTGCGACTTACAATGGAGCGGTGGCTGAAGCGGGAGGTGCGACGGCGCTGTGGTCAGCGCCCGGCTGTGCTGGTGAGCGTGCCGGCGGACGATCCGCCATCGACGGGTGGGGAGCGCCCCTCGTGACCATCGGCGGACCGGCATGACGCGCACCCGGGAGGAGATCGCCCGCGAGTTCGCGGGGTACGTGCTGCTCGTGGGTGGTGGGCTGCTGCTGCTGGCGTTGGTGAGCTACCACCCACTCGACCCGTGGTTGCTCGGCGCCGGCAGCGACCGGGTGCACAACTGGCTCGCCTCGTGGGGCGCGCACATCGCCGGGGTGCTGGTGTACTTGCTCGGGGTTCCGGTGCTGGTGCTGCCGGCTTTGGTGCTGCGGGTGGGTGCGCTCTGGCTGCGCGTGCGGTCGCTCGACACCCCGTGGCTGCAGGTCGGAGCTTGGTCGACCGCACTGCTCGGCGCTTCCGGCCTACTCGGGCAGGTGGTGGGGCGAACGCCGTACCGAGGCGGCACGCTGGAGTGGGGTGGCGAGATCGGTCGGCTGGTGGCGGATGGCCTGCAGACAAGCCTCGGTCCGATCGCCACCGTGGTCCTCTGCGCCGCGGCGCTGCTCGCCGGCGTGGTGCTGGGCGTGCGCTCGTCGCTGATGACCGTTTTCTCGGGCGCCGGCCGCGGCGTCCGGTCGTGGCGGGAGAGGATGCGGACGCGGTGGCACCACCGGCGCGACCAGAAGGAGCGTGCCGCGCAGCGCCAGCGCCTGATCGACAACCACGTCCGTCGCCACCCGGTGGCGCGCCCGGCACTGGTGGTGGAGGAGCGTGAGGGCGAGGCGAGCTTCTCCTTTCGTCGCCTGCACCACGTGGTGGTGGTCAACGAGGCGGCCCAGCCGTCGGCGGCTACGCCGTCGCCGTCGCCGCCGCCGTCCGCGTCGCGTCGGACGTCCAGCGAGCCCGCGACGACACGCGCCTCCTCGACCCGGGTCAAGCCGCTGGCGGTCCAGGAGGTGTTTCCGTTCGTCGACGAGACCCCGGTGGCCTCGCTGCCGGAGAAGACCATGCTGGCGCCCGCGCCGCCGGCGCCGGAGCTCGACCGCACGCTGCTCACCGCCATGCGCGAGCTGGTCGAGCAGAAATGCCGCGAGTTCAGGGTCGAGGGTCAGGTGGTGGACGTGCTGCCGGGGCCGATCATCACGACCTACGAGTTTCGCCCGGCGGCCGGCGTCAAGTACGCGCAGGTGGTCAACCTCGAGGAGGACCTCGCGCTCGGGCTGCAGGTCGAGGCGGTGCGCATCGAGCGGATTCCCGGCAAGGCCACGGTGGGGTTCGAGGTGCCCAACCCCGAGCGGCAGACCATCGTGCTGCGAGAGATCCTCGAGTCCTCCAAGTTCGTGCACTCGGCCTCGCCGCTCACCCTCGCCCTCGGCATGGATATCCACGGCCGGCCATTCGTAGCCGATCTCCAGCGCATGCCACACCTGCTCATCGGCGGCTTCACCGGCTCAGGCAAGTCGGTGGGGCTCAACGCCATGATCATGTCGATTCTGTTCAAAGCGACACCCGAGCAGGTGCGCTTCATCCTCATCGACCCGAAGCAGGTGGAGCTGGGGATCTACGAGCACCTGCCGCACTTGTTGACGCCGATCGTCACCGACCCGCGCGACGCCGCCCGCGCCCTCCGCTGGGCCGTGCGCGAGATGCGCGAGCGCTACCAGTTGCTCGCCGCGTGCAAGGTGCGCAACCTGCAGGGCTACAACACGCTGGTGGCCGAGGGCGCAGCCCGCCGGAGCGAGCCGGCGGAGGGTGTGTCGATCGAGCTCAAGCCGCTGCCGTACATCGTCATCATCATCGACGAGCTGGCCGACCTCATGATGACCTGCGCTGCCGAGGTCGAGGACTCGATCGGCCACCTCGCACAGATGGCCCGGGCGGTCGGGATCCACCTCATCTTCGCCACCCAGCGTCCGAGCGTCGACATCATCACCGGCGTGATCAAGGCCAACTTCCCTTGCCGCATCGCCTTCAAGGTTCGGACCCGCTTCGACTCCCGCACCATCCTCGACACCGAGGGGGCGGAGTACCTGCTCGGTATGGGCGACATGTTGTTCCTGCCGCCGGGCTCAGCGCGACCGTTCCGCGTCCACGGCTGCCTCGTGCGGGAGGAAGAGATCCTCACGGTGCTCAAGCACTTGCGACGTCTTGGCAAGCCCGAGTTCGACCCCCGGGTGCTGCAGGAGCCGATGGGGGAGGGCGGTGAGGTGGCGGACAACGACCTCGACGACCCGATGTACGAGCAGGCGGCGCGCCTCGTTGTGGCGTCGCGCAAGGCCTCGGCGTCGTTCATCCAGCGTAAGCTGCGCCTTGGCTACGCGCGCTCGGCGCGGCTGGTGGATATCATGGAGCGCGAGGGGCTGGTGGGACCTGGGCAGGGTGCCAAGCCGCGCGAGGTGTTGGTGCCTCCCGACTACTTCGGTGAGGTGGATGCCAGCCACGAGCTCAACGGCGAGGAGGACTCCGATGGTTGACCTTTCCCCCCAGGCGACGACGCTGCTCGTGGTCTCCACGAGTGTGCTGGTACTGCTGCTGGTGGTCAGCTTCCTTTCGCGCCCCCGGATGTTCACCCAGTACCTGTACACGATGACAGGGATCAAGCTGTCGCCGAAGGACGTGGCGAGGGTGTTCAAGGCGCGTGGCAAGCCCGGCGTGCGGGAGCTATTTCTCGAGCTCATCATCCGCGAGGACGTGAAAAACGGCCCGCGCGTCACCCCCGACAGCCGCCCCGACCACGAGCTGCTGGCCCCCGAGGAGCGGGCTTGATGGCAACCTCCCGCCGGCTCGAAACCCTTCTCGACCACGGCATCGAGCTGGTAGCTGGCGTACCGTGCTCGTACCTGAGGCGTTTTTTTGCCGCTTGCGAGGGGTTGCCGGCGAGCCGGTACGTGGCCGCGCCGCGGGAGGACCACGCGGTGGCGATCGGGGCTGGAGCGTGGTTGGGCGGCCGGCTCGCCCTGGCTGCGATGCAAAACTCGGGTCTCGGCTACTGCCTCGAGGTCCTCACCTCGCTGCACCTCATGTACCGCCTGCCGCTGCCGCTGCTGGTTTCCGACCGCGGCGAGCCCTCCGATTTCGAGGAGCACCGCATCCTCGGGCAGCGTACCCGCAAGCTGCTGGAGCTGTTTGCCATCCCCTGGCGGGCCGCGACGCTCGGCGAGGAGGAGGACGAGGCGGCGTGGCTCGTCGGCACCGCGCGTACGCGCTGCATGCCGGCGGTGCTCCTGGTCGGCAAGGGGGTGGACGTATGACCAGGGAGAACGCTGTCGAGGGCCGAGGATCGAGGGCCGAAGGCGAGACCTCGATGGTCGATGACAGGAGGCTCCAGGTCGAAGGCGATCGGAAAGCGCCTGCGCCCTCGGCCCTCGCTAGTCAAGCTTCACCCTTCGGGCGACTTGGGGTTTGTGACCTGCGGCTTTCGACCGCTGACCTTGGTGATCGGGGTGGCCGATGACCCGCGCCGAGGCCGTGGCGCTCGTCCTCTCTCGCCTCACGCCCGAGGTGCTCGTGGTCGCGGCCGACGGCGCCATCTCGCGCGAGGCCTACCGCGCCGCCGACCGCCCCCGCAGCTTCTACATGCTGGGCTCGATGGGCCACGTGGCCTCGATCGCCCTCGGGCTCGCCCTGTCACGGCCGGAGCGAGTCGTCGCCCTGGACGGCGACGGCAACCTCCTGATGGGGTTCGGCAACCTCGCACTCGTCGGCGGGCTGCGTCCCAGCCGCTTCTACCACCTCGTGCTCGACAACCAGTGCTACGCCACGACCGGCGGGCAGACCTGCCTGTCCCGACAGGTCGACCTCGCCGCCGCCGCCGCCGGCTGTGGTTATGCGTGGGCGCGCCGGTGCGGTGCTGGCGAGGACGTCGCAGCGGCGGTCGACGCGTGGCTTTCGGCGCCCTCGCCGGCGCTTTTCGACCTCGTCATCGACGCCCTCGACCCGGGTCCGGTCGCGGAGCGCATCCCGTTGAGCCCTGAGGAGATGGCTGAGCGTTTCCGGGATGCGGTCAGCGCCACCCTGGCGGCCGAGTGAGCCGCGGCCGGTGAGAGCAGCCCCACCTTGTCGTTGTCTTTTTCGCTCTGATGACCGTCCAGCGGCCCTGATCACGGCACAACGGGGAACACCGGGGTGCCGAGCCGGCGCGTGAGCTCCTGCAGGCCAGCCAGCGCCACCAGCACCCAGGCACGGGTCAGCTTGCGCCAGCGGCGCGGAGGCAGGACGTCACCCTCGAGCAGCCGCAGCAAAGCACGCCGGGCGCCCAGATGCTCGTGTCCGGCCATCAGCACGGCTCGGAAGTCCCGGTCGTAGAAGGCGTGAACCAGACCGACCTGCTGTCGCTGCAAGAGCCGGACGAGCGTGATGGTGGGACCGAAGTCGACCGCTGTGACGCGTCCGCGCCGCAACAAGGCGTCGGCTGCGTCCAGCCCGGCCGAGCGACCGCCCAGCAGCGCCGCCAACAGTCCATGCGGTACCACCTGGTCGAGATAGCCGGCGGCATCGCCGACAATGCAGAAGGCTTGGCCCGCCACGTCCATCACCCGGAAAGCGAGGCTCGGCACCACACCGACCGGTCGCTCGGGCGTGGCCTTCGCGAGCATCCAGTCGGCAGGTGGGCACTCACCCAGCGCTTTGCCCAGCAACCGCTCGGCAGAGCCGTTGCATTCGTCCCAGAGGCGACGCGGCAACGCCGTCCCGACCGACACCCGCCCGGCGCCCAATGGGGCGAGCGAGAGAAACCCGCTCGGCAGCGTCACGACCGTCAGGCGCCCGGAGGCGAGCCACTCGGGGGGCGCGACGCCCGAGTACACAGCCCACCCGGCGGAACGCTGGTGGCGCGGATAGGGAAAGCCCCAGCCCAGGCGGCGAGCCAGAAACGCGCTTTTCCCCGAGGCGTCGATCAGCGCCTTGCAGGAGATGATCTCCTCGCGCTCGTCGGGACCGCGGGCCACAACCCCCACCAGGCGTGTTCCCTCGAACGACGGGACCGTGGCGCTCAGGTCGTGCAGAATCTCGACGCCGGCGCGTACAGCGGCCGCCTGCAGCGCCCGGTCGAGCTGGCACCGGTCGACGAGCCAGCCGGCGGTGCCGAGAAACGACAGGGTGGTCGATCGGCTCACGTCCGGTGTGAGCAATGTGAGGCCGTGGCAGACGGCCTCGGGTGGCAAGGCCGCGAGCCAGTCCCCGAGGCCGAGCTCGGCGAGCACCCGCGCCACCCGAGGCACCACGAGCTCACCGCCCGGCGGATCGCGGCGAGGACCGTCCAGCGCTGTGGCGGCCACGCCCGCCTGGGCGAGGGTGATGGCGGCAGCACAACCGGCTGGGCCGGCACCTACGACGAGCACATCGACGTCGCGGTAGCGGGCCATCAGAGCTTCGCCAGGATCACCTTGAGCGCCTCCAGCTCGCCGGCAGTGGCGTAGAAATGGGGCGAGAAACGCACCCAGCCCTGCCGGGCCGTGACCTCGATCTGACGCTGGTGGAGCCGTTTGGCCACCTCGTGCGAGGGCATGAACGGGTGGCGCCCGGCGATGATCCCGGCGAGCTGGTTGGAGGGGCCGGGTGAGCCCACCTGCCAGCCGAGCTCGAGCAGCAACCGCGTCAGTGTCCGGTTGTGGGCGGTGACGCGGGCGTGGATCTCATCGAGCCCGACGTCGAGCAGCAGCTCGAGCGCTGCCGCCAGCCCGGCAACGAGGATGGTCGGTGTCGCGCCCGGCTCGAAGCGCCGACCGTCGCGGTGGAAGCGCAGCTCGGAAAGGAACAGGCTGTGCTCCTCCCTTTCCACGTTGAGCCACCCCGCAAGCGTCGGCTCGAGGCGCTGCCGCAGCTCGGGCGTGGTGACCATGACCCCGAGGCCCTCCGGCGCCAGCAGCCACTTGTGCCCGTCGGCCACGAGCGCGTCGACGCCCAGCTCGGGGAGCGTGTCGGGCAGCACCCCCAGGCCCTGGATGGCGTCGAGCACCACGAGAATGCCCCGGGCGTGCGCGACCTCGGCGAGCTCCGCCACCGGGGCGACCCAGCCGGTGTGAAACGACACCCACGACAGCCCGAGCACCCGCACGGGCGGACACAGCAACGGGACGACCTCGTCGAGGACGATCTTGCCGTCCGGGGCGGGAAAGCGTCTCACCTCGACGCCGTCACGCTGCAGCATGAGGTACGGCGCGACGTTGGCGGCGAAGTCCTCGTCGCTCACCAGCACCGCGTCGCCGGGGCCGAGCCCGAGCCCTCCGGCCACCAGCGACAACCCTTCGGAGGTCGAACGCACCAGCGTCACGTCCTCCGGACGGCAGGCCACGAGGTCGGCCGCGAGCGCTCGCACCGACATCTCGGTCTCGACCCAGTCCCTCCAGTTGGCTGAGCCGACCGCCTCCTGCTCGGCGATGCGCGCCCGCATTGCCTCGGCTACCGGCTGCGGCAGCGGCGCGACCGCCGCGTGGTTGAGGTACAGGCAGCTCTCCCGCACCGGAAAGAGCGGCAACCACTGAGCGATCTCGAAAG
>JAAYVZ010000119.1 GCA_012516935.1 Holophagae bacterium
CCCCGGCCAACGACACCGAGACCCGCCGCTTCACCGGCCACCAGCGCGACCTCGGCAGCCCCACCAACACCACCGACGACCTCGAGTACATGCACGCGAGGTACTACGGGGTGAAGATGGGGCGGCTGCTGAGCGTGGATCCTATTCAGGAGACCAAGAAGGCAACCAGGCGGCCTCAGTCGTGGAACCGGTATGCCTACGTAATCGGCAACCCAGTGAAGTTCATCGATCCCTCTGGGGCGATCCTCGAGGTGGCCGGCGAGGAAAACCAACACATCTTCTTCGATGCCGTAACCGGCTCGATGCCGCCTGGGGCAGCTAAGTATCTCAAGTGGATGGATAAGCGGCTGATGATCGTCGGCATCTCAGCGTGGGCGTTCTCGAAGATGTACGGTCTGGTGGGCCACCAGCTCGCCTACCTGACCAGCAGCCCACAGACATTCAAGGTGGAGATCGGCCCCTCCCGCCTGGCAGACATGGGAGGTGGTGGCTGGTGGGATCCTGGGAAGGGCGGTGGTGGCACGATCAGCATTGACCCTGCTCGCTTCCCGCGAGAGATCGGTGGTGTCCAGGTCGGCTTCAACGAGGCTTTGGTCCACGAGCTCGCCCATGCGGTTGGCACTCTGATCCCCGGCGTGCAAGACCGGTTCAATAAGTACGTTCTGGGAGTCTATCCAAAGATAGAAGGGTGTGCGATGGCGGTGGAGAACCAGTACCGGCGGTCGGTGCTTGGGTTAGGGGACCTGCGCATTCGATTGTGGTACTGGTGGCTGGGGGACTACGCTGATCCCGGTCCGGGAGAGGCAGTTTACCCATGAGGCAACCAGGCGTAGCGATTTGGCGCCTTCTCTTCGGTCTGGCAAACAGGCTCGCGTATAGCCTGCTGGCCGGACTGCTGACGTTTGTCGGGGCACTCATCCCCTTTGACCGCTACCAGGGCGTGATGCATCTGGTCGCACGTGTGCTCGACTTCCCCGTAGCGTTGGCGGGACTAGTAACATCTCCGCATCTCGCGGGGATTGACATGTTCTTTGGTAAAGGTATTGGCGAGTTCATGAAGCCCGACGAGATCCTTCGGTGGCACCTTCAGCTCGCGGTGCCCGTCTATCTCTCCCTGTTCTACGCACCGATGGTGATTCGGGCATTGTATCGCCGGTGGCGAGGTCCTTCTAGGCACGCTGAGGAGGAAGAGCCTCCACGGGGAAGAGAGTCGTGACCCATGACGTTTATGTCGCAGGCGTCTCCTACGACGGGACCAAGCGGTTGACCGCCGCCGGCGACACCAGCGCCACCTGCACCACGACCAGCGGCGCCCTGCTCACGGCCATGACCTACACCTATGCTGGCCGTGGCGGCCGGGTCTCGGACAAGGCCACGGCGGTGACGCTTACCGGTGCACCCACGGGCAACTTCTCGCAGTCGTTCACCCGGACCGAGCTGGCGCAGCTGTATACCCTCGCCTACCCGACCGATGACTACCAGGTATCGCAGAAGTGGCATTGTGTAACAGAAAGTACAGGAGACCAGACGCTTGACCCAATGCTGTAGTCCCAGCACGACGGCCCGCGCCGCCATCGCGCACGGTCCCGATCCCGGGCGCCCTCGCCCGCAGGAGGCATACCCATGACCACACACCGCCGCTTTCTGACCGTCCGCTCGTTCCTGTCGGCTGTCTGCTTCGCCGTCCTCGTCGCCGGCGCTGCCGCCGCCCAGACCGCGCCGTGCCCCGAGGGCGGCGCCCCGACCGCGGTCTGCACCTTCGTCGACGACGCCTGGCCCTACGACGTCTTCCTCGAGCAGG
>JAAYVZ010000120.1 GCA_012516935.1 Holophagae bacterium
CCCACAGATTCCACAGCCCCGACGACTCCTACACAACGATCTCCTCGCTCACTTCGCGTAGATTTTTCATGAGGCAACGATTACTCTCTCGCGTAGATTCTTACGTGAGGCAACAGGGTCGAGCCCCTCGTGCGGGGAGCGGCGCCGGGTCGTAGTAGCCGCCACCGGGTGATGCATTGCAGGCGGCCGCGAGGCTGACGGGGTCGGTCGCGGCCGGAGGAGCTGGGCAGAGCACCCTGAGCGAGCCCTGGGCGCCGACGCAGGATCCCTTGACAGCCAGGCCGGTGCCACCTACGCTCTAGCTGGCCAGCGATGCGCGAGCGGGCATAACTCAGCTGGTAGAGTGGCAGCTTCCCAAGCTGCAAGTCGTGGGTTCGAATCCCATTGCCCGCTCCAACTCTCGGAGTCGACCGTGGGCTTCAGCAAGGACACCAGTCACGACCCGGGCGATCTCAAGCCGCGAGCTGCGTCGACGGTGGTGGCGCGCGACACGGTCCTCACGGGAGAGCTCGGTGGCTCGAAGCCGGTGCGCATCGAAGGCACGGTCAAAGGAACCATCGAGATCACGGCCCCGATCGAAGTCGTGGAAGGTGCGGCCGTCGAGGGCGAGATCATCGGCACGACGGTCCGGCTCGCCGGCACGGTCGACGGCAACGTGACCGCGACGGAGCTCGCCGAGCTGCTGGCCACGGCGGTCGTGCGCGGCGATGTGCGTGCGGCGGCGCTCCACGTCGTCGAGGGCGCGAAGCTTGAGGGCCGGGTACAGATGACCGGTGAGTCGGCCTCCGCTGCTCCCGCCAAAAGCCGCTAATCACAACGAAAACCTTGCATTTGACGGGCGGTGTATACTCGCTCATAGAGGAGACTTGTAGGCGTGGACAGCCGGACCACGGTGGAGATCTTCGGGCGGCGATATGAGCTGCGGACGACGGGTGCCAGCGAGCGGCTGAACGAGCTCGCCAAGTTCGTCGACCAGCGCATGCGCCAGCTTTCCGAGGTGTCGCCAAAAGTGGATACGGCCAAGCTCGCCGTCTTGACGGCGTTGAACATCGCGGATGAGCTCTTCACGGAGCTCGAGACGGAACCTGGTTTGCGGACCGAGCGTGTTCGCCAGCGAGTGAGTGGTCTGGTGGCTAAGCTGGACGAGGTGCTGACCACCTCGTGCACTGGAGCGAGCTGAAAAGGGAGGCCCCTGCGCGGTTAGTGATGAGCGAAACTATTCTTGAACCAACACCTATTTGATGGGTGCCGCGGTCCCACCCCGCTGATCGAGCCCCACGGCGAGTGATGCGGGGCGGGCAGGTACCCAACCTGTGGTCAGCAGGTTCAAATGGGGTTGCTCACACGGCCGAGTGCGGGGGCCTCAACTCCCTTCGCTGCATCGGCATTCTCGGACCGTACCCCTTGTTCCTTGAGAGGGGGACGAAATGAACGGCACGGTGATACTCATCGCTGGCGCTGTGATTGTGCTCCTCGCCGCCGGGGGAGTCGCGATCCTCGGTCGTCAGCGGCTTCGCCGCGCGGCGACGGAGGCAGATGCTCTCCGGGCAGCGGCGGAGCGGGAGCACCGACGGGTCATCGCGGTCGCGCAGCAGGAAGCTGAGCAACTGGTCAGAGATGCGACGATCGAGGCGCGCGAGAAGCTGCTGCAGGCGCGCAGCGAGTTCGAGCGTGAGACGCGGGAGTACCGCCAGGAGCTGCTGGGCCAGGAGCAGCGGCTCGAGCAGCACGCTCTGGCCGTGGACGCGCGCGCCCTGGCCGTGGACGAGAGAGCGCACGAGCTCGACGCCCGCACGCAGGCCCTCGACGATCGCGAGGTTGCGGTGGCTCTCGAGGAGGATGCGGTAGCCGCCAGGGTAGCCGAGCAGCGGGCGACGCTCGAGCGGATCGCCGGTCTGACGTCGGAGCAAGCGAAGGGCGAGCTCATGCGGACAATGGAGACCGAGGCGCGCATGGACGCTGCACGGATCGTCCGGCGCCTCGAGGAGGAGGCGGTCCAGGAGGCCAACCACCGGGCGAAGCGCATCATTTCGCTCGCCATCCAGCGGGTCGCGGCGGACCACGTGGTCGAGAGCACGGTCTCGGTCGTGGACCTCCCCAGTGACGAGATGAAGGGCCGGATCATCGGTCGCGAAGGGCGCAACATCCGCGCCCTCGAGACCGCTACGGGCGTCGACCTGATCGTCGACGACACCCCGGGCGCGGTGCTGTTGTCGTGCTTCGATCCGGTGCGGCGCGAGGTCGCCCGGCTTGCGCTCCAGCGTCTGATGAGCGATGGCCGGATCCACCCCGGGCGGATCGAGGAGGTCGTCAGCAAGGTCCAGACCGAGCTCGACGAGAAGATCTTCCGCGACGGCGAGGCGGCGGCCCTCGAGCTGGGCTTCCCGGATGTCCACCCGGAGCTGCTCAAGCTGCTCGGCCGGCTCCAGTACCGCACCTCGTACGGGCAGAACGTGCTCGCTCACGCCAAGGAGGTCGCCTGGCTGGCCGGCTACATGGCCACCGAGCTGCGGGTCAACGTCCGGGTCGCCAAGCGTGCCGGACTCCTGCACGACATCGGCAAGGCGATCGACCGGGAGATGGAAGGCACCCACCTCTCCCTGGGACGCGACCTGCTGCGCAAGTACGGCGAGTCGGAAGAGGTCATCCACGCCATGGAGTGCCACCACGGGGACGTCGACCCGCACTCCGTGGAGGCGGTGCTGATCACCGCCGCCGACGCGCTGTCTGCGGCTCGACCGGGGGCCCGACGGGAGATCCTCGAGAGCTACCTCAAGCGCCTCGAAAAGCTGGAGGCGATCGCCAACGACTTCAAGGGCGTGCAGAAGGCGTTCGCGATCCAAGCCGGACGCGAGCTGCGCATCATCGTCGAGTCCGAGAAGCTCTCGGACGAGGACGCGATCTGGCTGTCGCGCGACCTCGCCCGCCGTATCGAGGGTGAGCTGACGTACCCGGGTCAGATCAAGGTGACGGTGATTCGCGAGACCCGCGCGGTGGAGTACGCCAGGTAGCCGAGCTGAGGCGGGAGGGGCGTGGCTTTCCTCTTGTCCTCAGACGAGCCGAACCGTCTCCTCGAGCGCGGGGATATGGCACGGCCACGCGAAACGCTTGGTGATGCGCGCGGCCAGGGCGGCGCTGGCAGCCGGCTCTCCGTGGGTGACGAACACCGTTTTCGGTGCCGTCTCGGCGCGCGCGAGCCAGATCTCGAGCTCGTCGGCGTCGGCGTGGGCGGAGAGCGAGGAGATCGAGCGGACCTGTGCTCGCACCGGCACCATCTCACCGAAGATCTTGACCGCTTTGGCTCCCTCCAGGATCGCCCGACCGCGGGTTCCCTCGGCCTGGTAGCCGACGAACAGCACCGTGGTTTCCGGGCGCGGCAGCCGGTGCCGGAGGTGGTGCAGGATCCGGCCCCCGGTGGCCATCCCCGAGGCCGAGATGATGATCGCCGGCCCCCGGAGCGTGTTGAGGCGTTTGGACTCATCCGTTCGCCCCACCATCGTGAGGTTGGGGGGAGCGAGAGGATCGACTCCCTCACCACGCAGGTGGCGGGTCTCCGGGTCGTGCTCGCGGACCGTGTCGCGGTAGGCGGCGGTGGCTTCCCGCGCCATCGGTGAGTCGACGAAAATGGGTACCGCTGGTACTGCCTCGTCCTCGATCAGCTCGCGCAAGTAGTACAGCACCTCCTGGGTGCGGTCGACGGCGAACGCGGGGATGAGGACGATACCTCCCCGGTCGACGGCCTCCTTGATGACCTCGGCGAGATCGTCACGGGGGTCGGTGGCCGCGTGCAGCCGGTTGCCGTACGTGGACTCGATCACCAGGTAGGTCGAGCCCGGGTACGACTCCGGCGGTGGCAGGATCGGCGCGTCGTAGCGACCGACGTCGCCCGAGAAGTAGATCGTCACGTGCTCGCCCGCCGCCTTGATGCGCAGCTCCACCGCCCCGGCGCCGAGGATGTGCCCTTGACGGTGGTAGCGGACCTGCATCCCAGCATGCAGGACGTGCCAGTCACCGAACGGCACGGGGCGGATGGTACGCAGCGCCTGTTTGACATCCTCCTGGCTGAACAGCGGCTGGGCGGGGCGGTGCTTCGTGGACCCGACCTTGTTGGCGTAGCGGGCTTCTTCCTCTTGGAGGTGCGCGGCGTCGGGCAGCAGCACCCGGAGGAGCCGCAGCGTCGACGGCGTGGCGATGGTCGGCCCCTCGAACCCCTGTCGCACCAGCAGCGGGAGGATGCCCGTGTGGTCGATGTGGGCGTGGGTCAGGATCACGTGGTCGAGGGTCGATGGCTCGACCGGAAACGGCGCCCAGTTGCGTAAACGCAGCTCCTTCGGCCCCTGGAACATCCCGGCGTCGACCATCACCTTGGTGCCATGTGCCTCGACCAGGTACCGCGAGCCGGTGACGGTGCCGGTGGCGCCCAAAAAGGTGAGGTTGACCATGGCATGCATGGTACCCCACACAGCGCTGTGCCAGGTGCGCAGCGTCGGGCGCGGAGCCAAGGTCACGGGCCCGGGGCTCGAGTCGTCCCTCGCGGTCGAGTGGGGCTGGCTGCAGCCGCAGCCTGTATCTCGGCTGCGGCTTGCGTGGTGCGGGAGTCGACTCTATCCTCGCAGAAGCAGCACGAGCCTCGACGGGTCTTCGTCGACCTCCGAGCTACTCGAGCCAGGGCCGGGCGCATGAGGGACGCAGGCGAATCGCTGGGTCCGACGGGCTGCGTCCCAGGGCGCGCAGGATCTGACCGCACCACGGCCGCACTTGGTCGATACCGGGACAGGACCCTCCCAGGGTTGGAGCGTGCAACGTGAGCACTCTCGATGATCTCCGCCCCGACGCAGCCGTGCGCGGCATCCTGCCAGACCAGCTCGTAACCGTCGTCAACGTCCAGTGGTACGGATCCGAGGCGCTCGAGCTGACATACAAGACCGTCACGGGCAAGGTCGACCACGAGATCCTCTACCGCTCCGACGAAGCGAGGATCGAGGTCGTCCAGGAGGGCCGGCCGTGGAGCTTCGACGGCGACGGCCACCTGTTCCGCCTCGTCTCCGAAGCCCACCGCATCCGTCTCGCGCACCTGTTCGACCCGGTGCTGGCCGTCCACACCTCGGACGTCGTCCCGCTTCCACACCAGATCACCGCCGTCTACGAGGTCATGCTCCCGCGCCAGCCCTTGCGGTTCCTCCTGGCCGACGACCCGGGGGCCGGCAAGACGATCATGGCCGGCCTGCTCATGAAGGAGCTGATCGCGCGGGGCGACCTCCAGCGCTGCCTCGTCGTCTGCCCCGGCAGCCTCGCCGAGCAGTGGCAGGACGAGCTCTACCGGCGCTTCGGCCTGCCGTTCGAGATCCTCACCAACGACAAGCTCGAGGCCGCCCGCACCGGCAACTGGTTTGGCGAGACCAACCTCGTCATCGCCCGGCTCGACAAGCTGTCCCGCAACGAGGACGTGCAGGCCAAGCTGCGGGCGCCCGACTGCCGGTGGGACCTCGTCGTCTGCGACGAGGCGCACAAGATGTCGGCCACCGTCTTCAGCCGCGAGATCAAGTACACCAAGCGCCATCGCCTCGGGCAGCTCCTCTCGACGCTCACCCGCCACTTCCTGCTCCTCACCGCGACCCCGCACAACGGCAAGGAAGAGGACTTCCAGCTCTTCATGGCGCTGCTCGACGGCGACCGTTTCGAGGGCCGGTTTCGAGACGGCATCCACTCGGCCGACGTCTCGGATCTCATGCGCCGCATGGTCAAGGAAAACCTGCTCACCTTCGACGGCACGCCGCTGTTCCCGGAGCGCATCGCGTACACCGTCCCGTTCAAGCTGTCGGACCCCGAGGCCCACCTCTACAAGGGCGTCACCGACTACGTCCGCGAGGAGTTCAACCGGGCCGAAGCGCTGCAGGACGACAAGCGGGCCGGGACCGTCGGCTTCGCCCTGACGATCCTCCAGCGCCGCCTCGCCTCGTCGCCGGAGGCGATCTACCAGTCGCTCCGGCGGCGCCGCGAGCGGCTCGCCACGCGTCTCCGCGAGCTGGAGCTGCTTCAACGCGGGGCGCAGGTCGCCGCCGTGATGCCTGCGGAGCTGGCGCTGGGCACCGACGACGTCGAGGACCTCGAGGATGCGCCCGAGCAGGAGATCGCGGTCGTCGAGGAGGAGATCCTCGACCAGGCAACCGCCGCGCGGACGATCGAGGAGCTGAAAGCTGAGCTGACGACGCTCCACGCCCTCGAGTCGCTCGCCCTCGCGGTGCGCCGCAGCGGGAGCGACCGCAAGTGGCGAGAGCTGGCGGCGCTGCTGGGTGAGATCTTCACCCCGCCGCTCGTCGACGGCGTGAGCGACGGCCCCGCTCCCTACGGAAGCGGCGACCTCCCCAAGCCGATCGCCTCGCCGCGCCAGAAGCTCGTCGTCTTCACCGAGCACCGCGACACCTTGGCCTACCTCGCGGAGCGGATCTCGACCGTCCTCGGCCGGCGCGACGCCGTCGTCTGCATCCACGGCGGGCTCGGGCGCGAGGAACGCATGAAGGTGCAGGAGGCGTTCAAGCACGACCCCGAGGTGCAGGTCCTCGTCGCCACCGACGCGGCAGGGGAAGGGATCAACCTCCAACGCGCCCACCTGATGGTCAACTACGACCTGCCGTGGAACCCCAACCGCATCGAGCAACGGTTCGGGCGTATCCACCGCATCGGCCAGACCGAGGTCTGCCACCTGTGGAACCTGGTCGCCGAGGAGACGCGGGAAGGCGACGTCTACCGGACCTTGCTCGACAAGCTCGAGGAGGCGCGCCGGGCGCTCGGCGGCCAGGTCTTCGACGTCCTCGGCAAGCTGCAGTTCGCAGGGCGGCCGCTGCGCGAGCTGCTCGTCGAGGCCATCCGCTACGGCGAGCAGCCCGAGGTCCGCGCGCGTCTCACCCAGGTCGTCGCTGCCGCCCTCGACCGTGAGCAGCTTCGAGACCTCCTCGAGGAGCGGGCGCTCGCCCACGACGCCATGGACTCAAGCCGCGTCTTCCGCGTCCGCGAGGAGATGGAGCGGGCCGAGGCGCGCCGCCTGCAGCCGCACTACATCGAGTCGTTCTTCCTGGAGGCGTTCAAGCGCCTGGGTGGTACCGCCAAACAGCGCGAGACCGGTCGCTGGGAGGTGACGCACGTCCCGGCGCCAGTGCGCAGCCGCGACCGCCTCATCGGCGTTGGCGAGCCGGTGCTGCCGCGGTACGAGCGGATCGCCTTCGAGAAGCACCTCGTCGCCCCGCAGGGGCAGCCCCTGGCCGCCTTCGTCTGCCCCGGCCACCCCCTGCTCGACGCCACCATCGACCTCACGCTCGAGCGCCACCGTGACCTGCTGCGGCGGGGTGCCGTGCTCGTCGACGAGCGCGACGGGGGAGTGGAGCCGCGCGTTTTGGTCTACCTCGAGCACGCGATCCAAGACGCCGCAACCACCCGCTCCGGCGAGCGCCGCGTGGTGTCCAGGCGCATGCTCTACGTCGAGCTCGACGCGTCCGGCACCGCCAGGCACCTCCACTACGCCCCGTACCTCGACTACCGCCCACTGGCGCCGGGCGAGCCCGGCATCGACGTGCTGCTGGCACGGCCGGAGTGCGGGTGGATCACCAGGGACCTCGAACGCACGGCGATGGCGCACGCGATCGCGGCCATCGTTCCCGAGCACCTGGAGGAGGTGCGCGCCCGCAAGCTCGAGCTCGTCACCAAGACCGAGGCCGCCGTCAAGGACCGCCTGACCAAGGAGATCACGTACTGGGACCACCGCTCGGAGGAGCTGAAGCTCCAGGAGCAGGCCGGCCGGCCCAACGCCCGCCTCAACTCGGACGAGGCCCGCAAGCGGGCCGACGCCCTCCACGCGCGGTTGCAGAAGCGGCTCGAGGAGCTGAAGCTCGAGCGCCAGATCTCGCCGCTGCCGCCCGTCGTGCTCGGGGGCTTGCTCGTGGTGCCCATGGGGCTGCTCGTCGCCATCAGGGGTGATCGCCCGAGCACCGTCGTCACCGCCGACACCCAGGCCGCCGCCGCCCGCGCCAGGGCGATCGTGATGGCGGTCGAGCGGGACCTCGGCTTTGAGCCCGTCGACCGGGAGACCGAAAAGCTCGGCTACGACATCGAAAGCCGCGTCCCGGGCAGCGGCCGGCTCCGCTTCATCGAGGTCAAGGGCCGCGTGAGCGGTGCCGAAACCATCACCGTGACCCGCAACGAGGTGCTGTGCTCCCTCAATAAGCCCGACGACTACATCTTGGCGATCGTGGAGTTCATGGCGGATGGGTCGCACCGGGTCCACTACCTCCGTCGACCGTTCCGGCGCGAGCCCGACTTTGCAGTGGTCAGCCAGGACTACTCCTTTGCTGAGCTGCTGCTCCGGGCAGGGGTACCGGCGTGACCCGCGAGAGGGACCTCGGCATCGCTGTGCTGGGCCGCTTGGCCGCCTTCGGATGCACTTTCCCGGCGCCCTCGGGATTGACAATCTTAACCTTGAGGTTAAGATGAGGGTGCTGAGGATTGCCCGGGCGGCATGGGATGTGTTGCTCCTCGCGAATGATCATGATCGATGTGGCGTGCTCGAGGCTCTTCTCGATCTTGCGGATCAAGGTGGTCGAGGCATGCTGGCGTTGCTCAAGGAGATCGTTGCCTGGACCGGGCCACCGTGGGACAACCCAAGCCTGTGCAAGAAGGTGCGTGGGGAGATCTGGGAGCTCAGAAAGGGCTCTGTGAGGCTGTTCTGGTTCGCTGACGAAGGGAAGGTCGTCGTGGGTACCGTCGCGTACAAGAAGCAGGGGCGAAAGGCCCCAGGCCGGCACATCGACACCGCCGAGGCCGCACGCCGGGAGTACCTTGCCGCGAAGCGCGCAGGAACGCTGGGCCTCACCGACCTGACGACGAAGGAGGGAGCGACGCCGTGAAAACGCTCGACCAGTACCGAATAGCCCTGGAGCGCATGGAGACCGCTGTCGAGTACAGGGTGGAGGTTGCGGCGCTTCGCTTCGTGGGAGAGGTCGTCGCCGCCATGCGTTTCGGGGGGATCAAGCAGGCCAGCCTCGCAGCGCGGCTCGGGACCTCGGAGCCATATGTCAGCAAGGTCCTCCGCGGCGATACCAACTTCACTCTTGGCACGATGGTGCGGATCGCAGATGCCCTGGGCAAGGAGCTCCATCTGCACCTTGCTGAGCCGGGAGCTTTTGTCCGTTGGCTCGACGTCCTGAAAGGGACGGGAAGCAACCTGACAGACGTGTCACCGGCGGCGCAGGTGACATTCAGCCACATGCAACAAGCAGGAGGGGCTGATGTTGCAGACCCCATTGCAGCTTGAGCGGTCCTTTATCCCAATCGTCGAGGTGTTGGCAGACCCTGAGCACAAGCGAGGTGAGGCTCAGGTCAACCTGAAGGTCGAGCAGGGCATGTCGGCCCTGGATCAGGAGGCCTCACGGTGGCAGGTGGATCTTGACATCTCGGTGGGAGCTGAACCCGGGTCGGGGGCACCGCCCTACCGCGTCCACCTTCACGTGGTTGGGGTTTTCTCGTTCGCCGCACCTGAAATCGCAGAGCAAGAGCGGGCCAGGATCGTCGGCGTAACAGGCGCCTCGATCCTCTACTCCCAGGCCCGCGAGCTGCTGCTCATGCTGACCTCGCGCGGGCCGTGGGGAGCGTTTCAGCTCCCGACCGTGAGCTTCGTTGACAGCAGCCTCGCGGCTCACCGAACCGAGGCTGCCCTGGCGGTCCGGGATCCAGGGCCAGAATCCGGCGCCGAACGCCCCCCAGCAAAGCCACGCAAACGGGCGGCGAAGCGCGCTCCCCGTCGATCTGCAGGACGATAGGAGTGGCACGATGAGATCCTCCAGCCAGCCTCTCCGCTTCACCCACGTGCACCTGCGTAACTGGCGCAACTTCCTCGAGGTTGACACCGATCTCCAGCGGCGGGTGTTTTTGGTCGGCGCCAACGCGTCCGGGAAGTCGAACTTCCTCAACGTGTTTCGGTTCCTCCACGACATCGTGAAGGTCGGCGGGGGGCTGCAACAGGCGGTCGAGGACCGCGGCGGTGTGTCTTCGATCCGTGCGCTGACCGCGCGACGCAGGTCGGACATCGAGGTCGACGTTTCTGTGGGCACCGCCGCAGTCCCGAAACTGTGGAGATACCGCCTCAGCTTCACGGCGGAGAGGGGAAAGCTGCCCACAATCAAGCGAGAAACGGTTGAACGTGAGGGCGTTGTAGTCAGGGAACGCCCGGACACCGACGATCTCGAAGATCCCGCACTGCTGACCCAGACGCATCTCGAGCAAACCAACGCCAACAAGGACTTTCGGCCGTTGGTGGGGTTTTTCAACGGCCTGCGCTACCTGCATGTCGTGCCCCAGCTGATTCGCGAGGCGGATAGCTGGAGGTCCATCGACAACGATCCGTACGGGGGAGACCTCCTGGTGCAAGTGGCGAAGGCTCCGCAGAAAACCCGCGAGGCGCGCCTGCGCAAGATCCAGAAGGCGTTGACCATCGCGGTGCCGCAGCTCGCGAAGCTCGAGCTGTGGCGAGACCCGATCCGCAACACGTGGCACTTGCGGGGCAAGTACGAGCACTGGCGACCCCAGGGCGCCTGGCAGACCGAGGAGCGCTTTTCGGATGGGACGCTGCGCTTGCTCGGGCTTCTGTGGGCGGTGCTCGATGGTTCCGGCCCGCTGCTGCTGGAGGAGCCAGAGCTGTCGCTGCACCCCGAGGTCATCAAGGAGATCCCCGGGATGCTGGCGAGGCTGCAACGGAGCTCCGGGCGCCAGGTCATGGTCAGCACCCATTCGAGCCACCTGCTCGCCGACGAAGGGATCGGCCTCGACGAGGTGCTGGTGCTGGTGCCGACCGGTGAAGGGACGACGGTCCAGCCGGTCGGAAAGCTGCGAGACGTCCAGCGGCTGCTCGAGGGCGGGGTCCAGCTTCCGGAGATCGTGATGCCCCACACCCGCCCCGAGCATGCCGAGCAGCTCTCCCTGTTCGCGGACTAAGGTCATGGGTGTTTCTCTTTACGTTTCGGGCGCGGTGGAGGGATCGACCGACCGTGCCGCGCTGGCCCGCATCCTTCGCCACGTCGGCCTCACGCCAGGAGACCTGTACGTCACCGATGGGAAGCAGAAGCTGCTCCGGTCGCTCGCTGGCTACAACAACGCGGCTCGCTTTTCGCCCTGGGTTGTCCTGGTCGACCTCGACGGAGATGCACCATGCGCTCCCCGGTTCGTCGCTGAGGTGCTCCCTCACCCTGCCGAAAAAATGGCCTTCCGCGTCGCGGTGCGGGCCGTAGAGTCCTGGCTGTTGGCGGACATCAACGGGGTATCCAGCTTTCTTCACCTTCCCGCTGCCAGGGTGCCGGCAGAGCCGGACCAGCTCCCCGACCCCAAGCGCGCCCTCGTGGATCTCGCGGCCAGATCGAGAAAGGCCGCGATCCGAGAGGATATCGTTCCGCGCCCAGGGAGTGGTCGCGCGGTCGGGCCGGCCTATGCGTCCAGGCTCACTGAGTACATTCAAGACCACTGGGAAATCGATGCCGCAGCCGCCCGAAGCCCGAGTCTCGCCCGCTGCGTCAACCGTCTCCGGGTCATCCAGAAGGGGGGAGCATGAAGACCCGCAAGAAGCTCATCGAGGTGGCGCTGCCGCTGGAGGCGATCAACGAGGCCTCGGCGCGGGAGAAGTCGATCCGGCACGGGCACCCGTCGACGCTCCACCTGTGGTGGGCGCGGCGGCCGCTGGCGGCGGCGCGGGCGGTGATCTTCGCGCAGATGGTCGACGACCCGGGGAGCTGGCCGGAGCTGTTCCCCACCGCCAATGCGCAGGAGAAGGAGCGCCAGCGGCTGTTCCGCCTCATCGAGGAGCTGGTGCAGTGGGAGAACACCACCAACGAGAGCGTGCTCCGTGCAGCCCGCGACGAGATCTGGGCGAGCTGGCGCCGCACCTGTGCCGAGAACGCTGACCATCCGCGGGCAAAAGGACTCTTCGACCGCTACAAGCTCCCTGCCTTCCACGATCCCTTCGCCGGCGGAGGCGCCCTCCCTCTGGAGGCCCAACGGCTGGGATTGCAAGCCTACGCAAGCGACCTCAACCCGGTGGCGGTGCTCATCAACAAGGCGATGATCGAGATCCCGCCGCGCTTCGCGGGCCGGGAGCCGGTCAACCCGGAGTGGCAGCGGAAGAGCCCCGAGGAGAAGGCGCTGCGGACATGGAAGGGCGCCGAAGGCCTGGCCGAGGACGTGCGCTATTACGGGCAGTGGATGCGTGACGAGGCCGAGAAACGCATAGGGCATCTCTATCCCCAGATCGAGGTCACGGCCGCCATGGTCGCCGAGCGTCCCGACCTCGAGCCCTACCTGGGCCGCAAGCTCACCGTGATCGCCTGGCTGTGGGCCCGCACGGTGAGAAGCCCCAACCCCGCTTTCGCCGACGTGGAGGTGCCGCTCGCCTCCACCTTCATGCTCTCCACCAAGCCGGGCAAGGAGGCCTACGTCGAGCCCGTCATCGCAAACGGCGGCTACCGCTTCACCGTGAAGGTGGGCAAGCCGGGGGATGTGGAGAGAGCGAAGAGCGGTACCAAGCTGGCCCGTGGGGCCAACTTCCGCTGCCTGATGTCGGGGACACCGATTAGCGGCGACTACATCAAAGCCGAGGGCCGGGCCGGGCGCATGGGAGCGCGCCTCATGGCCATCGTGGCCGAAGGCGACCGGGGACGCGTGTACCTGGCGCCGACCCCGGAGCACGAGGCGGTGGCGCGGGAGGCGAAGCCGGAGTGGAGGCCGGAAGGCGACGTGCCGCCCAGACTCACGGGCGGTACTTGCGTCCCATATGGCCTGTCAACGTGGGGCGACCTGTTCACCCCCCGCCAGCTGGTGGCGCTCACCACCTTCTCGGACCTGGTGGGCGAGGCCATGGAGCGGGTCCGGAGCGACGCCGCAGCCGCAGGGCTGGCGGACGACGGGGTGCCGCTCCGCGAAGGCGGGACCGGGGCGACGGCGTACGCGGAGGCGGTGGGGGTGTATTTGGCTTTCACACTGGACAAGCAGGCTGATTTGGGGAACAGTCTGTGTCGTTGGGAGCCCATCGCGCAGTGCCCTCGACAATTGTTCGGACGCCAAGCCATCCCCATGGTCTGGGACTTCGGCGAGGGGAACCCACTCGGTTCCAGCTCCGGGGCTTGGACTGTGTTCGTCGAGGGGATTGCGAAGGCTTTCGCTAAAGCCTCAGAGTCAGTCAAGGCGGAGTGGACCGGAACGGCTGAGCAAGCAGATGCCGGCGCACAAGAGATCTCGCGAGACAAGATCGTCTCCACCGACCCTCCGTACTACGACAACATCGGTTATGCGGATCTCTCCGACTTCTTCTACGTATGGCTTCGTCGGTCTCTCCATCAGGTCTTTCCTGACCTGTTCGCTACACTCGCCGTCCCCAAAGCTGAAGAGTTGGTCGCTACGCCTTATCGGCATGGTGATAAGGGAAGTGCGGAGGATTTCTTCCTGAGTGGGATGACGCGCGCGATGAGAAACTTGGCGGGGTACGGGCACCCCGGCTTCCCGGTGACCATCTACTATGCATTCAAGCAGTCGGATACTCGCGCCGATGCGGGTACGATAAGTACGGGCTGGGAGACATTCCTGGACGCGGTTATTCGCGCCGGCCTGGGTGTTTCCGGAACTTGGCCCATGAGAACGGAAAACGAGAGCAGGATGATTGGCCAGGGCACTAACGCTCTCGCCTCCAGCATCGTCCTGGTCTGCCGTCCCCGCGACCCCGAAGCCAAGCCTGCCACCCGCCGCGAGTTTGTCGCCGCTCTCAAGGCGGAGCTCCCTCAGGCCCTGACCCACCTCCAGCGAGGCAACATTGCTCCGGTCGACCTCGCGCAAGCGGCCATCGGCCCGGGGATGGCCGTGTTCACCCGCTACGAGAAGGTGCTCGACGCCGAAGGCCGGCCACTCACCGTGCGGGATGCGCTGGCGCTCATCAACCAGACCCTCGACGAGGCGCTGGCCGAGCAGGAGGGCGAGTTCGACGCCGACACCCGCTGGGCTCTCGCCTGGTTCGAGCAGCACGGGTTCGCCGAAGGGGATTTCGGCGTCGCCGAGATCCTGAGCACGGCCAAGAACACCAGCGTGGCCGGCATGGTCGAGGCAGGCATCCTGCTCTCACGGGCGGGCAAGGTGCGGCTCCTGCGTCCCGAGGAGCTGCCCAAGGACTGGGATCCAGCCACCGATACCCGTCTCACCAACTGGGAAATGGTGCATCACCTCATCCGGGTGCTGGGTGAAGGCGGGGAGACAGCCGCTGCTGAGCTGGTGGCCAAGCTGGGCTCCCAAGCCGAGACGGCACGCGAGCTCTGCTATGGCCTTTACACCGTGTGCGAGCGCAAGAAGCGAGCCGCCGAGGCGCTCGCCTACAACGCCCTCGTCCAGTCCTGGCCCGAGATCACCCGCCTCGCCCGCGAGGGTGCCGCCCACCTGCCCGAGCAGCAGACCCTTGGGTTCGAGCCATGAAAAGTGCATATTCGGTGTTGAGCGTCCTCGTGGCGGCTAGGAGGAGGGTCCGACGATGATCACCTCTTTGCGGGTCCAGAGCTTCAAGAGCTGGAGTGATACCAGGAAGCTGCGGCTCGGCAAGCTGACCGGCTTTTTCGGCGCCAACAGCTCCGGCAAGACCGGGATCCTCCAGCTCCTCCTACTACTCAAGCAGACAGCGGAGTCGCCCGATCGTTCGCTTGCGCTCGACCTTGGGCAAAGCTGGGTCGCGGTGGACGTCGGTGGGTGGAGTGACATCGTTCATCGTCACGAGGTGGACAAGGAGCTGATGGTGAGCCTTTCGTGGGATCTGCCTAGAAGCCTGGAAATCCAGGACCCGGAGGACCCACACAAGAACCTCCTGTCAAGTGGCGCACTGGCGTTTTCGACGACCATTGGTTCGACGAACGGCGGCAAGCTGCACGTGAAGGAGCTGTCCTATTTCTTTGCGGACCACACCTTCGTCTTCGCACGCACCGACCGGGGTGGGTACGAGCTGCGTGCAGAGGGGCCTCGGGGGTTCGAGTTCAGGAAGGCAGTTGGAAGGCCGCGGGAGGCCCTGCCACCGCCGGTCAAGTGCTACGGCTTTCCCGACCAGGTGCGAGCGAGTTATCAGAACGCTGGGTTTTTGTTCGACTTCGCCCTGGCGTTCGAGAAGCTGCTTGGCGGCGTCTACTACCTCGGCCCGCTGCGTGCGTACCCGGAACGTCGGTACGCGTGGCGCAAAGACATGCCGTGGGACGTCGGACCTCAGGGCAAGCTGGCCGTTGCCGCCCTGCTCGCGTCTCGCGAGCAGGGTAAAAAGGCCTGCTGGGGGCGCAAAACACTGGAAGGCCATATTGCGTCTTGGCTACGGAAGTTGAGTCTTGTGGAGAGCTTCGACATTCGCGAGGTGCGCGAGGGGAGCTCGCTCTACGAAGTGGTCGTCCAGGTAGCCAAGGGTGGGCCGAAGGTGGCGCTGACCGACGTTGGTTTCGGTGTGTCACAAATCCTGCCGGTTCTCGTGCTCTGCTTCTATGCCCCTGAGGGCTCTACGATCATCTTGGAGCAGCCCGAGATCCACCTGCACCCATCGGTCCAGATGGGGCTCGCCGATGTGCTCATCGAGGCGGTCGAAAAACGCAAGGTGCAGATCATCGTGGAGAGCCACAGTGAGTACCTTCTCCGAAGGTTGCAGCGGCGTATCGCCGAGGACAAGATCAAGGCAGAGGAAAGCAGGCTCTACTTCTGCCGGAGCGAGGGGGGGCAGTCGATCGCTGAGCCCTTGAACCTCGACCTGTACGGCTACATCACCAACTGGCCAGAAGGATTCTTCGGCGACGAAATGACCGAGGTCGTCGAGATGACCAAAGCGGCGCAGCAGCGCCGAGCTAGGGGTCAGGAGTGAGGCACGTCGTGGTTGATACCAACGTGGCCGTGGTCGCAAATGCGCGCAGCCCCCAGGCTTCGCCAGAGTGCATTGTGTCGTGCTGTGACCGGCTCCTTGCTGTGGAAAGGGGGAGTCTGCGCCTCGTCCTGGACGCTCGTGGCACCATCTTTGACGAGTATCTGAGCCAGCTGTCGCTCGCCGGGCAGCCAGGCGCGGGTGATCTCTTCATGCGCTGGGTTCATACGAATCGCTATAACCCGGCCCGCTGTGAGCTTGTCGAAGTAACCGAGACCGCAGGTAGTGGATGGCGGGTGTTCGAGGAGGTGCCCGACGATCCCGACCTGGAGGGGTTTGACCGCGACGACCAGGTCTTCGTGGCAGTGTCGCGGGGATGCAAGGCCCGCCCGCCGGTCCTCAATGCCGTGGACTCCGACTGGTGGGACTACGAACGGGTGTTGGCGCGAAACGGCGTCACGGTGAGGTTTGTGTGTGAGGACAAGGTCTCTGAGTGGAAGGCAGCACGCACACAAAAGGCATAGCCGATGCGAATCTTCTCCACGGCGCGATTCCGCCTGCAAACAAAAGAAAACCAATGGCCGACTGGCCTCCGTGGTCCACAAGTGGCTGATTGGCAGCTCTTTCCATTTGGTAGCTGAAGTGTTTGCGCACGCAGTAACAAAGAGCAAGTTGACCCGAATACCCTGACGGCAAGGACTGGCAACCCGAGACAAAGGAGCCTGCGATGGCGATCACCAACCACGAGCGCGTCGGCAAGGCGCTGGAGCTGCTCAACGCCGGGCTCGGCCCGTTCGTCGAGCGGGAGCTTACGAGCGCGTATGGCGATCAGGTGGCCGCCCAGGTGCTGCGGCTGTTGGGCGAGGATCGCATGCTGGCCGGACGGCCGGCCGCCCAGTGGGACAGCGCGGCGCTGCTGCGGGTGATGTGGGACGGCTGGAATGACGTCTTCCGCAACACCCTCGGCAGGGCCGAGCGCACGCTCGTCTCGGAGCTGCGCGAGGTGCGCAACCGGTGGGCGCACCAGCAGCCGTTCTCCGGTGACGACGCGTACCGCGCCCTGGACTCGGTGGCGCGGCTGCTGAGCGCGGTCTCGGCGCCGCAGACCGACGAGCTGGAGCGGATGAAGACCGAGCTGCTGCGGGTGCGCTTCGAGGAGCAGCTCCGCGGCGAGCGCCGCAAGACCACCGGTGCGGCGATCGAGAGCCAGGCCACCGGCGGCCTCAAGCCGTGGCGGGAGGTGGTGACGCCCCACCCGGACGTGGCGAGCGGGCGCTACCAGCAGGCCGAGTTCGCCGCCGACCTCTGGCAGGTGCGGCTCGGCGAGGGCGCCCCGGAGTATCGCAACCCGGCCGAGTTCTTCCGTCGCACGTACCTGACCGAGAGCCTGCGCCAGCTCCTGGCGGGCGCCGTCCGGCGTCTGGGCGGGGACGGCGGCGATCCGGTGGTGCAACTCCAGACCAACTTCGGCGGCGGCAAGACCCACTCGATGCTGGCGCTCTACCACCTGTTCTCGGGCACGCCGTACAGCGAGCTGCTGGGCATCGACGACATCGTGCGGGAGGTGGGTGTCGGCCTGCCGTCGGCGGTCAGGCGGGTCGTGCTGGTCGGCAACCGGATCTCGCCGGGCAACCCGGTCACCAAGCCGGACGGCACGGTGGTGCGCACCCTGTGGGGCGAGCTGGCGTGGCAGCTCGGTGGCCGTCCGGCGTTCGACCGGGTGCGCGCCGACGACGAGCACGCGACGTGCCCCGGCGACGTGCTGCGCGAGCTGCTCGTCGAGGCCGGCCCGTGCCTGATCCTCATCGACGAGTGGGTGGCGTACGCCCGCCAGCTCCACGAGGCGAGCGACCTGCCGGGCGGGAGCTTCGAGACCCACTTCACCTTTGCCCAAGCGCTGACCGAGTCCGCCAAGCTCGCGAAGCATTGCCTGGTGGTGATCAGCCTGCCGGCCTCGGACACCGCGGCCTCGCCGCACGTCCAGGCCGACGACGTCGAGATCGGAGGCGTGCGCGGGCGCGCCGCGCTCGAGCGGCTGCACAACGCGGTGGGGCGGGTCGAAGCATCGTGGCGGCCGGCGAGCGCCGAGGAGGGGTTCGAGATCGTGCGGCGGCGGCTGTTCGAACCGTTGGTGGAGAAAGGCCAGTTCGTGGCTCGCGACGGCGTGGCGCGGGCGTTTTACGACCTGTACCGCACGCAGCAGCAGGAGTTTCCGCCGGAGTGCCGCGACGCCCAGTACGAGCAGCGCCTCAAGGCCGCGTACCCGATCCACCCCGAGGTGTTCGACCGCCTGTACGGCGACTGGTCGACGCTGGTGAAGTTCCAGCGCACGCGCGGCGTCCTGCGCCTGATGGCGGCGGTGATCCACAGCCTGTGGGAGAAGGGCGACCGCAACCCCCTGATTCAGCCGGCCAACCTGCCGATCGACGACCCGCTGGTGCAGTTCGAGCTTACACGCTACTTGTCGGAGAACTGGGTGCCGGTGATCGAGCGCGACGTGGACGGCCCCAAGGCCTTGCCGCTGCGCCTCGACGGCGAGGTCCCCAACCTCGGCAAATTCGCGGCGTGCCGGCGCGTGGCGCGGGCGATCTACCTCGGCTCGGCGCCGATCGCCACCGCCGCCAACCGCGGCCTCGAGGACCGGCGCATCAAGCTCGGCTGCATGATGCCGGGGGAGTCGCCGGCGATCTTCGGGGATGCGCTGCGGCGGCTGGCGACGGCGGCGACCTACCTCTATCAGGACGGGACGCGGTACTGGTACTCGACGCAGCCCACCGTGACCAAGCTGGCGGAGGATCGGGCCGAGCAGCTCAAGCACGATCCCGACGCCGTGGTCAAGGAGCTGGACCGGCGACTGCGCGCCGACCTGGCGAAGACCGGCGACTTCAGGCGGGTCCACCCGCTGCCGTCCTCCCCGGCCGATGTTCCGGACGACTTCGACGCACGGCTCGTCGTGCTGGGGGTCGATCACCCGTACAGCAAGGAGCCCGGCAACGCCGCCGAGCAGCGAGCGAAGGCGATCCTCGAGTCGCGCGGCAGCGCGCCGCGCTTGTTCAGGAATACGCTGGTGTTCCTAGCGGCCGACAAGACCCGCCTGCAGGACCTCGACGAGGCGGTCAGACGGTACCTGGCCTGGAGGTCGATCATCGCCGACAAGGAGGTGCTCGACCTCACGCCGCACCAGGTCAAGCAGGCCGACTCACAGATGGGCGGCGCCGACTCGACGGTGAGCGTACGCTTGCCGGAAACCTACCAGTGGCTCCTGGTGCCGGTGCAGTCCTCGCCCCAAGCGGGCGTCGAGTGGCAGGTCATCCGCCTTGCGGGCCAGGATCCGCTCGCGGTGCGGGCCAGCCGGCGGCTGCGGAGCGACGAGCTGCTGCTGACCGGGATGGCCGGCACGCGGCTGCGCCTGGAGCTGGAGCGCGTCCCGCTCTGGCGCGGGGATCACGTTAGCCTCAAGCAGCTCGTCGAGGACTTCGCCCGCTACCCCTACCTGCCGCGTCTGCGCGACCCGGGTGTGCTGGTCGGCGCGGTGCGCGACGGTCTCACGCTGCTGCTCTGGCAGGACGAGACGTTCGCCTGGGCCGACAGCTACGACGAGGCTGCCTCCCGCTACCGTGGGCTGCGATGCGGCCGAGATCCGGGGGTGTCCGAGGACACCCTTGCCGGGCTGTTGGTCCGCCCGGATGTGGCACTGCGCCAGCAGGCGGCTGAGACGCCTCCGGCAGGGCCGGGGCCGACGCCTCCCGGTCCCGGCGGCTCAGGAGCGGAAGGTGGCACGGGCGCCGGGGGCTCAGCAGCTCCAGGAGAGGAATCTGACGCCGAGCGGCCGGTGCAGCCCAAGCGCTTCCATGGCAGCGTGGCCCTCGACGCCACCCGCGTGGGGCGCGACGCCGGCCGCGTCGCCGACGAGGTGATCGCCCACCTCAACGGCCTGGTCGGCGCCCGCGTGACCGTGACCCTGGAGATCGAGGCCGAGGTCCCGTCCGGAACCCCCGAGCACGTCGTCCGCACCGTCACCGAGAACAGCCGAACCCTGAGGTTCACCTCCCACGGTTTCGAGAAGGAGTGAGGGCGAGCCAAGGTTGACTCTTGGCGAGCCTGGGGGTTCGGGGGGCTTTCGGGCGCGGGGGGCTGGGTGGGGGGCGGCCCGGCCCCCCGAAATAAGATGGTGTGCCCGGCGCGATTCGAACGCGCGGCCTTCAGATCCGGAGTCTGACGCTCTATCCGGGCTGAGCTACGGGCACACACGGAAAGGGCAAACATGGGGTGGACGAGGGGATTTGAACCCCCGACCATCGGAGCCACAGTCCGATGCTCTACCTAGCTGAGCTACGCCCACCACAGTCGTGTTTGGCCTGCCTGAGAGGATTCGAACCTCCGACCCGCGGATTAGAAGTCCGCCGCTCTATCCAGCTGAGCTACAGGCAGATCGGTGGAAACGAGAAGCGCCGCCGGAGGCCCTCCCGGGCACTGGTCGGGGCGAGAGGATTTGAACCTCCGACCACCTGCGCCCAAGGCAGGTGCGCTACCAGGCTGCGCCACGCCCCGTCTCCTGCAGCTTGAACCCTCTGGGCTCACAAAGAGCAACCCCCCACATGGGGAACCACAACGGTAGCAACCGCGGCGGTACCCGTCAAGCCGGTCGAGCGCCGCTCGGGGTGCTCCGAGGCGTGGCTGGGGCGGCAGGCATCGGCATCCGTTCGCTGGCCACCGACCCATCGGAGCGCCGCCTCTCGACCCGGCGAATACCGGGTGGTAGACTGCGGCCCCAGCGCGGAGAGGTGCTGGAGTGGTCGAACAGGGCTGCCTGCTAAGCAGTTGTCCAGGGTAAACCTGGACCGGGGGTTCGAATCCCCCCCTCTCCGCCATCCCCTGATCCCACTCCCCAGGCCAGGAGGCGTTGTATGACGGTTCGCGTGCGCTTCGCGCCCTCACCCACCGGTTACCTGCACATGGGCGGCGCCCGGACGGCGCTGTTCTGCTGGCTGTTCGCCCGCCAGCACCGAGGTACGTTCATCCTCCGCATCGAGGATACCGACGCCGAGCGCTCGACCTGGGAGATGACCCAGGGGATCCTGGACGGCCTCGCCTGGCTCGGGCTCGACTGGGATGAGGGGCCGTACCTGCAGTCGGAAGGGATCCCGCTGCACCGCGAGGCGGCGCTGTCGCTGCTCGAGAAGGGCCTGGCGTATCGCTGCTTCGCCACGCCCGAGCAGCTCGAGATCCAGCGCCACCAGGAGCAGGCGAAAGGCGGGCAGTGGCGGTTCGATCCGTTCTCGCGCCACCTCTCGCGCGCCGAGAGCGACCGGCTGGCGGCTGAGGGGCGGCCGTTCGTGGTTCGGTTCCGGGTGCCGGACGACGCACGGGTGCGCTTTGTCGACCACGTCTACGGCGAGCAGGAGCGGACGGCGAAGGACATCGAGGATATCGCCCTGCTGCGGCCGGACGGCACGCCGCTGTACAACCTCTCGGTGGTGGTGGACGACATCCGCATGCGGATCACGCACATCATCCGCGGGCAGGACCATCTCATCAACACCTTCAAGCAGGTGCTGCTCTACCAGGGGCTGGGCGCGCCGTTGCCGGAGTTCGCCCACCTGCCGCTCATCCTGGCGCCGGGGAAAGCCAAGCTCTCCAAGCGGGCGCACGGTGAGGTGGTGGCGGTGACCACCTACAAGCAGCGAGGTTTCCTTCCGGGGGCGTTTCGCAACTTCCTGGCGCTGCTCGGCTGGGCACCGGGCGACGATCGAGAGATTCTCAGCACCGAGGAGATGATCCAGCTCTTCGACCTCGACGCCATCAACCGCGCAAACGCGGTGTTCAACTTCACCGAGGGCGACCCGGAGAACTGGACCGATTCCAAGGCGCTGTGGATGAACGGTGTCTACCTGACGCGCACGCCGATCGACGAGCTGCTACCGCATGTCGAGCGGACCTTGAAAGACGCCGGGCTGTGGGACGAGGCGTGGGCGGGACCGGAGCGGGAGCGTTTTGCAGCCACGGTCGACCTGATCCGCCAGCGCTACCACTCGCTGCTCGACTTCGCGGGCCGAGGGCGGCCGTACTTCAGCGAGGACTACGCCTTCGAGCCGGAGGCGGTGGAGAAAAACCTCGCGGAGCCTCGCCTGCGCGCGTGGCTGCCGATGCTCGCCGAGCGCCTTGTCGCCGTCGACCCCTGGGTCCACGAGGGCGTCGAGCAGGCGATTCGCGGTCTCGCCGAGGAGCTGGGGGTCAAGGCCGGTGTGCTCATCAACGCCGCGCGCACGGCCTGCACCGGTCAGAAGGTCGGCCCGGGGCTGTTCGAGCTGCTCGTCGTTCTGGGCCGCGACCGCGTCGCCTCCCGCCTGCGCCGGGCCGTGTCCCGGCTCCCGCTCTGAATCCCGCCGCCGGCCGCTTGGCGTGCACTCCGGCGTGAGGTCATGAACAGGCCTGAGTCATGCGGCTGTGGCCGAGGATGGTCGTGAGCAGAGGCTCCCAAAGCTCGGGGGGAACCCCTTCTTCGCTGGCCCAGGACCGCCAGAGCTCCGTCAGTCGTGCCTCACGGGAAGCATCGAGGACCTGGGCTCCAGCCTCCCGCTTGAGGGCGCCGATCCCGCGCACGGCGTGGAGGCGGCGGCCGAGGGTCGCGAGCAGCGTCGTGTCACATCGATCCACAACCGCCCGCAGGGCGTGTTGACGACCGGTGGGGCGTGGCTGCTGGTCCAGCGCTCGCCGGGCGGCCGAGAGCTCTCGCCACAGCGGTTCCAGGGTGTCCGCCGCCAGCGCCTGGCGCAGCTCCCCGATCGCGGCCTGAAGTCGGTCGAGCGCGTCGAGCACGGGTGCCCGGTTGGTGGCGAGGATGCCCGACCACACCTCCCACGCGGAGCCGGCAACGCGTGTCATCTCGCGAAAGGCAGGGCCAGCGACGGTGGGCAGCACGCCGTGGGTGGCGTCGGCATCCCGGGCGAGCGTCATCAGCGCCAGGGCGACGAGCTGGGGAACGTGACTGGTGGCGGCGAGCACCTGGTCGTGCTCGCAGGGATCGAGAGCCAGCGGGGTCGCACCCAGGTCGCGCACGAGGTCGAGCACGGTGAGCCAGTGCTCTTCGTGCACGTCGGTCGGGGGGCACAGGACGTAGGGTCGACCGCGAAACAGGCGCGGGTCGATCGCACCTACACCGCAGCGCTCGCTGCCGGCAAGGGGGTGGCCGCCCACGAACGCCGCTTTGGCAGGCAGCACCTCGCTCGCCCTCGCGCAGATCAGAGCCTTGGTGCTGCCGACGTCGGTGACCAGGGTTCCTGGCGCGAGCCGTGGTGCGACCGCCGGCAGCAGGTCGAGGATGGCGTCGACCGGCGCGGCCAGGATCACCAGCCTCGTTTCGGCGAGGTGAGGGTCCGCCTCGCCGAAAGTCACGGCCTCGTCGACCGCTCCGGTCCGGGTGAGGGCCGCGAGGCGGTCGGGGAGGTCGACACCCACGACGCGCTCATGGGGCCGTGCGCGCCGCAGCGCTGCCGCGAGCGAGCCGCCGATCACGCCGCAGCCGACAATGACCGTCGTGGCACTACACATGGCAGCCTCCCAAGGGGCGCCCGAGCGCTGCGGCGATCATCCGGCAGCGGTTGGCGGTGGCGGCGAACTCCTCGGCGGTGAGGGACTGCGGGCCGTCGGAGAGCGCGTGGTCGGGGTCCGGGTGGATCTCGACGAGCAAGCCGTCCGCGCCCACTGCGACCGCGGCACGCGCCAGCGACGGCACGAGTTTCCGGTGCCCGGCGGCGTGGCTCGGGTCGACCACCACAGGCAGGTGCGAAAGCCCCTTGACCACCGGTACGGCCGAGAGATCGAGCGTGTTGCGCGTGGCGGTCTCGAAGGTCCGGATCCCCCGTTCACAGAGGATGACGTGGGGGTTCCCGGCGGCGAGAACGTAGTCGGCGGCAGCGAGCCACTCGGCGATGGTTGCCGACAGCCCCCGCTTGAGCAGGACCGGCCGGCTGGCGTGCCCGAGCGCGTCGAGGAGGGGGAAGTTCTGCATGTTGCGGGCACCGACCTGGAGCAGATCGGCGTACGCGCTCACGGCCGCGATCTGCTCGACGCCAAGGACCTCGGTGCACACGGCGAGGCCGTGGCGATCGGCAGCGCCGCGAAGCATGCGTAGCCCCGGCTCGCCCAGCCCGCGGAACTCGTGCGGCGAGGTGCGCGGCTTGAACACGCCACCGCGCAGGATCCTCCCCCCGGCCGCCGCGACCGCCGTGGCTGCGGCCTCGATCTGCTCCTCGCTCTCGACCGCGCAGGGGCCGGCGATGAGCACGACCTCGGGACCACCCACGGTCACATCCCCCACAGCGACGAGGCTGGGCTCGGGGTGGAACGCCCGGCACGCCAGCCGGTACGGGGTCGACAGCCGGAGCACCTCCCGGACTCCAGGTAGCCCGGCGAAACGCTGGGGCGAGAGACTGTGGCAGTCGCCCACGAGGCCGAGGATCGAGTGCTCGGTGCCATCGGAGCGGTGCACCTCGAGCCCGTGAGCGCGTGCCACGGCGAAAACCCCATCGATCTCGTCCTCGCTGGCCTGATGGTCAAGAACGATCAGCATCTCTGGCCTCCTCCAGAACGCAAGCAGCCCACCCGATCTGGGTGGGCCGCGTGATCTGTGTCGTGTGCTCTGCTCGACGCTCGTCCGCCTTGCCCACCCTATGGGGAGGGTCCGTAATACCGGGCGGCGTAGCGGCGCGAGCAGCTCATCTCAGCCCGAGAATACCACACGAAATCCTCGTCGGGGTGCGAGGCTGGCGGTCCCGCGCCGTACGGCAAAACCAACGACGGCGGCGTACCTCACTGCTGCGCCCGCTCGATCTTCGCCCAACTGTCGCGCAGGCCGACCGAGCGGTTGAAGACGAGCCGTCCGGGTGCGGTGTCGGGATCGACGCAGAAGTACCCCAGACGCTCGAACTGGTAGCGGTCGCCGAGCTGGGCCGCCGCCAGCGAGGGCTCGAGCTTGCAGCCGGTGAGCACCTCGATCGAGGCGGGGTTGAGGTTGTCGTGCCAGGAGCCGCCGACCGGCGCCTGGTCGGGGTCTGGGCAGGTGAACAGGTGCTCGTACAGCCGCACCTCGGCCTCCACCGCGTGCGCTGCCGAGACCCAGTGGATCGTCGACTTGACCTTGCGGCCGTCGGGTGCGTTGCCGCCGCGCGAGTCGGGGTCGATGGTGGCGCGCACCTCGGCGATCTCGCCGGTCGCGGGGTGCTTGACGACGCCGGTGCAGCGCACCAGGTAGGCGCCGCGCAGGCGCACCTCGTTGCCCGGGAACAGCCGCCAATACTTGGGCGGCGGCACCTCCCGGACGTCGTCGCGCTCGATGAACAGCTCCCTCGAGAACGGCACGGCGCGGGTCCCGGCTGCGGGTTCCTCCGGGTTGATCTGGACCTCGAAGGTCTCGACGTGACCCTCCGGCAGGTTCTCGAGCACCAGCTTGACCGGGCGCAGCACCGCCATGGCACGTGGCGCGGTGCGGTTGAGCTCCTCGCGCAGGCAGTGCTCGAGCAGCGCCACGTCGACCACGCTGTCCCGCTTGGCGACACCGATGCGGGCACAGAAGTCGCGGATCGCCGACGGGGTGAAGCCGCGCCGCCGCAGCCCGGAGATCGTGGGCATGCGAGGGTCGTCCCAGCCGCGCACGTCGCCCTGCTGCACGAGCTGCAGCAGCTTGCGCTTGGACATCACGGTGTAGGTGAGGTTCAACCGCGCGAACTCGATCTGGCGCGGGGCGTAGATCCCGATGGCCTGGATGAACCACTCGTACAGCGGCCGATGATCCTCGAACTCGAGGGTGCAGATCGAGTGGGTGATTCCCTCGATCGAGTCCGACTGGCCGTGGGCGTAATCGTACGTGGCGTAGATGCACCAGGTATCGCCGGTGCGATGGTGGGACGCGCGCAGGATCCGGTACATGACGGGGTCGCGCAGGTTGAGGTTGGGGTGGGCCATGTCGATTTTGGCGCGCAGGGTGCGCGAGCCGTCGGGAAACTCGCCGGCGCGCATGCGACGGAAGAGGTCGAGGTTCTCCTCGACCGAGCGGTTGCGGTAGGGGCTCTCCTGGCCGGGCTCGGTGAGGGTGCCACGGTGCGCCCGTACCTCGTCAGCCGAGAGGTCGCACACGTACGCGAGCCCCTTGGTGATCAAGAGCTCGGCCCACGCATAAAGCTGCACGAAGTAGTCCGAGGCATACAGCTCACGGTCCTCCCAGTCGGCGCCGAGCCAGCGCACGTCCTCCTTGATCGACTCCACGTACTCCATCCCCTCCTTGGAGGGGTTGGTGTCGTCGTAGCGGAGGTTGAACTTGCCGCCGTAGGCCTGGGCCAACCCGTAGTTGAGGCAGATCGCCTTGGCGTGGCCGATGTGGAGGTAGCCGTTGGGCTCCGGGGGAAAGCGTGTGTGCACGCGGGTGTACCGCCCGCTTGAAAGGTCCTCGTTGATGGCCTCGCGGATGAAGTCGGTGGCGGGCGGCAGCGGCAGGCTCGACATGTGGATGCTCCCGGCCGATGACCTCGGCCCGGCGGTTCGGCTCGCCTGGTGCGGGACCGCGCACGGTCCCTCGGGAAGCAGCTTGCCGACGCGCTGGAACCGGATGGTAGCACAGCAGAAGCGCGGCCTGGCTTGACAAGCGCCACCCGCGGCCGGCTAGAATGCTGGTTGCCGTTGCTGGGGAGTCGTTCAACGGCAGGACACGTGGCTCTGGACCACGGTATCGGGGTTCGAATCCCTGCTCCCCAGCCAACCCACCCGCTCCCACCCGGTCGAAGGTCAAGAGTCAAACCCAAGGAGTGCTTCTGTGCCGTCGAGGCAGGATACGCACCTTGCATGAGCGCGCACGCCCGCGACAGCGGGCGCTCGACCTTCAGCGTTCAACGCTCGACGTACGGGCGGCCGGCGCTGGCCAGAACGGGTAGAAGCAGTACCACTGCTCCGGATGGGCGCGAATTCGCACCTCGAGACGGGCGAGCCAGGTGGTCATGGCGGACAGGGCACGGGCCTCGGGCGCACCCGCGCCGCGGGTTTCGATCGGCTCCTCGTAGATGGCGCGGTAGCCCCGGTCAGGACGGACGAGGAAGTACGTCGGAACGATCAGCGCATCCCCGCGCACCGCGAGCAGGAACGGCCCCGGCGGGAAGGTCGTGACCGCGCCGAAGAACTCGCACGGCCAGCCCTGGTCGTTGAAGTCGCGGTCGCCGTGGGCGGCGAGGATGCCGTTTTCCTGGAGGACGCGGAGGGCGGGGATCACGGACAGTGGCGAGGCGTCGACCGCGATACCGTGCACGTTGCCGCGGAGGCGCATGCGGGTGCGGAACTCCTCAGCGGTGGCGAAGCGGTCGCGCCAGTACAGGACGTGGATTGGCTCGACGTGCCGTCCGAGGCCGGTGGCACCGACCTCCGGGTTGCCCATGTGGGCGGTGATCAGCAAGGTGCCGCGGCCACTCGCACGGGCGGCTCGGAAGTGCTCCTCGCCTTCGATCTCCACCTGCTCGAGCAGGTGCTCGATGGGGAGCTGCGACCAGCGAAAGAAGTCGATCCAGTGATAGGCGTGCTCGTATCCCATGTGCCAGGCGGCACGCCGCACCCGGCGGTCGGTCGCTGGCAGCCCGAGGATCCGTGCGTAGTTGCCCTTGACGGCTTTCAAGTACTTGCCCCGTAGCAGGTTGAATGGAAGCATGACGAGGTTGCGGGCCATCCAGTACATGAGGGCTCGCGGCCACCTGGTGGCCGCCCACACCAAGGTTGGAACCCAGAACCTGAAGTAGAGTCGGTAAAGCGCATGAGCCAGGCGGGAGGACCCCGCCATCTTCGCCTGCACCGGCGGATTTTAGCAGCCTGCCCGGGCGCCCGCCAGGAACACGAGCAGCGCTCCGGCAGCCACCCGGACCTCGACCGCCGTCCCGGTGGCGCGGTTGGAGACACTGATCCGAGTCCCCGGATCGAGTGTCTGGCCGTCGAGCTCCCAGCGCAGGCCGCGCGTCCATACCTGTATCCGGCCGAGCGGTAGCAACGACACGAGCTGGTTCGGTTCGGTAGCCAGCTCGACGCGGTCGAGCACCGGCACGAGCACGCCGTCCTCGGTCACCACCGAGATCGCCGCCTGGCGCCGCCAGCGGGCGGCCAGCCCGAGGTTCTCGAACGCGTGATCGAGCCTCCCGGCGGTGGCGGCGAGCACCGTGACCGTTGTCGCGCCCCGCTCCTCGATGGCGACCGCGAGCGCCTTGTCGAGGTCGGTACGCTCCTGGTCGGGCCGCGCCAGCATCGCCTCCTCGCCCAGCCATGCGCGGACGCTGGGGTGCACCGAGTCGAGGTCACCCACCACCGCCGCCGGCCGCAGACCGACGGCGGCGAGGAGGTTGGCGCCACCGTCGGCCGCCAGCAACAGCTCCGCGCCCCGGGCGAGCGCCACCAGATCCGGGCGCCACCGCCAGGGCGCGTTGGCGACGATCACAGCGTGCATCGCGTCCATCCTACATCGGGCTGCCTGTCCCTGGCTCAAATGCCGGCGCCGCCGTCGTAACCTTCGTCGCGAGCCTGGGCTTGAGAGATCCGGCTGCCGGGTGGCAGCGAGCGCGTCACCCAGACGTTGCCCCCGACCACCGACCCGCGCCCGATCGTGACGCGCCCCAGGATCGTCGCGCCGGCGTAGATCACGACGTCGTCTTCGACGATCGGGTGGCGGGCGATCCCCTTGATGAGGTTGCCCTGCTCGTCTTTGGGGAAGCTTTTGGCACCGAGCGTGACGCCCTGGTAGAGGCGGACGTTGGCGCCGATGATCGACGTCTCGCCGATGACCACACCGGTGCCGTGGTCGATGAAGAAGCGTTCGCCGATCGCCGCCCCCGGGTGAATGTCGATGCCGGTCACCGAGTGGGCGGCCTCCGAGATGATGCGGGCGATGAGCGGTACGCCCAGCCGGTACAGCTCGTGGGCCAATCGGTGGTTGGTAGTGGCCAGCACCCCCGGGTAGCAGAAGATCGCCTCGTCGGGGCTGGTGGCCGCCGGGTCCCCCTCGTAGGCGGCGAGCACGTCGGTGGCGAGCAGACGCCGAACCTCGGGCAGGCGAGCCAGGAAACGCTCCGAAAGCGTCAGCGCCCGGTCCTCGCACTCGGGGCACTGGTTGGGATGGTGGTTGCACGCGAAGCACAGGCCACGCTTGATCTGCTCCTGCAGCACCCGCCGCACCCGTTCGAGGGTGTGCCCGACGGCGAAGCGCATGGTCTCGTCGGTGAGGTCGGATGGCCCGAAGTAGCCGGGGAAGAGCACCGTGCGGAGGTCCTCGACCATCGCTACGATGGCGTCGCGCGAGGGCAGTAGCTGCCGGCACCAGCCCTCATGGTGGCGTCGCGCCAGGCCGTTCGAGGAGGCGCAGAGCGCCTCGACGACCGGACCTAGCGGCGCTTGGTCGGGCACGGCGTGCACGCCGGAGGCAGGGCGCTCGTCGGCCATCAGCTTTCCTCCGGCTCGTTCCACAGCCACGTCGACAAGTACCGCTCGCCGGTATCGCACAGTACGGTGACGATGAGCTTCCCGGCGCTGTCGGGGCGCGCCGCCACCTGCAGAGCGGCGAAGACGTTGGCGCCGCTGGAGATCCCGGTGAGGATCCCCTCCTCACGGGCAAGCCGGCGGGCGGTGGCGCCGGCGTCCTGATGCGACACCTGCAGGATCTCGTCGACGAGGTCGGTGCGCAGGACGGCCGGCATGAACCCGGGGCCGATCCCCTGGATCTTGTGTGCGCCTGGCTTGCCGCCGGACAGCACCGGCGAGTCCACCGGCTCGACGGCGATCGCTCGCAACGCGGGCTTGCGCTGCTTGAGGGCGCTGGCCACCCCGGTAATGGTGCCGCCGGTACCGACCCCCGCGACCAGCACGTCGAGCTGACCGTCGGTATCGCGCCAAATCTCCTCGGCGGTGGTGCGCCGGTGGACGTCGGGGTTGGCGGGGTTTTCGAACTGCCCGAGCATGAGGTAGTGGGGATCGGAGGCGACGAGCTCCTCGGCCCGGCGGATCGCCCCCGGCATGCCCTCGCTGCCGGGCGTGAGCACCAGCTTGGCGCCGAATGCGTGCAGCAGCTTGCGGCGCTCGAGGCTCATGGTCTCGGGCATCAGCAGCACCAGCGGGTAGCCGCGTTGGGCGCAGACGAAGGCGAGGGCGATGCCGGTGTTGCCGGAGGTCGGCTCGACGAGGATCGTCTCGGGGGTGATTCGGCCCGCCGCTTCCGCGGCCTCGATCATCGCCAGGCCGATGCGGTCCTTCACCGACGAGCAGGGGTTTGCGAGCTCGGCCTTGGCGGCCACCCGTCCGGGCAGGCCGGCGCCGAGCTTTCCGAGCCAGACGAGCGGGGTGTTGCCCACCAGCTCGGTAACGTTGGCGGCGATGTGCATGCGGTTCTCCTCAGGGGATCAGCACCGGGACCGTGGTGGGGTCGTGGGTGTCGTTGTCGACCACCGAGCCGTACGCCCACACCCGACCCCGGGCACCGTCGCGGTGCGGCTCGGTGTGCAGGTCGGAGAGGCTATGGGGACCTGTGCGCGCGCGCCAGGTAGGTGGCTGGAGGTGGCGCCGGACCCGCCGCGGCTGGCTGGTGAGGACCTGTGCACGCGCGCCAGATAGGTTGTGGTGATGGAGGAGCAATATGCCACGCGAGGCGTTGGCGGCGAAGGCGGCCCGATCGTAGGTGGCCGGGATCGACTGACCCGCGAGGTCGGTGTACATCGGCTGTGCCACCGGCGCCCCGAGGAAGCTGGTCCCGCCAAAAGAAAGCCCTGGGTGCGCCGGGTCGAAGCTGAGGGTGGGCGTGGAGTCGACGTCCGTCCGCACGCGATAGCTGAAGCGGCTGTCGCCGGGGGTCAGATCGAGCTGACCGGCCGGTACCGGCAGCACCATGACGTTGGAGTTGAGCAACGCCGTGTCGCGCGTCCCGGCGTCGACGCCGTTGAGGTAGGTGGCGCTGCATTCGCCCGCAGGCAGCTTGCAGAGCACCGCAGCGAACACGTCGTTGGGGCTGCCGCCGCCGGTGGAGGTGTTGTACAGCACCCAGTCGTCGGTGCCGTCGCGGTTGGTGTCGATGAGCACCTGGACCGAGACCTGGTTGGGCGAGCCCCAGTCCGCCCACGTGGCCACGCCGACAAACACCGAGGTCTCGGCCAATCCCTTGCCATCGGCGAGCTGGCGTGCGTAATCGCTGGTCACGCCGACGTAGCGCAGATCCGACGCGTTCTCGGTACCTTGCGAGGAGGTCTCGTCCGGGCTTTCGGCCGCCAGCTCGAAGGCGCTGACGAGCGACACCCAGTCACTGGGGAAGCTGGTGCCGGTCGCCACGCCCTGACCGGCAAGGTGGAGCGTGAAGCTGCCGCTCTCGCCGGCGAGCGGGAGGCTGGTCTCCTGCGTACCCATGGTGGCCGCAGGACGGGGTGCCGCATAGACAGCCAGGCGCTGTGTGGGCTGGCCCGGGGCGGTGATCAGGAGGTAGGCCGCCTCCTCGGGCAGCCAGTGCCGGGGGTTGCCGCCCTGGGTCGAGGCCACCGAGGCGTCGCGCGTGCGCTTCATCTGCGGTCCCTCGGCCGTCGCCTGGATCATCACCATCGCCGAGGCGTTGCCGGGCACGTTGACCTGGGCGCCGCCCGGCAGCGAGAAGCTGACGCCCGGCATGTCGACAACCGTCTGGAGACCGAGCGTCGCGGTGATGGTTCCCGCTCCCTTGTTGACGAGCGTGACGCTGCGGGTCGCCGACCAGCTGCCGATGACCTCCGGCCGCCCGAACGACACCGAAACGGCCCCCGGGGGATCGGTGCCGAACGCCAGCAACGTTGCGTCCGGCGTGAGCTGGAGGTCGCTGCGCCCGCTCCCGATGCGCCCGGGTCCGTAGGCCGGAGGGCCGGAGCTCGGTTTGGTGAACAGGTTGTGGGTCGAGGTGCCCATGACGAGGGCCTTGAGCTCCTCGACCGTCCACTGCGGGTGGAGCTGACGAAGCAACGCCATCGCCCCGGTGATGTGCGGGCATGCCATCGAGGTCCCCGACAGGCTGCGGCCGCCGCTGCCGCTGCGGCTGGCGAGCGACCAGATGGTGGTGCCGGGGGCGGTGAGGTCGGGCTTGAGCGCCGAGGTTGCCGGCACCGGGCCGCGAGAGCTCGAGCTCGCCAGGGTGTCGACCATGGGCGGCTCGACCGCCCGCACAGCTCCCCGATACGCCGCGGTGAGGGTGACGTTCACGGTGCCGGAGGACAGCGCGGCTTTGAGGGCCGAGCCGGTGGCGAGGTCGGTGAGCATCGAAGGGATGGTGATGGTGGCGTCAGAGCCGGTGAGGGTGAACGGCCACCCTTCGGTGTGGTTGGCAACGAGCACACCCCTGGCGCCGGCGGTCTGGCAGTTTTTGACCTGCACCGGGTAGGGGCAGGCGCCACGGTCGACGAGCGCGATTCTGCCGTTCATCGTCGCGGTGTTGACGATGGCTTCGCAGGCGTCGGCGCGGTTGCCCGATCCGTCGTCGGCCAGCACCAGCTCGCCGGTGATCGGGCCCGTAGTCGACAGTTTGGGGCCGAACTGCGCCTCGGCGGCCGGCTTGACGCCGGCGAGACCGGCCGGAGTGTTGACTACGAACCCGGCGGTCAGCTCGGTGCTGTCGACCGAGTTGGCGACCGAGATCGCCCGCTCGGCGACTCCCGGGCTGCCGGTGATGTAGTAGACGTCGCCCGAGTTCCCCGCCGAGGCGACGACGATGACCCCAACCTTGGCGGCGTTGTTGGCGGCCAGCGTCGAGGCAGCATCGAGCCGGCCGTACGACGATCCGAGGGAGAGGTTGACGATGTCGAGGTGATCGGAGAAGTTGCCGTCGCCGTTGGGGTCGGTGGACCAGTCGAGGGCCTGGGCGGTGAGGACCGAGCTACCGCCGCAGCCGAAGGTGCGCAGCGCGTATATCTTCGCCCCCGGCGCCACGCCTGGCCCGATCTGCAGCGTCCCGAACGGGGTCGCCAAGGAGTACGGTCCGGGATACGTCGTTCCCTCGGTGGTCACGCCGTAGCCGGCGGCGATCCCCGCCACGTGGCTGCCGTGGCCGTTGCAGTCCATCGGGTCCGGATCGGGCATCGGCGTGCGGGAGCAGCGGCCGGCGTTTTGGTCGGCGTCCGAGCAGCCGGCGTCGTAGAGGTCACCCGCGAAATCGTACCCGCCCACGACCTTCGCGTTCCATGGCACGGTGGCATCGGTGTAGCTCTGCCCGGCGTATGACCCCGAGCCGCCCAGACCGACGTGCAGGTAGTCGACCCCGGTGTCGATGATCCCGATCCGCACTCCCTGGCCGGTCACCCCGGGCGCGGTCCACACCTGCGGGGCCTCGACGAGCGGCACCGAGGAGAAAAGGTCGAGTGTTTCGGGAACCAGTCGAGTGATCCGGTGCACTCCGGCCAGCGTCGCCACGGCGTCGAGGCGGTCGCTCTCGACCTCGACGGCGATCCCGTTGAGCACCCGTTGGAGGCGGTACAGTACGGTGGCGTTCACCGTCGGGGAGGCAAGCGCCGTCAGGAGGCGCTGCTGTGCGCTCTCGAGGCGCGCGAGGTGGGCGATCACGGCCGCAGTGGCGCTCGCCTGGGCATCGGTGGCGGCGGCGGAGCTGGCCAGCCGCTGTGTCCACACCGAGGTGGCGGGAGGGTCGGTGAGCTCGATCATCACGGCGACGCGCTCGGCGGCCACCGACGCTGCGGCGGCGACCAACCAGAACCCGACCGCCAGCCCGGTCGATGTCCGCAAAGTGCTTGTTCGTAGGCTCATCGACACGACCTCCCAGGGGGCGCCCCGGCACCTTTGCACGGCGAATTGGAAAAATCAACTGCGCACCCTACCGATGCAGGCAGGCGGTGGAAGCCACCTGCCCACGATCGGGTTGTATGGTCGGGGACCGCATCGCGGTCGCCGCCATGAGGAGAGCCGATATGGAGCGCGTGGTGCTGCAAGAGCAACTGTTCGATGCCGATCCCCAGGAGACTCGCGAGTGGGTCGAGTCGCTCGCTGAGGTTCTGGCCAGTGACGGACCCGAAAGGGCCCGCTTTCTGTTGCGCAAGGTCCTCGAGCGGGCCCGCCTGGACGATCTCGGCATCGAGGCGATCCAGACCCCGTACATCAACACCATCGCCCCCGACCAGGAGCCGCCCTATCCCGGTGACGAGACGATGGAGAAGCGCATCCGGCGCATCGTGCGCTGGAACGCGATGGCCATGGTCACGCGCGCTAACCACCGCTACCCCGGTCTCGGCGGCCACCTGGCGACCTACGCCTCGGCTGCCTCGCTGTACGAGGTGGGGTTCAACCACTTTTTCCGTGGCAAGCGAGACGACGCTGGAGACCAGGTTTACTTCCAGGGGCACGCTGCGCCAGGGATCTACTCGCGGGCGTTCCTCGAGGGACGGCTCGGGGAAGCCGAGCTCGACGCCTTTCGGCGCGAGACGACCGGGGTGGGGCTTTCCTCGTACCCGCACCCGCGCCGGATGCCCGGCTTCTGGGAGTTCCCCACCGTGTCGATGGGGCTCGGGCCGCTCGCCGCGATCTACCAGGCGCGTTTCAACCGCTACCTCGAGCACCGCGGTCTGGTCGACACCTCGGGCTCGCGAGTGTGGGCGTTTTTGGGTGACGGCGAAACCGATGAGCCGGAGTCTCGAGGGGCGCTGCACATCGCCGCCAACGAGGATCTCGACAACTTGACGTTCGTCGTCAACTGCAACTTGCAGCGCCTCGACGGGCCGGTGCGTGGCAACGGCAAGATCATTCAGGAGCTGGAGGCGGTGTTCCGCGGATCGGGATGGAACGTCATCAAGGTGATCCTGGGCCGGGAGTGGGACGAGCTGTTGCGGCGCGACGAGCACGGGGTGCTGCTGGCGCGTCTGAACACCGTCGTCGACGGCTGGTGGCAGCGCTACCACGTCGAGGGCGGAGCGTTCATGCGTCACCATTTCTTCGGCGCCGATCCGCGGCTTGCGGCGCTGGTGGCCCACCTCTCCGACCAGCAGCTCTGGAACCTCAAGCTCGGCGGTCACGACCACCACAAGCTGTACGCCGCCTTCAAGCTCGCCACCGAAACGACCGGCCGCCCGACGGCGATCCTCGTCAAGACGGTGAAGGGCTGGTCGCTCGGCCGGGACTTCGCTGGGCGCTATACGACCCACCAACAAAAGAAGCTCAACGTCCTGCAACTCAAGGCGTTCCGCGACATACTCCAGCTCCCGATCGCGGACCGGGAGCTGGAGGACGAGGAGCCGCCGTACTACCACCCCGGGGCGGAGAGCCCGGAGGTCGCCTACCTGCGCGAGCGTCGACAGGCTTTGGGTGGCACCCTGCCGTTGCGGCGGGTGCAGGTGAGCGTGCCCCCACTGCCCGCTGCCGATGCGTACGTCGAGCTTTCCGGTGGTAGCCAGCGCGAGGTCTCGACCACGATGGCGTTGGTGCAGCTTCTGCGGCGGCTCCTGCGCGAGCCCGGGCTCGGCCCTCGTATCGTCCCGATCATCCCTGACGAGGCCCGCACGTTCGGCCTCGAGTCGCTGTTCAAGGAGCACGGCATCTACGCCTCGAAGGGGCAGCTTTACGAGCCGGTGGACCACAACTTCATCCTCCGCTACCGGGAGGCGCGGGACGGCCAGATCCTCGAGGAAGGGATCACCGAAGCGGGAGCGATGGCCTCGTTCACCGCCGCCGGCACCGCTTACTCGACCCACGGCCTGGCCCTGATCCCGTTCTACCTCTTTTACTCGATGTTTGGGTTCCAGCGTGTCGGCGACCTCGTGTGGGGGTTCGGCGACCAGCGCGGCCGAGGGTTCCTGCTGGGTGCCACGGCCGGGCGCACGACCCTCCAGGGCGAGGGGTTGCAGCACAACGACGGCCACTCGCCGCTGCTGTTCTCGGTCGTGCCCAACGTGCGCGTCTACGACCCGGCGTACGCCTACGAAGTCGCGGTGATCGTCCGCGATGGCCTGCGGCGTATGGTCGGCGAGGACGAAGATATCTTCTACTACCTCACGCTCTACAACGAGAACTACGTCATGCCGCCGCAGCCGGAGGGCGCCGAGGAGGGGATCCTCCGCGGCCTGTATCGGGTGCGCCCCGCGGGCGAGCTGGCGGGAGCGCGGGTGCAGCTTCTGGGCTCGGGCCCATTGCTGCGCGAGGCCTGGCGCGCCGCCGAGATGCTCGAGGCCCGCTTCGGGGTGGGCGCCGCCGTGTGGTCCGCCACCTCCTACCAGCAGCTCCGCGCCGACGCTCTCGCGTGCGAGCGGTGGAATCGGCTGCACCCCCTCGAGGCACCACGGGTGCCGTACGTCGCCGAGATGTTGGGTGGGCAGCCCGGTCCGGTCGTCGCCGTCTCGGACTTCGCCAAAGCGGTACCCGACCAGATCGGGCGTTGGGTACCGGAGGGCCTGGTGCCGCTGGGAACTGACGGGTACGGCCTGTCCGACACCCGGCTGGCGCTGCGCCGCCACTTCGAGATCGACGCCGAGCACGTGGCCGTGGCGGCGTTGGCCGAGCTCGCCCGGCGCGGTGAGCACCCGCCGGAGGCGGTGGCGTCGGCGATCGCCGAGCTCGGGCTCGACACCGACGCGGGTGACCCGGTCGGCCGGTAGAGGCCTCGGCCTGCCACCGCGCAGCCCGCCGCGGCATCATTGACGCCCGCCGGTGGCTGGCGTAGTCTGAAGCTCAAGCTGCGAGACGGGCTCGAGCGCGGAACGCGATGGAAAATACAGCCGATCTTCTGGCGCGGGTTCGGGACGGAGAGCACGCCGCCCGCGAGCAGCTCGTCGCCCGCTACCTGCCGCTGCTGCGGCGGTGGGCGCACGGGCGCCTGCCGCAATACGCCCGGGAGCTCGCCGAGACCGACGACCTCGTGCAGGTCTCGCTGCTGCGGGCGCTCGACCATCTCGCCGACTTCGAGCCCCGCCACGAGGGCGCCTTCTTCGCCTATCTCCGGCGCATCCTCCTCAACGCCGTGCGCGACGAGATCCGCCGCGCGTCTCGGCTGCCCGGCAGGGCCGAGATTCCCGCGTCGCAGGCCTCGGAAGCGCCGTCCGCCGTCGAGCAGGCGATTGGCCGCGAAGCGATGGAAGCCTACGAGGCCGCGCTGTCATCGCTGCCCGAGACGCAGCAGCAAGCGGTGATCCTGCGCGTCGAGTTCGGTTTCTCGTACCCCGAGATCGCCGCCGCCCTGGGGTGGTCCTCCTCCAACGCCGTGCGCATGATGGTGTCGCGATCGTTAGTACGGCTGGCGGAGGTGATGCATGCACGGCGATAGCGACGACCGCCTCCTGGAGCTGGCCGGACGCGTGGCCGACGGCACGCCCGTCGACTGGAAAAGCCCGACCGCGACTCCCGAACTCGACGACACGGTCCGCAACCTGCAGGCACTGGAGGCCGTGGCGGCGGCGTTTCGAGCCTGCCGCGACGAGGGGGACGCCACCCCGGCCGCAGGCGAGCGGAGCGCGCTCGCAGGCGAGGGGCGCGAGCCGCTGTTCGTCTGGGGGCACCTCGAGGTGCTCGAGAAGCTCGGCGAAGGCAGCTTCGGCGAGGTGTACCGAGCGCGCGACCCGGTGCTCGACCGGGACGTGGCGCTCAAGCTCCGGCGGGCGGCCTCCGGCGAGGGCTTGGCGGCGCAGGCCGCCTTTCTCGACGAGGCGCGCCGGCTGGCGCGCGTGCGCCATCCCAACGTCCTCACCGTGTACGGCGCCGACGTGCACGACGGACGCGCCGGTCTGTGGGCCGATCTCATCACGGGCCAGACGCTGGAGGAGCGGCTCGCGCAGGAGGGTCCGCTGGGGGCCCACGAGACGGCGCTGGCGGGGATCGAGCTCTGTGACGCGTTGGCAGCCGTGCACGCCCAGGGGCTCGTCCACGGCGACCTCAAGGCTGCCAACGTCATGCGCGAGCGCGGTGGCCGCCTGGTGCTGATGGACTTCGGGTCGGTCACCGAGGCCCCCCGCTGCGGGGGCGCCGGGGCGACGCTCGGCACCCCGCTCGTCACGGCCCCGGAGGTGCTGCGCGGCGACACGCCCGCGGCGACCGCCGACCTCTACTCCCTGGGCGTGCTCCTCTATCGCCTCGTGAGCGGCCGCTACCCCGTGGAAGCGGACTCGCTCATGGAGCTGTGCGACAAACACGCGCGAGCCGAGTCGGTCCCCCTTGCGGACCGGCGCTCCGACCTGCCGACGGCGTTCCTCGAGGTGGTCGAGCGCGCGCTCGCGCCCTCCCGGCACGACCGGTACCAGAGCGCCGGCGCGATGCGGCGGGTCCTCGGGGCGAGCCTGGGGCAGGCGCCGGAAAGCGAGGTCGAGCGAGCTGACACAACCTCGGGGGCTCCGGGCACGAGCCGCCGTCGCCGCCTGCTCCTGCTGGCGCTGGCGGCCGGTCTCGGGCTGGCGGTCCCGCTCGCGGCCATCCTCTGGCAGCGGGCCGCGCACCGGCCGGCCGACGGAGCTTTCTCGGGTGGTCTGCGGGTCGAGGCTACCCTCTACCGCGAGGCCTCGGGGCGGGCCCAGCTCGTCGTCCCGGGTGGCAGCGTGGCACCTGGTGACCGGCTGTTCCTCGAGGTCGAGTCCGGCGAGCCGGTCCACGTGTACGTGCTCAACGAGGACGACCGGGGCGACCGCTTCCTGCTCTTCCCGCTCGCCGGCCTCGAGAGCGCGAACCCGCTGCCGGCCGGTGTCCGACACCGCCTGCCGGGCCGTCGCTCCGGCGTGCCGCAGGCGTGGGAGGTGTCGAGCGCCGGCGGGCGCGAGGCGTTCCTGGTCGTCGCGGCCCGCGAGCCCCTGCCCGAGA
>JAAYVZ010000121.1 GCA_012516935.1 Holophagae bacterium
CCGAGGTGGTCGCCGACGAGCCAGGTCGTCGTCGGCGTGCCGCCGAGGTCGCGTTGGGCGACCGGCTGGGCGCCGAGGACCACGTACTCGTACGCGATCGCTCGCTGCCACCCGCTCGTCAGCTCGGTCTCGGCGACGAGGTGCATGTCCTCATCGTAGTGCATGATCCGCCGCCGCGTCGGGTTCACTGACGGCGCGACGAAGCCCCAGGTGGAGCCGAGGAAGACCGCTATTTCGGCGCGGGTCACCGGGTTGTCCTGGCAGTACTGAGCGGGCCTGGTTCTCCGCCATCCCGCGGCTGCTCCCGATGCCGGCAGCCAGCGTCGAATCGGTCTGACCATCGGCGAAAGGCAGGAGGTCCAGGCTCGCTCGACAGTGAGAACGGCTTGATTCCGCGAACTGCTCAGCTCCCTTGACCTGTTCTGTTCAGCCGGGTTGGCACCAGCGCGGCTCGACGACTGACAGACGATGTTCCATGCCTCCCCCGCCGCAGTCTGGGCCAGGTCGTCGCCAAAGCAGCCTGTCTTGCGACAGCACATCGGGGTCGGGCTCCTAGCCTTTCGGCCTACTGGAGACCGGTCTGCTCAGTTGGGGCAGAGAACATAAGGCCGCACGCGAGGAAGAGGAAGAGCGCGGCAAGCCCAACCAGGAACGCGGAGTCCGTCGGATTCGTGAGGACGTACGGCGTCTGGTCGGTGAGAGCCCGAAAGACGTCAAGGCCGAGAGTCGCAAGAAACGCTGCTGAGGCAACGGCAGTGGTGCCGCACAGGATGAGCCAGACCAGGAGGGTCGGGTAGAGCGCCTGGACTGCTGCGAGCAATGCAGGAGGGGCGAGGAGGCAGATGCCCGCTGGTTCGCCCCCTGCGATCCCCAGCGCCACAAAGGCGATGGCCGTGGCGGACACTGCCCAGCGACGGGGCTGGGTCCTCCTCGCAACCAGACACCTGAGTAGACGGATCACGGAGCGATTCCGCCAGCCTGAGAAACCGTCCATTGCACCACCTCCCCTAGCCCGACGTATTGCTGAGGCAACGCCCCTTGATTACCGAGTGCGCGGGCATAGCTTGTTTGCAGGGGCTAGAGCCGCCCACCAGGTCCTCCAGGGAAATGTAGGCCAAACGCTTCGGTGCAACCCTGCAGATGACCGTGGCAATCCAACGGGGTGAAAGGAATATAGGGTCCGGTATTCGCGGTCGCCATGCAACAGCCCATGAGGGCGTCCTCCTTGCCTTCGCTGCCGTCGATCCTGAAGCATGGGTCCTTGCTTTTGCCGGGTCCACGCTCCGGGTGGTCGGTACCCCTTCCTCTCCCAGAAGACGCCGTCGTGCCGCAGAATCGTGGACGGCCAGGCGGTAGATACTGTCGGTCGTCCCAGAAGTACGCATGACGACCAACGCCCCAGTCGGTCACCCGGGTACAGACCCACACAGCGAGGCCAGTTGGATCAGTCATGCGCGTCGGACTGCCCTCAGCGTACGCGAAACCACCCCAGTCGGCCTTCCACAGCGACCCCTCGCTCCTCAACCCTTTGATCCCTGGCTGGTTGGACTTCACTCGGAAGTGCCGCTCGATCGGATCCGCCTGGCTGTACCTTCCCCACTTCGGTCGGTACCATCGGAAGATGTTGTAGCTGCGCTCGGTGGCACCGTTGAGGCCGAGGTTGAGCTGCTCGGCCTCCTGGCCGGGGAAGCGGAGCGGCTGGTGGCGGTCGGACCCCGTGCGCAGGGCCCAAACCCTCCCGTACGGCTCGGCCTCGACTCGCCACAGCACGGCGCCGGTACTGGCCGTCTGCATGAACGGCGTCCCGAGGGGGGCGCCAACGAGCCAGGTCGTCGTCGGCGTGCCGCCGAGGTCGCGTTGGGCGACCGGCTGGTCGCCGAGGTCCACGTACGCGTACG
>JAAYVZ010000122.1 GCA_012516935.1 Holophagae bacterium
ATCCAGGGTGGCTGGCTCGACTTCGAGGCCATGGTCGCGACGCCGGACATGATGCGCCACCTCTCGAAGCTGGGCAAGATCCTGGGTCCCCGCGGCCTGATGCCGAACCCCAAGACCGGGACGGTGACCACCGAGGTGGCCAAGGCGGTACGAGAGATCAAGGCGGGGAAGGTCGAGTTCAAGGTCGACAAGACCGCCATCATCCACGTTCCGGTCGGCAAGGTGTCGTTCTCGATCGATGCCCTCGAGGAGAACGCCCGCTCCCTCATCCTCGCCGTGCTGCGCGCCAAGCCTTCTGCCGCCAAGGGCAAGTACGTCCAGTCGGTGTTCTTGAGCTCGACGATGGGCCCGGGCGTGGCGCTCGACATCTCGCTGCTCGAGACGAAGTAGGAGGCAGGTATGCTGACGCGGGCCGAGAAGCAGACACAAATCGACGCCCTGAGGGATGCCCTCGCCGGCGCCCAGGGGCTGTTCGTGATGGATTTCACCGGGCTGTCGGTGGGCGAGGTCACCGAGCTGCGCCGCCGGGTTGCCGAGGCGGAGGCCAGCTACATCGTCGTCAAGAACACGCTGGCCAGAATCGCCGTCTCCGGCTCCCGCAATGAGGCCGTGGGCGCTCTCATGCTGGGACCGACCGCGGTGGCATACACGACCCGGGACGTCGTGCCTCTGGCCAAGGCCCTGGCCGATTTCGCCAAAGGGCACGACAAGCTGAAGTTCCGGGGTGGCCTCGTGGAAGGCCAACTGCTGACGGGAGTGGAGGCGCAGCAAATCGCCACCCTGCCGTCCAAGACTGAGTTGGTGGCGAAGCTGCTGTTCATCCTCCAGTCGCCGATGCGCCGGCTGGTGACGGCCCTCAACTGGCCGCTGCGTAGCCTAGCGGTGACGGTGCAGCAGGTCGCGGACGAAAAGGCACGCCAGGCGTAAGGCGTCGGAATTCCAAGGTAAAGGAGAATCGAAATGGCACAGATTCAAGAGTTGGTCGGGCAGATCAAGACGATGACCGTGCTCGAGCTCAACGAGCTCGTCAAGGCGCTGGAGAGCGAGTTTGGCGTGTCCGCCGCCGCTGCAGCCATGCCGGTGGCGTTCATGGGAGCCGCCGGGGCTGCTGCCGGTCCGGCCGAAGCGGTCGAGGAGCAGACCGAGTTCGATGTCATCCTCGACAGCGCGGGCGAGAAGAAGATCAACGTCATCAAGGTGGTGCGTGAGGTGACGTCGCTCGGCCTCAAGGAGGCCAAGGACCTCGTTGAAGCGGCGCCGTCCAAGGTGAAGGAAGGTATCTCGAAGCAAGAGGCCGAGGACATCAAGAAGAAGTTCGAGGAAGCCGGCGCCAAGGTCACGATCAAGTAGTCCGTCGCAACCGGGAGAAAGGTCGACGACGGCCGAGGCTTTGCATGCAGATCGCCGGGTCGGTTCGACCCGAGCGAGAGGATTCTCCTGGTTGTTGGGGTTCGAGCAGGGAGGCTGGGGGGCGTGCGCCCCCCGTTTACCCATTCGGTCGTTGACGGGAGGCTTCCCGCCGCGGAGCTTCGGGACCGCACCGTCTGAGCGGCCCCAGACCGTGAGAGGAAGCGCGAAGGAGTCCGACGTATGAGTCAGACCCAACTGGCCCTGGCGGGTGAGCGGAAGAACTTCTCCAGGATCCCGAGCACCATCCCGCTGCCGAACTTGATTGCGGTCCAGCGGACAAGCTACGAGCAGTTCCTGCAAATGGATCTGCTCCCCGAGGAGCGCACCAACACCGGTCTGCAGGCGGTGTTCTCGAGCGTCTTTCCGTTTTCCGACTTTCGCTCGTCGTGCGAGCTGCACTTCGTGCGCTATGAGCTCGGGACGTGGGAATGCAAGTGCGGGCGCCTCGCCGGTCTCGAGCACCTGCGCATCCATTGCCAGCACTGCGGCACCCGTATCAAGGCGGCGGACCCGCACGAGGCAACGGTGGTCTGCACGGCCTGCGGCCAGTCGACGCCGAACGCCGTGCCGCACTGCTCGACCTGCGGGAACCCGGTCGGCCTGCGGCTGACCTACTCGGAGAGCGACTGCCGCGAGCGCGGCCTCACCTACTCCCTGCCGCTCAAGGTCACCTTCCGGCTCGTATTGTTCGACGAGGAGAAGGGTGAGGAACGGCAAGTGCGGGACATCAAGGAAGAGGAGCTGTACTTCGGCGATCTTCCGCTGATGACCGAGACCGGTACCTTCATCATCAACGGCACCGAGCGCGTTATCGTCTCGCAACTGCACCGCTCGCCCGGGGTCTCGTTCACCCGCGAGACGGCCACCTCCCTGCTCGCCAAGGTGGTACCCTACCGCGGCTCGTGGATCGAGTTCGAGTTCGACAAAAAGCAGGTCCTGTACGCGCGCATCGATCGCAAGCGTCGTTTCCCCGCCACGGTGTTTCTGCGTGCCCTCGGGCTCGAGTCGAACGCCCAGCTCCTCGAGGTGTTCTACATGTTGTTCCCAGCGCGGCCGAGTGGTGGGAAGGTAAAGCTGAAGCTCGATCGGCGTGTGCTGGCCGCCGAGGAGGAGCGGGCGGCCTCGCAGCGGGCCCGCCGCGGCGTCACGCCGGAGCTGTTCGCTGGCCTCAGTCTCGATGCCAGGCTGCAGCGAGCCATCGACAAGCACGGCCAGGATGAGGTCGAGCTCGATCCCGAGTCGCTGGTCGACGCTGTAGTGGCAGAGGACCTCATCGACCCGACCACCGGTGAGCTCGTGGTCGAGGCGGGATCGACAGCCTCTCCCGAGCTATGGGAGAGGCTCAATGAGCTCGGCAAGACCGAGATCCTGCTCGCTTTCCCAGGCTGGGACCTGATCGGTGAGATCCTCACCAAGACCATCGAGAAGGACCAGATCCGGTCGAAGCTCGACGCCATCATGGAGGTCTACCGCCGTTTGCGACCGGGCGACCCACCCACCGAGGAGTCGGCGACGACGTTGTTCGACGGGTTGTTCTTCGACACGCGAAAGTACGACCTTTCCGAGGTCGGCCGTTTCAAGTTCAACGTCAAGCTCGGGCTCAGAAAAGACCTCCAACAGCGAGTCATGGACCAGGAGGATTTCATCGCTGTCGTGCGGTACCTGCTGAAGCTTTCGCGCGGCCTCGGTCGGCTCGACGATATCGACTCGCTCGCGAACCGCCGGGTGCGGGCGGTCGGCGAGCTCCTCGAAAACCAGTTCCGCGTCGGGTTGGTTCGCATGGAGCGGGCGATCAAGGAGCGGATGACGATCCATCAGGACATCGACAACGCGATGCCGCGGGACCTTATCAACGCCAAGCCCGTCATCGCCGCGGTCAAGGAGTTCTTCGGCTCCTCTCAGCTTTCCCAGTTCATGGACCAGACCAACCCCCTCGCCGAGGTGACGCACAAGCGGCGGCTGTCGGCCCAGGGGCCGGGCGGCCTGTCGCGCGAGCGGGCCGGGTTCGAGGTCCGCGATGTGCACTCCACGCACTACGGTCGCATCTGCCCGATCGAGACCCCGGAGGGCCCGAACATCGGTCTCATCTCGTCGCTCTCGTGCTACGCCCGCATCAACTCGTTCGGGTTCATCGAGTCGCCTTACAAGAAGGTCGAGAATGGGCGGGTGCTCAATCATGTGAGCATTTGCGAACGAGGCGATACGCCGTACGACCTCAACCAGGTGGTGCTGCTCGACGAGGTGGAAAAGCTCAACCGCAAGCTGATCAAGGATGGTAGGCGGCCGGCTCGCTTCGAGCCGCACGCCTTCTACCTCTCAGCGTGGGACGAGGAGACCCTCAACATCGCCCAGGCGAACGTGAGCATCGATGAGAATGGGCAGATGGCCGACGAAAAGGTGATCGCCCGCTCAGCCGGGGAGTTCGTGCTGATCGACCGAGAGAAGGCCGACTATATCGACGTCTCGCCCAAACAGGTGGTCTCGGTGGCGGCGGCACTCGTTCCGTTTCTCGAGCACGACGACGCCAACCGAGCACTCATGGGTTCCAACATGCAGCGTCAGGCGGTGCCGTTGCTGCGCTCCGAGGCGCCGGTGGTCGGCACCGGCCTCGAGTCGGTGGTGGCTCGTGATTCCGGCTCGGTCATCGTCTGCTGGCGGGATGGGATCGTCGACACCGTTGATGCGCGTCGCATCATCGTCCGGGTCGAGGCTGCGGAGGGCGACACCGGCCGCCCCTCGGTCTTCGGCGCCGACATCTACCAGCTCATCAAGTTCCGGCGCTCCAACCAGAACACGTGCATGAACCAGAAGCCGATCGTGACCCCTGGGCAGCGGGTCGTGAAGGGGCAAGTGCTGGCCGATGGTCCCAACACCGAGGGCGGCGAGCTGGCCCTTGGCCGTAACGTGTTGGTGGCGTTCATGCCGTGGCGTGGCTACAACTTCGAGGACGCCATCGTGGTCTCCGAGAAGCTCGTCAAGGAGGACTACTTCACCTCCGTGCACATCGAGGAGCTCGAGGTGGCGGCCCGCGACACCAAGCTCGGGCCCGAGGAGATCACCCGTGACATCCCGAACGTCTCGGAGTCGGCGCTCAAGGATCTGGATGAGGCTGGGATCGTGCGGATCGGCGCGCATGTTCGGCCGGGCAGCATCCTGGTCGGCAAGGTGACCCCCAAGGGCGAGACCCAGCTCACCCCCGAGGAGAAGCTGCTGCGCGCGATCTTCGGCGAGAAGGCCGGGGACGTCCGTGATGCCTCGCTGAAGTGCCCCCCAGGGATCTCCGGCGTAGTGGTGGACGTCAAGATCTTTGCCCGTCGCGGCGCCGACAAGGACTCGCGGGCCGAGGCCATCGAGCGCGAGGAAATCGCCCATATCCGCAAGAACTCGGATGATGAGCGGCGCATCATCATCGAGGAGCGCAACAAGAAGCTCGGTCAGATCCTCGACGGGGCCAAGGTGAGTGAGGACGTAACCTCTGCCCGCAGCGGGGAGATGCTGGTCCGCAAAGGCGGCAAGCTCGGCCGCGCCGCGGTCGCGGAGCTGACGAGAGCGGAGCTGCTCAGCCTCCCGTTAGCCGACCCGACCCTGCGGGAACGGGTTCGTCTGCTCGTCAACCAAGCCGAGTCGCAGCTCGCGGTGCTCGAGAAGCTCAGCGAAGAGCGCGTGAAGCTCCTCACGGCCGGTGACGAGCTGCCGCCCGGTGTCATCAAGCAGGTCAAGGTCTACGTCGCCATGAAGCGCAAGCTCCAGGTAGGCGATAAGATGGCAGGTCGACACGGCAACAAGGGGGTGATCTCGGTGGTGCTTCCGGAGGAACAGATGCCGTTCCTCGAGGACGGGACACCGGTCGAGATCGTGCTCAACCCGCTCGGTGTGCCGAGCCGCATGAACGTCGGCCAGATCCTGGAGACCCACCTCGGGTGGGCCGGCAAGATCCTCGGCCAGCGCTACGCCTCCCCGGTCTTCGATGGGGCTGTCGAGGAGGACATCAAGGACCTGCTCATCCAGTCGGGGCTGCCTGAGGATGGCAAGACGATCCTGCGAGACGGCGTCACCGGTGACCCCTTCGAGCAACGGGTGACGATCGGCTTCATCTACATGCTCAAGCTCTCGCACCTGGTGGACGACAAGATCCATGCGCGGTCGATCGGACCCTACTCGCTGATCACCCAGCAGCCGCTGGGCGGCAAGGCCCAGTTCGGCGGCCAGCGTCTCGGGGAGATGGAGGTGTGGGCGCTCGAGGCCTACGGCGCGGCGTACACACTGCAGGAGCTGCTGACCGTGAAGTCCGACGACGTCGACGGTCGCTCGCGGGTCTACGAGGCGATCGTCAAAGGCAAGGTGCCCGAGCAGCCGGGTCTGCCCGAGTCGTTCAACGTCCTGGTGCGCGAGCTGCAGAGCCTCGGGCTTGATGTCGAGCTCATCAAGCACGAGGGAGAGTGAGGTGCAGGCCATGAGTAGCATGCCTTCCGACGCCCGTGCCTTCTTCGCCCGGCCCAAGGCCATCAACGACTTCGACGCTATGCGTGTGTCGCTGGCCTCACCGGAGAAGATCCGCTCGTGGTCGCATGGCGAGGTCGTCAAGCCCGAGACCATCAACTACCGGACGTTCAAGCCCGAACGCGACGGTCTTTTTTGTGCTCGAATCTTCGGCCCCGTCACCGACTGGGAGTGCCTGTGCGGCAAGTACAAGCGGATGAAGCATCGGGGCGTGGTGTGTGACAAGTGCGGTGTCGAGGTAACGCGCTCGAAGGTCCGACGTGAGCGGATGGGCCATATCGAGCTCGCCGCACCGGTATCGCACGTGTGGTTCTTCAAGGGGCTACCGAGCCGTATCGGTCAGCTGCTCGACGTCACCATGCGCGACCTCGAGCGCGTGCTGTACTTCGAGGTGTACGTGGTGGTCGACCCGGGAGACACCACACTCGAGGAGAAGCAGATCCTGACCGAGGAGCAGTACCGGGAATACCGGCAGCAGTTCGGCGAGTCGTTCGTCGCCAAGATGGGCGCCGAGGCGATCCAGGAGCTGCTGCAGCGGATCGACCTCGATGAAGCGGCTGGTGAGCTCCGCCTGCTCATGCGCACCGAGTCCTCGGTCGTCAAGCGGCAGAAGGCTGCCAAGCGGCTGCGGGTGGTCGAGGCGTTCCGCAAGTCCGGCAACCGACCGGAGTGGATGATCCTCGAGGTTGTCCCGGTCATCCCTCCGGAGCTTCGACCTTTGGTACCGCTTGACGGCGGCCGCTTCGCCACCTCCGACCTCAACGACCTCTACCGGCGGGTCATCAACCGCAACAACCGACTCAAGAAGCTGCTCGAGCTACGCGCGCCCGAGGTGATCGTGCGCAACGAGAAGCGCATGCTTCAGGAGGCGGTCGACGCGTTGTTCGATAACGGCCGACGGGGCCGCGTCATCAAGGGCTCCAATGGGCGGCCGCTCAAATCGCTCTCCGATGCCCTCAAAGGCAAGCAGGGTCGATTCCGCCAGAACCTCCTCGGTAAGCGTGTGGACTACTCCGGCCGCTCGGTGATCGTCGTCGGCCCGGAGCTCCAGCTTCACCAGTGCGGCCTGCCCAAGGAGATGGCGCTCGAGCTGTTCAAGCCGTTCATTTACCACGAGCTCGAGAAGAAGCAGCTCGTCACCACGATCAAGATGGCGCGGGAGCTCGTCGACCAGCGCACCCCGGACGTCTGGGACGCGCTCGAAACGGTGATTCGCGAGCATCCCGTGCTGCTCAACCGCGCCCCGACCCTGCATCGCCTCGGCATTCAAGGGTTCGAGCCGGTGCTGGTGGAGGGCAAGGCAATCCGCATCCATCCGCTGGTGTGCGCCGCCTACAACGCCGACTTCGACGGCGACCAGATGGCCGTGCACGTGCCACTATCGCCGGTGGCGCAGCTCGAAGCCCGCGTGCTCATGCTGGCTCCGCGCAACATCCTCTCGCCGGCTTCCGGCAAGCCGCTAGCCGTGCCCTCGCAGGACATGGTGCTCGGCATCTACTACCTGACGTCCGAGAAGATCGGCGCCGATAGCAGTCGCCGCAGGTTGTTCGCGAGCGTCGACGAGGTCCTCCTCGCGCATGCCAACGGTCGGGTCGACACGCTGCATCCGATCGAGGTCATCGTCAGCGGCAACCTGCTCGACATGACGGTCGAAGCCGACAGCCAGGACATCCTTCATGCCGAGGCCAAATGGGTCGAGGGTTTCCACCTCGAGACCACGGTCGGGCGCGTGATCCTCAACGCCTCACTGCCACCCGAGATCCCGTTCGTCAACGCTCAGCTCAAGAAGAGCGGGCTCCAGAGCCTCGTCTCCTTCGCCTACCTGCGGTTCGGGCACCCAGTCACGGTGCGACTGCTGGACGCGCTGAAAAACCTCGGCTTCATGTGGGCTACCCAGGCGGGTATCTCAATCGGATCTGGCGACATGATCGTGCCGGACAGCAAGGGGGAGATGATCGCCAACGCGCTGCGCGAGGTCGACATGGTAGAGGGACAGCGAGCCCAGGGCGTCATCACCTCGGGCGAGCGCCACAACCGCATCGTCGACATCTGGCATCGTGTCACGGAAAAGGTGTCGGACGAGATGTTTCGCCAGATGCGGCGGCGAACGGAGCTGTCGGGGGAGGCCAACCCCATCTTCATCATGGCCGACTCGGGCGCCCGAGGCTCCAAAGAGCAGGTGCGCCAGATCGCCGGCATGCGCGGCCTGATGTCCAAGCCTTCGGGCGAGATCATCGAAACCCCCATCACCGCCAATTTCCGCGAGGGGCTTTCGGTGCTGCAGTACTTCATCTCCACCCACGGTGCCCGCAAGGGTTTGGCCGACACGGCCCTCAAGACAGCCGACTCCGGGTACCTGACGCGCCGTCTGGTGGACGTGGCTCAGGACGTCATCATCACCGAGGATGACTGCGGCACCGATCACGGGATCTTCGTCACGCCGATCACCGAGGGTGGCGAGGTGCTCGAGAAGCTGCGCGACCGCCTGGTCGGTCGCGTCGTGGCCGAGGACATCGTCGACCCGGTCGAGGGGACGATGATCGCCCCGGCCAATACCCAGGTGACCGAGGAGGTCGCCAGCGCCATCGAGGACGCGGGGTACGAGCGGGTCAAGATCCGCTCGCTGCTCACCTGTGAGACGCGGCGAGGCGCGTGCCGGATGTGTTACGGTCGGATGCTCGCCACCGGGCGCCAGGTGGAGATGGGTGAGGCGGTCGGCATCATCGCCGCCCAGTCAATCGGTGAGCCGGGCACGCAGCTCACGATGCGGACCTTCCACTACGGCGGCGCGGCGACTCGCGCCACCGAGCAATCGCAACACAAGGCGAGCCGCTCGGGCACGGTCAAGCTCATCAACGTGCAGGCGGTCGTCAACACCAAGAAAGAGACGGTCGTGGTGGCTCGCAACGCCAAGGTGGCGGTGTGTGATGACCGCGGCCGGGAGCGCGAGCGCTACAACCTCGTCTACGGCTCTGTGCTGCAGGTGAGCGACGGGGATTGGGTGGAACCAAACACAGCGCTGTCCCGTTGGGATCCGTTCACCTCGTCGGTGCTGACGACGGTGGCCGGACGGGTCGCTTTCGACGACCTGATCGAGGGCGAGAACGTCCGCGAGGAGACCGACAAGATCACCGGCCATACCCAGAAGATCGTCATCGAGCCGCTGGGCGCCGACCGCCGCATCCCGACGATCGTCGTCCATACCGAAGACAACACCGAGCGTCGGTACCAGCTCGCCATCGGCTCCCATCTGATGGTGGCCGAGGGCGACACCGTGAGCTCCGGCGATGTGCTGGCGAAGATTCCGCGCGAGACCACCAAGACCAAGGACATCACCGGTGGGCTGCCGCGTGTGGTCGAGCTGTTCGAGGCGCGCCGGCCGAAGGATGCGGCGGTGGTGAGCGAGATCTCCGGCATCGTCCACATCGGCGAAGCGAGCCGTGGCACGCGCAAGGTGATAGTCGAAGGCCGCGAGCAGATCAGCCGCGAGTACGCGATTCCCAAGGCCGCCCACCTCATCGTGCAGGACGGCGAGTGGGTGCAGTCGGGCGAGTCGCTCACCGACGGACCGGTGGACCCGCACGACGTCCTGGCGGTCCTCGGAGAGACCGAGCTTCAACGCCATCTCCTCGATAAGATTCAGGAGGTTTACCGTACCCAGGGCGTGACTATCAACGACAAGCACATCGAGACGATCGTGCGTCAGATGTGTCGGTTCGTGAAGATCACCGACCCCGGCGACACCGACTTCCTGCTCGAGGAGCAGGTGCCGCGCTACAGGGTGCAGGAGGAGAACGAGCGCATCGAGCGCTTGGGTGGGCAGTCGTCACGCTTCGCGCCGATCCTGCTCGGCATCACCAAGGCGGCACTCGCCACCGAGTCGTTCGTCTCGGCGGCCTCGTTCCAGGAGACCACCCGGGTGCTCACGGAAGCCGCGGTCTCCGGTCGAGTGGATCATCTGCACGGGCTGAAGGAGAACGTGATCGTCGGGCGGCTCATCCCGGCCGGGACCGGTGTCAAGAGCTACCACCACTTCACGGTGGCGCCGGTCGCTCCCGAAGAGATGCCTCAGCTCGAGGAGGTCGAGGGAATGGAAGAGGTCCCCGACCTCGACGATATCACTGCCGCGCTGCCCGCGCGGCCGCCCGAGTGTTGACAGAGTCGGGAGCCTGGGCTAGAGTTTCCGACCTGCGCCCACGAGGCGCTGGTGTGTTGCAACCGGGCCCAAGCGCTGGAGCCTGCTTGGTCCTTCGATTCGAAGTGAGGAGACGATGCCGACGATTGCCCAACTGGTACGCCACGGCCGCGAAGTGGTGCTCGACAAGACGAAGAGTCCGGCGCTGAAGGCGTGCCCGCAAAAGCGCGGGGTCTGCACGCGCGTTTACACCACCACGCCCAAGAAGCCGAACTCGGCGCTCCGCAAGGTTGCCCGGGTGCGGCTCACCAACAACCTCGAGGTCACCACCTACATCCCTGGCGAGGGGCACAACCTCCAAGAGCACTCGGTGGTGCTGATCCGCGGTGGCCGTGTCAAGGACCTGCCGGGTGTGCGCTACCACGTCATCCGGGGCGTCATCGACGCCCAGGGCGTGGCCGGACGTAATCAGAGCCGGTCGAAGTACGGAACCAAGCGTCAGAAGCAGGCCGCCAAGGCAGGAGGTAAGTAGTCATGCCGCGCCGTCGCTACCCGCAGAGGCGGGAGGTCATCCCCGATCCGATCTTCAACTCGCAGCTCGTCACGCGCTTCATCAACGCAATCCTGCGCCAGGGCAAGCGCACGGTGGCCGAGGGCGTCTTCTATGGCGCACTCGACATCATCCAGGCGCGAACTCAGGACGATCCGCTCAAGGTCTTCAAGCGGGCGGTGGACAATGTGAAGCCTCAGGTCGAGGTGAAGTCCCGCCGGGTCGGCGGCTCCACCTACCAGGTCCCGGTCGAGGTGCCGCCTGGCCGGCAGCTCTCGCTGTCGTTCCGGTGGCTCATCGATTTCTCCAAGGCACGAGGCGAGAAGTCGATGAGGGAGAAGCTTGCCGGCGAGTTCATCGACGCCGCGAACAACCGTGGCGGCGCGATCAAGAAGAAGGACGATACCCACCGCATGGCGGAGGCGAACAAGGCGTTTTCCCACTACCGTTGGTGAGCCACCGGTAGTCGTGCAGTGAACCGTTGTCAGGTCGTACCCGCGCCCAGGGCGCAGAAGGCTCTTTGACAGGATGCCCCGACTCGCACCGCTTGAGAGGACTCGCAATATCGGCATCATGGCGCACATCGATGCCGGTAAGACGACGACTACCGAGCGGGTGCTCTACTACACGGGCGTGAACTACAAGATGGGAGAGGTCCACGAAGGGACCGCCACCATGGACTGGATGGAGCAGGAGCAGGAGCGGGGCATCACGATCAGCTCCGCTGCCACTACCTGTTTCTGGCGCGACCATCGCATCAACATCATCGATACCCCGGGCCACGTCGACTTCACTGCCGAGGTCGAGCGGAGCCTGCGGGTGCTCGACGGCGCCATCGCGGTCTTCTGCGCCGTCGGTGGCGTCGAGCCGCAGTCGGAGACGGTGTGGCGGCAGGCCGACCGCTACTGCGTACCCCGCGTCGCTTTCGTCAACAAGATGGACCGCGTCGGCGCCGACTTCTGGGCCGTCGTCGAGCAGATGCGGCGCAAGCTCGGTGCCCATCCGGTCGTCTTGCAGATCCCGTACGGTGTCGAGGAGGCGTTCAAGGGAGTCATCGACCTCGTCGAGGGCTGCGCATATGTGTACAACGAGGAGAGCCTCGGATCCCACTACGACCGCCAGCCGCTACCGGCGGACTACGAGGCGGCGGCGGCCGAATGGCGGGAGAAGATGGTCGCCGCCCTCGCCGAGAGAGACGAGGAGCTGCTCGCCAGCTACGTCAGCGGCGAGCTGGTCGGCCCGCAGGCGCTGCGCGCGGCGGTGCGGCGCCAGACCGTGGCCGGGCAGATCACTCCCACGATATGTGGGTCGGCGTTCCGCTACAAGGGCGTCCAGCAACTGCTCGATGCGGTTGTAGATTACTTGCCCTCCCCGCTGGACGTGACCGCGATCGAGGGGCACACGCCGAGCGGTACCACCGAGACACGGCCCGCCGACGACACCGCCCCCTTCGCTGCGCTGGTTTTCAAGATCATGACCGACCCGTTCGTCGGGCAGCTCTCGTTCGTCCGCGTGTACTCGGGCCACATCGCCAGCGGCGATCAGGTGCTCACTGCACGCACCGGCAACGCCGAGCGGTTGGGCCGCATCCTCAAGATGCACGCCAACAAGCGTGAGGAGATCAGGGAGCTGTTCGCCGGCGACATCGCCGCTGTCGTGGGCCTGCGCAATGTCGTCACCGGCGATACGCTGGCCGATCCGAAGCACCCCATCGTGCTCGAGGCCATGCAGTTCCCGGAACCGGTCATCGACGTGGCGATCGAGCCCCGCACGAAGGCTGATCAGGATCGCCTCGGGGCGGTCCTGGCCAAGCTCACTCAGGAGGACCCGACGTTCCGCGTGCAAAGCAACTCCGAGACGGGACAGACGATCATCTCGGGGATGGGCGAGCTGCATCTCGAGGTGATCGTCGACCGTTTGGTGCGGGAGTTCAAGGTCAACGCTTCGGTTGGCAAGCCGTATGTCTCGTACCGCGAGACGATCAAGCTCGAGGCCGTGGGCGAGGGCAGGTTCGTCCGGCAGGTGGGCGGCCGCGGACAGTACGGGCATGCCGTGGTCCGCATCGCCCCGTCGGCCGACGGGGCGGAGTACGAGTTCGTGAGCCAGGTCGAGGGTGGGAAGATCCCGCAGGAGTTCATCAAACCTGTCGACCAGGGAATCCGCGAAGCGATGCAGCACGGTGTCCTGGCCGGCTTCCCGATGATCCGGGTGGCGGCAACCTTGCTCGATGGCTCGTTTCACGAGGTCGACTCGTCGGAGATCGCCTTCAAGGTGGCAGGCTCGATGGCGTTTCAAGCAGCGGCCAGCAAGGCCGAGCCGGTGCTTCTCGAGCCGCTGATGGAGGTCGAGATCGTCACACCCGAGGAGTACATGGGCGATGTCATCGGAGATCTGAACGCCCGGCGCGGCAAGATCACGAGCCTGGAGCAGCGCGGTGGCGTGCGCGTGATCACCGCATGGGTTTCCTTGGCGGAGATGTTCGGGTATGCTACGCAGCTCCGCTCCATGACACAGGGGCGGGCGACGTACACGATGCAGTTCGATCGCTTCGAAGAGGTACCGAAAGCCATTGCTGACGGGGTGATAGCCAGGGTACGGGGTTGGGTCTACTGACAAGGGGGCACGTATGGCCAAGCAGAAGTTTGACCGGACCAAGCCACATGTCAACGTGGGGACGATTGGGCACGTTGATCACGGCAAGACGACGCTTACGGCGGCGATCACGAAAGTGATGTCGATGAAGGGGTTGGCGGA
>JAAYVZ010000123.1 GCA_012516935.1 Holophagae bacterium
CCACCCGCCCACCGCGGCCCGGAGGCCCGCGACCACCATCGGGACGGCGGCCCTGCCGTGAGCATCCCCTCGCCCCGTGCAGCGGGGTGAGGGTGGCGAGCGCAGCGAGCCGGGTGAGGGACCGGTAGGAAGCGTGGACGACCCCACCACGCCTTCCCGGCCCCGGCCGCCCTTGACCGCGGCGCTCCGGCCCGGTACACAGGCGGCATGACGTTTCTCTATCTGAACAGCGATCGGATCGGTAATGCCGAGCCCGAGCTCGGCCGGAAGCTGCTGCAGCTCTTCCTCGAGAAGCTGGTTGCCTCGGAGGTGAGGGTGGACTTCGTCGCCTGCCTCAACAGCGGCGTCTTCCTGACCACCGGGGAGGGGCCGGCGCTCGAGAGCCTGCGGGCGCTTGCGGCGCGGGGCGCCATCGTCACGACCTGCGGCTCGTGCCTCGATCACTACCAGCGCAGGGAGAGGCTTTTCGTAGGCGCCGTGGGCGGGATGCAGCAGACGGTCGAGCTGTTCGCCTCGGCGGAACGCGTCATCGCTCCCTGCTGAACCGGCGCGCGACTCGAGGCCCCGCCCCAGCAGCGGCTCGCTGAGGACCCGGAAGTACGAGTACCCGTCGCCGTCAGCCGTCACCTGCAGCCCGCACACCCTCACGAGGCCCGCAGGGTCGGTGGGCGGAAGCTCGCGCACCCGTTCCAGCTTCCCTCAGGGTTAGATCCAGGACGTGTAGGACCGCCGCCAGCACCCATGTGTCGGCCATGTTCAGCGGTCTGCCGTCCACGCTCCACCCGCCCGCCGGCACGCAACCCGGCGAGCCCGGAACGCGTACACGGCTCGACACCCGGAGCGGCGGAGAGGGCGTAGGCGGGTACGCGCCGCCGCGACCCGGGTGACGGTGGCCGCCAGCCCACCTTCGGACCGTGCGGCCCGGGAGAAGGAGGAACGCGTGCCGAACGATGCCCTGCTCAAGGTCGAGAAAGTCACCAAGACGTTCGGGCCGGTTCGGGCCGTAGACGACCTCTCGTTCGAAGTCCGCGCTGGCACGATCACCGGCTTGCTGGGGCGCAACGGGGCTGGCAAGACCACGACGCTGCGGATGATCAACGGGATCTTCCTGCCCGATACGGGGAGCATCGAGCTGCTCGGCGCCCGGGAGGTCGCGGCGGTACGCGACCGGGTTGGCTACTTGCCAGAGGAGCGCGGCCTGTACCGGAAGATGAAGGTGCTCGAGCACCTGCTGTTCCTGGCCGCGATCAAGGGCCAGCCTCCGGTGCGCGCCCGGCAGCAGGCCGAGAAATGGCTCGAGCGTTTCGAGCTCGCCGACAAGCGCGCCGCCAAGGTCGAGGAGCTGTCCAAAGGCAATCAGCAGAAAGTGCAGATCATCGGCGCCTTGCTGCACGCCCCCGAGCTCATCATCCTCGACGAGCCGCTGTCGGGACTCGACCCAGTCAACGTTGTGCTGGTGCGCGGCATCCTCCAGGAGCTGCGCGCCGCCGGCAAGACCGTGCTGCTCTCCACCCACATGATGGGTGAGGCCGAAAAAACCGTCGACGACATCGTCCTCATCCACCTCGGCCGGGCGGTGCTGGCGGGGGGGCTGGACGAGGTTCGCGCCGCGTACGGCACGGACACCGTCCATCTCGCGTTCGAGGGCGATGGGAGCTTCCTGCCCACCTTGCCGGGCGTGACCCGGGCGCGGCTCGATACCAACGCCGCCGAGCTCGAGTTGCAGGCCGGCGCCAGCACGCAGGCGCTGCTCTCTGCAGCGATGGGGAGGCTGCGCATCCTGCGTTTCGAGGTAGCGGCGCCGTCGCTGGAGCAGATCTTCATCGAGAAAGTTGGCGGGGACACGCTGGGCGAGCCGGCAGCGAGCTCGGAGGAGGTGCGGCAATGAACAAGGTGATCGCGGTCCTCAAGCGCGAGTACCTCGAGGTGGTGCGCAAGAAGTCCTTCATCATCATGACCGTCCTCGGTCCGTTCCTGATGGCGGCCCTGATGCTCCTGCCGATGCTCCTGGTCACCCGCGGGCTCGAAGAGAAGCACGTGGTGGTGGTCGACGGCACCGGGCAGCTCGCAGCCGTGTTCTCCGGCGCGAACGGCGAGGCCAAGGAGGCGTCCCCCGAGGAGCTGTCCCTCAAAGACGCTTCGAAGCTGAACGAGCGAAACCAGATGGCAAAGGCACTGGCGCTGCGCACGGAGTATGTCGCGGCCTCCGGCGACCCACGTGCGGCCGCTCAGCCGTACCTCGACCGCATGCTCGGCAAGCAGGGCAAGGTCAAGCTCGACGGCGTGCTGGTGGTGGGCGGAGACGCCTTCTCCAACCCCGATGCAGAGCTCACCTACTTCAGCCGCGCCGCTACCGACTTCGTCACCCAGGAGCGCCTGGGCGGCATGGTCAACCGCGCCGTCTCCCGGGGCCGGCTCGCCGCCAAGGGAATCGCCGCCGACGAGGCCGACCAGATCCTCCGTCGTCTCAAGGTCGAGGCGATCAAGCTCACGCGTACCGGCGAAGAGAAAAGGGGCGGCGAGCTGGGTTTTCTGGTCGCCTTCGTCTTCGTGGCGCTGCTGATGATCCCCAACATCATCTACGGCCAGGAGGTCATGCGCGGCATCGTGGCCGAAAAATCCGAGCGGGTGATGGAGATCCTCATCTCCTCCATGCCCTCGATGTCGCTGCTCTCCGGCAAGATCCTCGGCCTTGCCGCGGTCGGGCTCACGCAGGTCGGGATCTGGATGGCGATGGGCTCGCTCCTCGTGATCTACGCGGGCACGGGTTTGGCGATGAGCGGGTTCGACCCCACGCAATTCCTCAGCGTCGGGATCATTCCGGCGTTCTTCGTCTTCTACGTGCTCGGCTACCTCATCTACGTCTGCGTCTACGCCGTCGGCGGGGCGATCTCGAACTCCGAGAAGGAAGCCCAGCAGTTCATGGGCCCGCTCATCATGGTGATGATGATTCCGTGGTTTTTGGCCATGCCGATCATCTCGAACCCCGAGTCGACGCTCGCCACCGCGATCTCACTCATCCCCGTGTTCACGCCGATCACGATGTTCATGCGCATCGTCGTCTCGGAGCCGCCGTTTTGGCAGGTGTTGCTCTCGGTCGGGCTCTCCGTCGCCACCATCGTGGCGATGCTGTGGGCCACGGCCAAGATCTTCCGGGTCGGGATCCTGTCGTACGGCAAGCGCCCAACCGCGGTCGAGCTGTGGAGGTGGCTGAAAGTGGCGTAGCTCCGAGCCCGGGGCCCCGACGACCGGCGCGTCACCGACCGAGGTGGCCGCTCGAGTCCCTTACCTCCTCCGCCGGAGCCCCGGGCGACGATCCCTCATGGCTGGCGTTTGGCCTCGAGGCGCCACGTCCCGGACAGGTGCTTGTCAATCTTGCTGGCGTCCACGACCCACGTCTTGCCGTCGTTCGAGACCTTCTTCCAGGGGTTGTCGAACACCGTCCCAAGGACGAAATTCGCCGGAGCGTACGGAATCTGACGGCTCTTGGGAGGCGACCCGCAGGTTTCGGTCACCGTGACCGGCAACGTCCACGGCTGGAAGAGCTCGGACACGAACGCCCGGTGGGCGGGGCCGGCGACGACCCACGGGTGGGTGAACAACACCGGGGCGGGCCACAGCGATACCAGCCCGGCCGACGACCCCTGGTACGAGCAGTTCGCGTCCGACCCCGAGAGGTTCCACTGGTAGCTGCCGGCGGTCGCGACGAACGACTGGAAAAGCGGGGTCCCGCCGTCGTCGTCGGTGTACCCGTCGCCCAGGCCCTCGATACGGAAGTTGCTGACGGTCATGGTCTCGACCGGCCCGTCGCCCCACCGGTAGGTGAGGGTGGCGCTGCCCTCCCACGGGCCGCACCCGAAGTTGGAGACCCAGACGAGCGGCGAGAAGTCGCCCTGCGGCACGATGTTGTTGTCAACGTCGACACTCGAGTTGGAGAGGATCACGACCAGCGACTCGAGCTTCTCGCTGGCCTTCATTCGGCACAGGCTGCGATGCCGCCAGCCGGTCCAGTCCTCCTCCTTCCACGTCCCCCCGACCTTGACGAGCGCCCGCACGTGAAGGCCCTTGGGCGCCGTGCCGGGCGACTTGGGCGAGAAGACATCGCCGTACTCCTCGACCTTCTCGAGCTTGACCGCGAACTCGAGAGCGTTGAAAAACCCGACCACGGCCGCGTGATCGTCCGGAAAATCGAACACGAAGTAGCGCGTGGACAGCCGCGGCAGCTCGATGTCATCGCCTTTGGCCACCTCGTAAAACCCGTCACCGCCCGAGAGGCTCATCGGGAAGCTATCCTGGATCGCCGCCCGCAACGACATCTTGTCCTTCTGTGCGAACTTGTCGAATGGCTGCGCGGCATTCCAGGCGTATACCCCGAACGCCGGCCACGTCTGGTCGAGCGGGGCACCGGCCTTCTTGAGCCCAGCCTCCAGGGCACGGTAGGCGTCGCCGTTTTGCGTCGCCTCCCACACGTGCCGGATCACCGACGGTTCGGCGCCCCGGATGCGCGTCAGGTACTGGAAGAACAGGTAGGCCCCGTAGGCGTGGAGCTTCTCTCGATCGTTGCCGAAGGCATCCATCGGCACGTGCGGCTCGTCGAGGTAGTTGTCGGCGTACGAGTGCTCGCGGTTGGTGTCGGGATAGACGTAGTCCTCGAACCACACCGCGATCGGCTCGCGCAACCAGTGGTAGGCATCGATACACGCTGCCATATCGTAACCGAGCTGCGCCGCGTGCATGAGCTCGTGGGCCAGCAACGAGTTGAGCCTCGGTCCGGCGGGTTCTGAGCGAGACAAAAGGATGTAAGCGGCGGTCTTCTTGCAGGCGTTCCAGTCGGCGGGACGGGTGCGCGCCGGCACCGGTAACCCGTCCACGAGGGCGATGTCGAGGTGGGGGCTGCCACCCAGCCACCCGTCCTGAAGAGGCCAGCGTTGAAGTACTCCGGCGAGGTCTTGCCAGATCTTCTGCTCCACCTCGTTGACCAGGCCCTGCGCGGTGGCGGCGTCGGTGGACGCGTTGGCCTTGAGGTACCAGACGCGGACGTTCGGCCCCTGCTTGTACTCCCAATCCGCGAGGATCGGACAGCCGGCCTCCCATGGCCGGCACGGCGGGGCGGCGGTCCAAACACTTCCCGCGCCTCCCCGCCGCAGGTCCCACCAGCTCCCCGCCACGAACGGTGGCGCCAGGAACGGGCCGATAGCCTCGCGCGTCGCGACCGAAAGGGTGCCCCAACGCGAGGTCGCCGCGGGCAACGAGTCGGTCTCTTCGAGGAAGCGGTCATCGCCGCGGTACGCAGCCGGCAGGCGCGGGTCGCGGTGGTCGGCCCAGACCGAGTACAGCAACGCTTGCTCGTCGGTAAGCACCCGGCTGGCGCGGGCTTTCTCGATGAGATCGTAGCTCGAGGGGGGGGCGAATGACTCCTCCCCGCGCACCGTCATCGGGTCGCCGGTGACCGGGTCGATGGTCGAAATCGTTCCCGCCCAGCGACCGTCGGCGGAGACCCACACCGGCTCGGTGCCGATCGGGGTCCCGAGGAAGCCACCGAGGTTGTCCACCTGCACATATGAGCCTGCCGGAACCGGCTTGCTGCCGGTACGGCTGCCAGCCCGCATCGTCACCGTGATATCGCGGGTCTCGAGGTTCAGCACCGCGAGGTTGGAGCGGAACCCGGTCCTCGGGTCGGCAGGACTTTCGAACGGGAACAGCACCGGCGTGTTGGCCGAGACGCCCTCTCCCTCCCCCACCGCTGCCAGATCCTGGCCGAACGTACCTTTCACTCCCTGGTTGAACGTCCGCACCCAGGCGAGCGCCGCGCCGGTGACCTTGAGCATCCCGGCGCCGGAGGGCACGTTGAGGAAAGCGTAGAGGTCGGCCACCCGTAACGCCTCGCCTCCTGCCAGCGTCACGGTGCGGCTCGCGACCTCGTGGCTCGACCCGCGCGGAATGAGTGCCAGGCGGAGCGAGGCCGCGTTGGTGGCGGGGTTGGCGAACGTCGCCTCGGTACGCCACGCCGTCTGGTTGGCGCCAGCCAGCTTGGCCACGCCAGGGAACAAGCGCTGGCCCTGCGGTACCGGAGCGAGCCCACGCACCGTTGTCGGGTCGCCGGTGATCGGGTCGACGGTCGACACGACCGCGTACCAGCGCCCGTCCGCTGTCACGCTGGCGGCAAAGAACCCCTTCGGCGTGCCGAGGAACGCTCCGAGGTTGTTGATCTGCGTGTTGGCGCCAGCCGGCACGTTGGTCGTTTTCGTCTTGCCGGCGGCGCTGATCGTGAAGGTCACCGGCTTCGAGTCGAGGTTGACGAGCAGAAGGTTGGAGCGAAAGTCGCTGGCCGTGCTCTGCGGCGAGGCAAAGGCAAACGTCGTCACCGTCGAGGCCGCGCTCCCACCAGTCGGTGCGATCGGCGGCAGGTCTTGCCCGAAGGTGCCCTGGGCGCCCTGGTTGTAGGCGCGGAACCACGCTCCGACCTCGCCCGTGACGCGTAGGACGCCGGCGCCGTCGGGGGCGCCGAGCAGGTCGTACACGCTCGGGATGGTGCGCGTCTCGCCCGGTTGTAGCTGCACCGTCGTCGAGGTCGAGACGGCCGAGCCGCCGCGCGGGATGAGCTCCAGCGTGACCTTCTGTGGGGACGGCCCGGGGTTATGTAGCACCCCGTCCGACCGCCACACCGTGCCGTTGGCGCCAGGCAACCGCGCCACGCCCGGGAACAGCCGCACCCGCGCCTGGGCCGCCGCTGCGGGCACAAGTGCAGCCAATACCAAAACATACAATCGCCTCATCGGTCCCCCCCTGGTCCCAGGGCGTGGGGGCTCGTCACCTGGATCCTGTGCCGAGACAACCGACGGAGCAGATTCGTTCTTCCCGGCAGCGTGCGCGCCCACCCGGGCGGTGATCGGTGGTAGGCCGTGGAAGCGCACCCCAACCGCTTCCGAACCCCGACGCCGAGGCTTCGGTCCGACGCGCCCACAGGACCGTCCCCACCGGCACCGTGCCGCTTTCTGGGGCCCGCGGCGACCCGTGCTCGCGCGACCGGCCCCGGCCGCCTCGTTCAGTCGATCAGCACCGCAACCACTCGGCAGCGCAGCACCGACACCCGCTCCGCTCTCCCCGATCGCACACCGGTTACCTCCTCGCCCGCCGTTACAGCCAGCCGTGACGGCGGAACCACCAGTACAGCGCCCCCGCGGTGGCAAAGCACAGCCCCCAGAACCCGATCGGGTAGATCCAGGGATAGAGGCTGACGGCGTGGCGAACCTCCGGCATCGCGTCGCCGAAGTTCATCCCCCATACGCCGGCCAGGAACGTCAACGGGATGAAGATGGTGCCGATGATCGTCAGGACCTTCATGATCTCGTTCATGCGCGTGCTCACCGCGGTCATGTAGGTCTCGGCGAGCGTCGTCGCCATCTCGCGGTAGGTCTCGATGATGTCGATGATCTGCACCGTGTGGTCGTAGACGTCGCGGAGGTACGTCCGGGTGGTGTCCGACATGCACTCGTGGGGCTCGCGGTACATCGAGTTGAGCACCTCGCGCATCGGCCACAGGGCGCGACGCAGCAGCAGCAGATCGCGCTTGAGGCTGTGCACCGCATTGATCATCGCCCTCGACGGGTGCTCGAGGATGAGGTCCTCGAGCTCCTCCAGGCGGTCGCCGTAGTGCTCGAGGATCGGAAAGCACTGGTCGACGATCGCGTCCACGAGCGAGTGGGCGAGAAAGCTGGCGTCGTTCTGACGCAAGCGTGAGCCTCTGGCCTGCAACCGCGCGCGTACGGGATCCCAGACGTCGCCACCGGGCTGCTCCTGAAAGGTGAGCACGGTTTTGTGTCCGAGAAAGATCGACACCTGCTCGCTCTCGAGCCGGTCTTCGACGAGCTGCAGCATGCGCACGATGATGAACAGCCGTGCCTGGTGCTCGGAGGACTCGTCGTACGCCTCGACCTTGGGACGCTGCGGGAGGTGCAGCACGTCCTCGACCGCAAGAGGATGCAGGTCGTACTTGATCGCCAGCGCACGAACGACGTGGAGATCGGTGAGGCCGTCGACGTTGATCCAGCGCACCGCCGACCACGACGGCCTGTGGACCGCGACGAACGCATCGATGTCGGTGATCTCCTGAGCCTCGACCTGCTCGGCGCTGTAGTCGAGACAGGTCACGCGCACCTCTCCAGGCTTGCCTGGCTGGGTTCGCAGCTCCCGGACGTCGACCCCGGGCAGCGATCCCGGCTCGCCTTTTTCGAACCGAACGGGCAGCTCAGGGCCGGTGACGGTGGTGGTCTGGCTGCGTGTAATCCGTCGCCGGAGCCGCCAACGCCGTAGCCACGAACGCCGCCGAATCGGGATCCTTCGTTCGCCGGTCGAATCTGACATGCCGCAAGTCTAACCCTGCAGCGCTTGACGTGGAGCCGAGACCGGGCGAGGATACGCCCCGACGAAAGGAGACCTCCAGCATGTCCCCCCTGTTTGGCGGTAACAAGTCGATGTTCGACACCATGCAGCAGTTCTTCAAAGATGACGACTGGCGATTCGAGCGCCTTGAGGGCAAGACCATCCTCAAGATGGGCTTCAAAGGCGAGAACGGCGCGTGGCGCTGCTTCGCACAGATTCGGGAGGAGCAGCGGCAGTTTCTCTTCTACTCCATTCTCGACAGCAACTGCCCTGAGGGTGCCCGCCCCAATATGGCCGAGTTCCTGACCCGCGCCAACTACGGCCTCATCACCGGCAACTTCGAAATGGACTTCTCCGACGGCGAGGTGCGCTTCAAGACCTCCCTCGACGTCAAGGAGAACGAGGACAAGTTCGGCCCCGGGTTGATCAAACGCCTCGTCTACCTCAATGTCCTGATGACCGACAAGTACTTGCCAGGGATCATGGGGGTCATGTACGGCGCGCTGTCGCCGACTGAGGCGATCGCCAAGGTCGAAGGGTGAGCTCGCTTTTCGATCGTGTGTTGCGGGGCGGCTATCCGGCCGTCGTTCGGCTCGGCTGCGCTGACCCTTCACCACCAATCCCTTGACGGCAAGCCGCCGGCGCCGCGCCTCGCGGCTGCCGCCCTGGATCTCGACGCTGGTCGTGCCGGACGAGTCGCCGTTGCCGCTGGCGCGCTTGAGCTCGTTCGCGCTGCCGAGCACGCGTGAGCAGGCTCCTCGGTGACCGGCTTCGTCGCCGTGGCGTCGCGGTCGTGGTCGACAGCTCGCAAAGAGGCCGATCCACGCCTGCGGCTACGTCGACGTCCGGTCCACATCCCGCCTCGGCCAGCTCGTGCCCGTTCGTCGCCAGTGGTCTTTCCGCTGCCGCGCCGGTACCCTGAGGTCGGTAACGGAGGCCACATGAGCGACGACTGCTACCCCGCATACTTGAGCTTTTTGGGGCTGCCGCCCGAGTGCAACCCGCAGGAAAACGCCCGCGTGGCGATCCTGCCGATCCCGTACGACCACACCACCTCCTACCAGGCCGGCGCCCGCCGCGGCCCGCTGGCAATTCTCGAGGCCTCCACCTACGTCGAGACCTACGACGACGAGCTGGACCGCGACGTCGTCGGCGAGCTCGGTATCGTCACCTTGCCGCCGATCGCCCCCGAGGCGGCGGGTCCCGCCGCGATGCAGGCCCGCATCGTCCGCGTCGCCGCCACCGTGTGGGAGCAAGGCCGTTTCGTCGTCGCCCTGGGCGGCGAGCATTCGGTCAGCCCACCACTGGTCGAGGCGGCGCGCCGCCACCACCCTGGCCTGGGCGTGCTGCAGCTCGACGCCCACGCCGACCTCCGCGCCGAGTACGAGGGTACCCCCGCGAACCACGCGTGCGCCATGTTCCCGCTGGTGCAGGCCGGCGTCCCGCTCGCCCAGGTCGGCGTCCGCTCGCTCACCGCCGAGGAACGGCAGCTCCAGCGCCAGCGCGGCGTGGCGTGCGTCTTCGCTGCCGAGGCCGTAGGCCGCCCGGTGGACGAGTGGATCGACCGGGTCCTCGACGCGCTGCCCGACGAGGTTTACGTCACCATCGACCTCGACGTCCTTGACCCCTCGATCATGCCCGCCACCGGCACTCCCGAGCCGGGCGGCCTCGACTGGTACCGCACCCTCGCCGTGCTGCGCGCCGTCGCCTTGCGCAAGCGCATCATCGCCTTCGACGTCGTCGAGCTCGCCCCCCAGGCCGGCAACGTGGCGCCCGACTTCCTGGCCGCCAAGCTCGTGTACAAGCTGCTGGGCTACCGGTTCTTCCTCGGTCCGGGAGCCGCCAGCACCTGATCGAGGCCTCGATCCCATCGAGAAGCTCGAAAAACCTGGTTCTGGAAGTGCGCTGCCCGCGTCACTGCCAGAGGGGCGCATCTCAGACCGGAGCACTCGGGCTACCGTAAGGGTGGGAGTCCCCATGTGCTACCCTGCCGCGGTTGCGCCAGGCACCGTGGCCGGGCGCAGGGGAGACCGAGATGAGCAAGACCATCGAGCACGAGTGGGAAGTCGAGCTGCCGGCCGGTACCCCGGAGCAGCTCCTGGCCGCTCTCGCGGCGCGCGACCGCCTGTACGGGCAGAACGTCACCCTCGAGCCCGAGGAGGATGCCGAGAACACCGTCGAGGTGTGGTTCGGGGCCGCTGAGGCTTTGGAGGGCGACACCTACCACCTCGCGATCTATGCCGAGCTGTCCGGTGCCAAGCAATACCTCGACGCGGCACGCGATGCGCTCGAGGACATCGTCGGCGAGCAGATCGAGATGGCAGCCACCGAGGCTGCCGAGGCCGCGTTGCTCGAAACCCGCAAGGCCTCCGAGGTCGAGTTCAAGCTGGTCGCTGACGACGACCAGCGGCCACAGCTCATCATCCCGGAGTGGCTCGGCCCGCAGGACGAGGAGGTCGAGATGCCGTGGGGGTTCCGCACCTACGGCCAGGACGGCCGCGCCTGGCCCGATGACGACATGCTGTCGGCTCACGATCGCCTGGTCATCCTACCCGTCGGTGACGATCTCCGGCTGTACGCCTTGCCGCCGATCGACGACGAGGAGGATGAGGCGTAGCGTTCGTCGGCGACCGCTACCTGGCAGACCGGTCCCGACCCGGCTATCCTGCCCGCAACGCGGAGGGGTGGCCGAGCGGCTTAAGGCAGCGGTCTTGAAAACCGCCGTTCCGCAAGGAACCAGGAGTTCGAATCTCCTCCCCTCCGCCAACTTCTTGACCCAAGCCGTACAGCAGCCAGCAGCTCGCTTCAGCCACGGTGCAGCTCCGGGATCTCGCTGCGCTCCCCGCCAGCCCGCCCGGAGCCGGCACGCCGACGCCCCACCGACGGCACGCGGACAAAAACCCGAGCGCGGTTCGCCGGGGAATCAGCAACACCGGGCGCGGAGCGCCACCTCGCCATGCCCTCAGCACCCACTGCTTCTCGGCCACTACGCAGCGAGCAGTAGCCGCACCCGTCGCGTCAAGTGAGGCTGACGGAAGCGGGTGCCGGGGGGCGACAAGATATGCTACGACTCTGGAGACACCGTTGACCCTCGGCCTGGGGGTCGACCTTTTTGACTGTGTGCCAGCGAGAGGAGCAAACCATGCAGATGACCGATTTGCTCGCCCAGATGGGGGGCCTTGACTCGATGGCGCGCCAGCTGGGGATCAGCAAGCAGCAGACGGCGCTCGGCGTCGAGGCGCTGCTGCCAGCGATCCTCGGCGGGTTCAAGAAGCGAGCGCAGACACAGCCAACTGGGCTCGAGGGGCTCACCGGCCTACTCGGCCAGCTCGGTGGCGCCAGCTTGCTCGAGGATGGGTTGTCGTCGCACGCGACCAATGTCAATCGGGGCAACGACGTGCTCGGCCAGATCTTCGGGTCCAAGGACGTGAGCCGCGCCGTGGCTCAAAACGCGGCGTCTCGCTCGGGGCTCGACCTCGGCACTCTCAAGAAGATGCTGCCGATGCTGGCGATGTTGGTCACCGGGTTGATGTCGCGTGGGCAAGGCAGCGGCGTCGGACCTGCACCAGCCTCCGGTCAGGATGGGCTCGGGGGGCTGCTCGGCAACATGCTGGGAGGGTTGCTCGGCGGCTCCGACACCGGTAGCCAGCCGGCGAAGGGCGGCCTGCCGGGGCTTGCGTCGATGCTCGACATGGATGGCGACGGTAACCCGCTCGACGACATCCTGGGGATGCTCGGCGGCGGGCGGTAGCACAGCGAACGGGCAGGGAGAGCGGACATGCACTGGATCATCTCGCTTGCCATCGGCGCGTTCGTTGGCTGGCTGGCGAGCCTGGTCATGAAGACCGACGACCAGATGGGCTGTATCGCCAACCTGCTGGTCGGCATCGGCGGCTCGCTGCTGGGTTACTTCGTCGCCGGGCTGCTCGGAATCGCGCCGCGAGGCGGGCTCCTCCGCTTCGCGGTGGCGGTCGGCGGGGCCGTGCTGCTCATCGCTATCCTGCGGATGCTCGGGATCTTCAAGAAGTCCTGAGCGGAAAGGCACTCATGACCGAACCGCACGACCCCGTACCGAAGGGGCTTCCCCTCCCCCGCCGACTCGACCACGAGCCACCGCCGGTCGCGGCGCAGCTCGGCTGGCGCTACCACCACCTTGGCATCCCGACCACACGGGTGCGTCCTGACGAAGAGCACCTCGAGCCGTTCGGGATGCACGTCAGCGGGTTCTACGACTGTCCCTACGGCATCCAGTGGATGCGCTTCGACCCCGACAGCCCGCTGCACGAGCTGATCCGCACCGTGCCCCACGTCGCCTTCGAGGTGGACGACCTCGACGCGGCGCTCGAGGGCCAGCACGTCATCTACCCCCCCGGGCTCGCCGTCCGAGGGCGTCCGGGCGGCCATGATCGAGTTCCACGGCGCGCCCATCGAGCTCATCTGGTTCCGCAAGGAGCGATAATCGGCGCGCGGGACGGGAGAAACGTCATGAAGAAGGTACTGAGGGTGATGGTTGGCGCGCTGCTGCTGGCGGCGGGCGCGGCGGCGGAGCAGAAGGACGCGACCGGGTGCAAGGACCACCCGCTGTTCACGCGGATGCCGGAGTACTGGATCCACAACTGCAGGCAGACCCAGTTCGACTCCATCTCGTTCGAGGTCGCGCAGGGAAAGAAAACGGCGGTCGAGGGCCAGTTCTGGCAGGTTTCGTACTACCCGCAGGCCACGCTCAGGGAGAAGCCCTCCGAGCTGCAGATCATCCGCAACTTCGAGAACGCGGTACAGAAGCTCGGCGGCAAGGTCGTGTTCAGCCGCAAGAGCCTCTCCACGCTCGTCCTGACCCAGGGCGACAACGAGTTCTGGATCGAGGTGACGGCGGAGTTCACCGGCAAGCACGGCCTGCGCATCGTCCAGAGGGGCGCCATGCAGCAGGATATCGCCGCCAACGCCGCCGCGTTCTCGAACGACATCCGGGCGACCGGCCACGCTGCGGTGTACGGGATCACCTTCGACACCGACAGCGCCTCGATCAAACCGGAGTCGGCGCAGGCGATCGGCGAGATCGCCAAGCTGCTGAAGGGCGACCCGGCCCTCAAGATCTTCGTCGTCGGGCACACCGACGCCACCGGCTCGGTGGACCACAACCTCAAGCTCTCCCAGGACCGCGCGCAGGCGGTGCTGCAGGCGCTGGTGCGCGACCACGGCATCGCCGCGGCGCGCCTGCGCTCGTTCGGCTGCGGCCCGTTCGCGCCCGTCGCCTCCAACGACAGCGAGGACGGCAAGGCCAAGAACCGCCGCGTCGAGCTCGTGAAGCAGTAGGCGGCGGCTACTGCGCCTTCGCCATGCGGACGACGAGGCGCAGGGCGGAGAAGCTGATGGTCTGCGTCATCTCGTGGACCGACCTGGTGAGGGCGGCGTCGTGGGAGATGAGGCTGTCCTTGACCATGAAGGCGTCGTAGTCGTGGTTCTCGGCGCCGTGGTAGGTCGCGAACACGCAGCCGACGGCCGACAGCCCGGTGAGGAACAGCGTGTTGCTGCCGGACTCCTTCAGGATCCTGTCGAGGTCGGTCTTGTTGAATGCGTCGCCGTAGTGCTTGACGACCTTGGGGTCGGAGTCCTTGACGGCGATGGTCTTCGGGAACACGAACGCCTCGGTGCCCGGCTCGGGCCCCCGGCCCGGCTCGCTGTGGTAGACGCGGACGACTGGGAAGCCGGCGTCGCGGAACAGTGCGATCGCCGCGTTGATGACCTCAAACGCCCTGTCCTTGTCCTCCTCGGACATGTACGGTAGGAACGCGTTCTGGGTGTCGATGACGAGCAGGGCGGGCTTGACCTTTGGCGCCGGCTGCTCGGGCGTCGCGGCCAGCAGGCAGCTCGCGAGCAGCGGCAGGACGAGAACGAGCGCAAAGGATCTCCGGTTCATCGAGTTCCTCCTTCTCCGCATTCGGCATCGCCGTGGAGCGGACCGATTAGTCCTACGGGGGGCCTCGCCGCTTGGTTTCGGCCTGGCCCGGCGCGGCCCGGAGGTCCGCGCCCACCCTCGCGGCGGCGACGCTGCCGAGCTCGTCCCGCCTCCGAAGGTGGCCGCGCCCAGGCGCGTCCCGGCTTGAGCGTGGCTGGCGCGAGGTGCATGATGCCGCCGTGAAACGCAGCAGCGTCTTGGTCGCGGCCTGGGGGCTCGGTTGGGCGCTTCTCTACCTCGGGACGCTCACGTCCCGCTATGCGTACGACGGGGTGGCGTACTGCGGTGAGATCGTGCTGGCGCTTTCCCAAGGCAGCCTGCGCGAGGTGATCCACCCCGGGCATCTGCTGTTCCCGCCGCTGGCCCTGCTCTGGGTCCGGCTGACAGGAGGTCTGGGCGCCGATCTGGCGGTCCACGTCAGGCTCCAAGTGCTGCAGGCGCTCCTCGGCGCGGCGACAACCACCGCGCTCTTGCTGCTGCTGCGGCGACGCGTCGCGGCACCTGTCGCGGCCGCCGTCTCCGCCGCCGTCGGCCTGACGTACGCCTTCTGGCGCTACACGACCGACGTCGAGGCGTACTCGGTCGCCGCCCTCACGGTCATCGTGGCGCTTGCCGCCACGCTCCGGGCAGCCGACCAGCCGACCCCGACAAACGCGGCCGCTGCGGGGTTCGCCTGTGCGCTTGCCACGCTCGGACATCTCACGCATGGCCTTTTCGCCGTGGTCACGGGGTTGCTGCTCCTGCTCTGGGCACCGCACCGCCGGCTGCGAGTCGGGCTCGCGTTCTCCGCGGCCTACATCGCTCTGACCGGCGGCGTGCTGGGAGCTGCAGTCCTCGGCCCGCCCGGCGGCGGGCGTCCCGAAGGACGCCTCGGCTTCCTGCTTGGCTACATGCAAGCGGGCAGCCGCGAGCAGGCTTTCGGCTGGCCGTGGCGGCAGCTTTCGGCGAGCCTGTCGACCGTTGCCCACGCGTTCGCGGCCTCGGCGCCACAATGGCTCGTGCTGCTGATCGCGCCGCTGGTCGTTGGCCTCGCCGCTGGGGCGGTGGCGGCGACGCGGGGCAACGGCCACGGACAGCGGCGGGCCGCCGTCATCGCCATCACCTGGCTGGTGGCTCACGCCCTGTTCTACTTCGCCTGGGAGTGCAACGAGAAGTACTGGATCACTGCGATGCTTCCCGGGGCGTTGCTGCTGGCCGTGGTCTCGGACGCCGGCCTGCGGCGCCTCGCGTCCGGCTGGCGTGCGGCACCGGCAACCGCGATCGCCGGGGCGTTGCTCGTTGCCAACCTGCCGACGATTCGCCACGATATGGAGCCGGCCAACAACCAGTTCCTGCAACTGACGGAGAGCCTGCGCGCCGCGACACCGGTCGGATCACAGGTCGTGGTGAGCGGGCTCGATCCGTGGCGAGAGCTCAAGGTGTACGTGCCGTACTTCGCCCAGCGAACACCCGTGATCCTCGACTTCAGGCTCACCCCGGCCAACCGGGGAGAGCTGAGCACGCTCTTCGCCCGCATCGCCAGCGGAACCGCTCCTCCGACCTACGCCCTCGGGGAGCTGCTCGAGTCCGCACCCCTCCGCACCCAGCTCGAGGCTCGCCACGGTTTGGCCCCGGGCTCGCTTTCGCTGCGTCTTCGGGCGCTCTGCCCACGGCCGCTTCATCTTCTGGCCGGGGGCGAGCGGCTCTATCTCCTCGGAACGTGCCCTACGCCCCCATCAGACCGATGACCTTGCCGCCCACCAGATCCATCTTCTCGGCCTGCGGCTCGGCTGGCAGCCCCGGCATGCGGATCATGTCGCCGAGCAACGGCACGATGTAGCCGGCGCCAGCGGCAAGGATCAGCTCGCGGACGGTGATGTCGAACTCCTCCGGTCGGCCGACCAGGCGCGGGTCGTCGGAGAGCGACTTCTGGGTCTTGGCCACGCACAGCGGCAACCCCTCGTAGCCGAGCCTGCGGACCAGCGCCAGGTCGCGCTCCGCTTCCTTGGTCCAGGCCACCTCGCGGGCGCCGTACATGGCTCGGGCGATCTTGCGCATCTTGACCTTCACCGGCTCGGACCAGTCGTACAGGGGGCAGAACGGCTTGGCCTTCTGCTCGGCATGCTCGATGACCTCCTGGGCGAGCTCGACGCCGCCGTCGCCGCCGCGCGCGAAGACATCGGACACCGCGAACGGCGCGCCCGCCTCCTCGGTGGCCCGGCGGACCACCTCGATTTCCTCCTCGCTGTCGGTCGGGAAGCGGTTGAGCGCCACCACTGGCGGCTCGCAGAAGGTTCGAATGTTCTCGATGTGCTTCTCGAGGTTGCCGAGCCCACGCTCCACCGCCGCTGGGTCCGGTGTGTCGAGCTCCGATCTGTCCACTCCGCCGTGCAGCTTGAGCGCCCGCACCGTTGCCACCAGCACCACCGCGGCGGTGTCGAGCCCGGACGAGGCGCACTTGATGTCGAAGAACTTCTCGGCCCCGAGGTCGAAGCCGAACCCCGCCTCGGTGATCGCCCAGTCGGCGTGCGCCAACGCCATCTTGGTGGCAACCACCGAGTTGCAGCCGTGGGCGATGTTGGCGAACGGGCCGCCGTGCACGAACGCCGGCACTCCCTCGAGCGTCTGCACGAGGTTGGGCTTGAGTGCGTCCTTGAGCCCCACCATCATGGCGCCCACCGCCTTGAGATCGGCCGCGGTTACCGGCTTCCGCCCGAAGGTGAACGCGACGATGATGCGCCCCAGACGCCGGCGCAGGTCCTCCATGTCCTCGGCCAGACAAAGGGCCGCCATGACCTCGGATGCGGGGGTGATGTCGAAACCGGTCTCCCGCGGCACGCCCTCGAGCACGCCGCCGAGCCCGATGATGATGTTGCGCAGCGCCCGGTCGTTCATGTCGACGACGCGTCGCCAGAGCACGCGCCGGTGGTCGATCCCGAGCGGGTTGCCCTGGTGGATGTGGTTGTCGAGCATCGCCGCGAGCAGGTTGTGGGCCGTCGAGATGGCGTGGAAGTCGCCGGTGAAGTGGAGGTTGATATCCTCCGCCGGGACCACGATCGCCTTGCCGCCGCCGGTCGCGCCGCCCTTGAGCCCGAACGTCGGCCCGAGCGACGGCTCGCGCAGCGCCAGGCAGACGCTCTGGCCGATGCGCGCCAGTCCCTGGGCGAGGCCGATGCAGGTGGTGGTCTTCCCCTCCCCGGCGTCGGTCGGAGTGATCGCTGATACGAGCACGAGCCTGCCGCGCTCGCGCCCGCTTTCTGAAGCCTCGAGCGCAACCTTGGCTTTGTCGCCGCCATATAGAGTCAGGTGGTGCGGCCGGATACCGAGTGCGGCCGCGACGTCTGCGATGGGCCTGGGACCGTTGGCCATTGCGCACCTCCTCGCGCGTCTGCCCCAATGATACGGCCAGCCCGCGCTCCCAGCCAGTGTGTGGCCTCGCTGGTCGACCGGCCCGGAAAACAAGGCCTGCGAGCTGTCCTCCACCCGCCTTGCCAACCTACTGGAAGGTAGAGACGTGGTTCTGGTCGGTGGGTTCTGCGCCTTTTCGGCCCCCATCGAAGTCGGCTTCCGCCCGAACCCGGGCCCCGCTTTCCCGCCTCCTCGCGCCCGCAGCTCCACACCCGCCCCGAAAAGCGGAAACAACCTGGCGGGTATATGCGTCTAATGAGGCGGCCGGCAACTCCGGCCTGGAGATCCTGTGCGGCCTCCCCTTGCCTTGACCGGTGGCCTCCTCGTCCTGCTCGTTTCCGTCCCCGCCCTCACTCGAGGGCAAAGCCAGGTGGCGCTGCCATCGCCGCCCACCTTCGTGGTGACCCCTACGAACGAGACGATCACCATCGACGCCATGCTCGACGAGACGGTATGGCACCAGATGGTTCCGATCGAGCTGCCGTTCGAGATCGAGCCCGGAGAGAACATCCCCGCCCCGGTCCGCACCGAGTTCCTCATCACCTACGACACCAACAACCTTTACCTCGCGTTCCGCGCCTTCGACCCCGAGCCTGCGGCCATTCGCGCCCACGTCACCGACCGCGACCGCGCCTATCGCGACGACTTGGTCGGCATCATGCTCGACACCTTCAACGACAGACGGCGTGGCTACGAGTTTTTCGTCAACCCCCTCGGGGTGCAGATGGACTCCTCGCGCAACGAGGTTGGAGGCGGCAAGTCGGAGGACGATACCTGGGACGCCATCTGGAGCTCAGCCGGACGGATCACTGGCGACGGCTACGTGGTCGAGATCGCCATCCCGTTCAGCTCGCTACGCTTCCCGAAGACGGCTGGCGAGCAGTCGTGGCGCATCGCCCCGTTCCGCGCCTACCCGCGCAACGTCCGTCACCAGATCTTCACGGTCCCGCTGCAGCGCGGCAACAACTGCTTCTTCTGCCAGGTGCCGGTGTTCGTCGGCTTCGCCGGTATCACACCTGGCCGCAACCTCGAGATTGCTCCTACGCTCACTACGCAACGCACCGACGAGCGCGGAGAAACCGTCGATCGCAAGGGTTCCTGGCATGACGGCCCGTTCCAGACCGAGGCCGGGGTATCGGCACGCTGGGGTATCACCCCCAACCTCTCGCTCAACCTCGCCCTCAACCCCGACTTCTCCCAGGTCGAGGCAGACTCCGCACAGCTCGCTACCAACACCCGCTATGCCCTGTACTTTCCCGAGAAGCGGCCGTTCTTCCTGGAGGGCGCGGACATCTTCTCGACGCCGCTCCCCGCCGTCCACACCCGCACCGTCGCGGACCCGCGGTGGGGCACCAAGCTCTCCGGCAAGGCCGGCCCGCAAGCGTTCGGTGTCTTCGTTGCTCGCGACCGCACCACCAACCTGCTCTTTCCCTCCAACGCCGGCTCCGTCCTCGACACCTACGAGGAGGGCAACACCGCGGGCGTGTTCCGGTTCCGCCGCGACATCGGCGAGTCCTCGGCCGTCGGCGTCATCGCCACCTCCCGCGAAGGCGGTGACTACTCCAACCGCGTGTGGGGAGCGGACGCGATCGTGCGCCTGTCGGACCGCGACCAGATTCGCCTCCAGGCTCTGAGCTCGTCCACCCGCTACCCGAACGAGCTTGCCGAGGCGTCCGGCCAGTCCGGCCGAAAGCTCGACGGCTCTGCGTTCTTCGTCAACTACGAGCACAGCGAACGGAGGTGGGACGCCTGGGCGTGGCAAGAACGCTACTCGACCGGGTTTCGTGCCGACCTCGGGTTCGTGCCACGCGTTGACGCCAACAGCTACGGGGCCGGGGGACAGCTCAAGCTCCTCGGCGACAAGGACGACTGGTACACGCGCCTGGCGTTCGGCGTCGAGCCGCGGCGTACCACCGACCACACCGGCCGCGTCACGGACCAGGCGTTTGCCGTCTTCGCCAACTACCAAGGGCCGCTGCAGTCCATGGTCGACCTCCGCCTGGCCCGTGCCAAGGAGTACTACGACGGCGTCACCTACGACCAGGATCAGGTCTTCCTCTTCTACAACCTGAGGGTCAACGGCACGTTCACCACCTCGCTCGCCGCCCGGTTCGGGGACAGCATCGACTACGAGAATCGGCGCGCAGCCACCGTTACATACCTCGCGCCAGGGTTCACGCTCGACCTGGGGCGACACCTCGCCCTCACCGTCGACCACACGCTCGAGAACCTCGAGGTGCATGAAGGGAGGCTCTACCGGGCCAACCTCACGCAGGCGAAGGCCGTTTACCAGTTCAACACCCGCGCGTTCCTGCGGCTCATTCTCCAGCACCTCGACCTGCGCTACAACCGCAAGCTGCAGATCAACCAGTCACCCAGCCCCAAAGACCGCACGCTGTTCTCCCAGCTCATGTTCTCCTACAAGCTGAACCCACAGACCGTGTTCTTCCTCGGCTACTCGGACAACCGCGGCGATACCGACCGGATCGCCCTCATGCTGCGCAGCCGCACGGTGTTCGCGAAGCTCGGGTACGCCTGGCTGCTGTAGAAAGCCAGCTCGCGCGTTCCAGCTCGGAGCAGCAGCCTTCGTTGGTCGGGGCGCCGCCCCCCCTTGGTTCGCTCGCGGACCACTGCACCACGCTGCAAGCTTCTACTGTGGGCGGAAAAGCACGGCGCCACGCAGAGGTCGGATGGGCTCGAAGCCGGGCAGAGCGAACGCGCGCCTCGGCGGCAGCTCCACGACGACCAACGCACCGGCAGCGAGTACGCCCGTCGCGACGGCGAGAGCGAGCACCTCGGGCCCTTGATCCCAAGCGCCGAACGGCGGGTCACACCAGGCGAGCGTGGCGCGCAGCCCCCTCGCCGCGAGCCGGGGCAACACTTGCTCGGCTGGCCCGGGGTGCAGCTCCCACGCCCCAGGTGGCGCGCCGAGCGAAGCGAAGTTGCGCCGGATCAACTTCTGGACCGCCCGCGCCGGCTCGCACATCACCGCCAGCGCCGCCCCGCGCGACAGCGCCTCGAGCGAGACCACGCCGGTCCCGGCGAACAGATCGACGAGCACCGCACCCTCGAGGTGCGGCGACAGCACCTGAAACGCCTGCTCGCGAAGCGCGTCGGGAGTGGGGCGCAACCGCGTCCCCCGGGGCGGACCGGCCACGAGCCGCGAGCGCCATACCCCACCGGTGATTCTCACTCCGGCTCCTGGCCGATCCGCCGCACTGCCCGCCGCCGTAGCTCAGCGAGGCTCAGGAAGGTGCTGAGCGGCGAGGATCCCTGCCGCACCTGCACCGTTTGCTCCCCGGCCGGGGTATCGAGCACGGCTACGATGGTCACGACCGAGCCGTCGTCGAGCTCGATCCTCTCCCCGATTCGAGGCTCCCAGCCCCGCAGGTCCTCAGCCGGTGGCTTGCCGGTCAGGACGCGCTCCTCGAGCCCATCGAGGACGGCAGCAAGGCGGGCAGCCGAGACGGAGGGTACTGCCGTGGTCGAGATCCGAACCGTGAGGGGAACCAGACCCGGCGGCGCGAGCCGGAGCTCGATGCTCCCGCCCTCGAGCCCCTGGCCCACCGAGGAGAACTCGCCGATCTCGGCGTAGACCTCGCGCACCACCTGCTCGATCTGGGCCAGCGCGAGGTCGCCGACCGGTTTGACGAAAAGGCTCGCCTCGCCGCTCACCGGGGTCCTCTTGACCACGCCCGTGCCGTCTCGAAAAAGAGTGACCCTCCGTTGCTCGCCGCCTATTGCCACCACCCGCTCCACCAGGTAGCTGGGCTCGGGCGCTGGCACCGTGGCGAGGACCAGAGCGAGCAGTAGCGTCATCGCCGCCCTCCTTTCTCTCCGCGAGCCAGAGCAACGGCGTGCTCGAGTGCCCGATGAGCCGAGATCTCCCCGTCGATCACCGCGTCGCGCGTGCGCTGCAGCGCCTCGCCGAGCGGTTTGCCGGGCGGCACGCCGGCGGCGCGAAGACACGCCCCGGTGACCGGGGCCGGCGTGCGCTGCCAAACCGAGAGCCCCTGGCGGAGCAGTCGCCGCGTCTCCTCGCCTGCCATCGCCATGGTGACGAGGATGACGGTGCGCTCCGTGTGCTCGAGCAAACGCACGACCTCGCTGGGACGGATGTGGTCCTGGGCGAGAACCGATAGCGCCTTCTCGATCCGTGGTCGCGCCTGCGCCACCACCTGTCCGAGACGACCGGACAGCGATAACCGACGGGCCAGAATCTCGCCTCCCCGCTCGCCCGATCGCGTCGCCAACGCCACCAGGTGAGCTGGCCAGCGAGCCTTCTCTCCGACCTCCTCGAGCGCCGCCCAAGCCAGCACCTCGTGAAGCTGGCCGATGAATCGGCGCAGCGACACCGACCACACCACGCCCGGGAACACCGCCTCGAACACGCCCAAGTTCGCGAGCTCTCCGAGCGCCTCGGCCGGGTGGTCCTCCTCGAGCAGCTCGGCCAGCTCATCGCGCAACCGCTCGCCCGACAGGCGCGCGAAAACGCCCTCGCTCACCGCCACGCCGATGAGGTGCCGGGTCTCGGCGGCGATCCCGAACCCCAGCCGGGTCGAAAACCGCACCGCGCGCAGAACTCGGGTGGGGTCGTCGAGAAACGAGAGGGAGTGCAGCACCCGTACGAGCCGGCGCTCGATATCGCGCCGCCCACCGAAGAAATCGAGTAACTCCCCGAGATGGCCGGGGGCCAGGCTCATCGCCATGGCATTGATCGTGAAGTCGCGGCGGTAGAGGTCCTGACGGATCGCCGAGGTCTCGACCTCGGGCAACGCCGCCGGCCGGCGGTAGAACTCGGTGCGGGCCGTCGCCACGTCCACCCGTACGTCCTCGGGAAGGTGAACCGCTGCGGTCAAGAAGGGCTCGTGAGGGTGGCTGCGCCCGCCGAACGCCTGCGCCAGGCGCCCGGCCAGGCGCATGCCGTCTCCCTCGACGACCACGTCGACATCCTCTATCGGCCTGCCCAGCAGCACGTCGCGAACCGCGCCGCCGACGAGGAACGCACGCATTCCGTCCGTTGCCGCCAGCTCCCCGGTGGCGGTGAGAACCTCGAGCAGCCGCGGTGGCAGGGCGCGGGCAAGCTGCTTGCCCAGATCCTGGACCACCAACCGCGCCGAGGCGACTCGTCGGTCCAGGCGCGCGCCCTCGGCGAGCTGGCGCTCGTACAGCCGACGAAAGAGGTCCATTCGAGTCAGCACGCCCCACCCGGACGCCAGCCGCACCAGAACGAAACGGTTGTGCGACTCCATGAACAGCCGCTGCAGCTCCTCCGGCGAGGCCTCGGGCGGCGCCTCGGGGATCCCCGGGCGCATGACCAGCGTCACCGGTCGGTCGCCCATCCCCGCTGCCAGCGTCTGGTCGAGGATCTGACGGGTCACGACGCCGATCAACGCTTCCCCTTGCTGTACCGGCATGGCGTTGATGCGCAAGCGGGTAAGCCGCTCCTTGGCCTCCCCGACGGTGGAGCCGGCATCGCAGGTATGAAGAAACGGGGTCGCCAGGCTGGCCGCGGTCCAGCGGGCCGAGAGCGCCTGGGCGATGACGCCCAGCAGCTTCTCGGACACCTCGACGGCGCTGCGCCCACGCAGCCGTGCCGCGGCCGCCGTGGCGTGCCCACCGCCGCCGATCGCCGCCATGAGGCGGCCGGCATCCACCTCCGGCACGGTCGAGCGGGCGATCACCACGAGCTGAGGCGGCACCTCGAGCAGCACCACCACCACCGGCAGGTCGAAGATCTCGGCGTAGCGGTGCACCACGTAGGCGGCCTCCTCGAGCCGTTCGCTCGGGCGGGCCACCGAGATCACCACCCGGCATCCCGCAACCTGATGCTCGACCGCGCCCTCCACGAGCTGGTTGAGGAGCTCGAGCTGCTCCGGCTCGAGCGGACGCAGTACGTAGCGCCGTACCCACTCCAACCGCGCCCCGTGGGTGAGCAACCACGCGCTGGCCTCGAGATCGGCCGCCGTCGTGTCGACATAGGTGAGCCCGCCAGTATCCTCGTACACCCCGAGCAGCAACAGTGAGGCGGTGAGAACGTCGGGCTCGACTCGGTGGCGCTGCAGCTCGCGTGTCACCACCGTGCAGGTGGCGGCCACGTCGGCGGTGAGCACCGAGGCGGAAGGAATGAGGTCGACGGGGTCCTGGTGGTGGTCGACCACCTCGACCGGGCAGCCCGAGGCGGCGATGAGCTCACCCACCTCGCCCAGGCGCCGGAAAGACGAGCAGTCCACGACCACCGCCAGCTCGATCGTGCTGCGCCGCAGCTCGCGCACCCGCACCTCGGGCAGCGCGATGCGCTCGGCCTCCAGGAAGCGCCGCACTGCCACCTCCTGCGAGCCCGGAAACACCAGCCTGGCGTCGGGCACGAGCAGACGCATCCCCATCGCCGAACCCAGCGCGTCGAAGTCGGCTCCCAGATGGGTCGTGATGATACGCACGAAGGAAGTGTAGCCCGGGACCGGAAAGGCTACACTCGAGCGCGAGCCATGCACGCGGAGTACTCCGATAGCCCCCTACCCTCGGCGCCCCGTCCGATCGGGCCGGGGCGTGTACTGGCGCCGCCCACGCTCGGCACGCTCTCGAAGCCCTCGTCGCCCTGGTGGAAGGTGCTCACCGGCTGTGCGATCGGCTGCGGAGTGGTGGGACTGGCCGTGGCCGCGTTCCTCATCTGGGGGGCCTGGCGGGTGATCTCCCCGGGCCCCCAGGTACCCACCGAAGTCGTGGTGACGCCCGCGGCAGTCGCGGTCGTGCACCTCGCTGGGGACGAGCGCGCGCACGGCCTGACGCGTCTGCTCGGCGCAGCGATGGCCGAGCACAACCGTCGCCAGAGGCAGGCGGCGGCCCGGCAGCTTCCCGACTCCCTGCGCTGGCTCGAGCGCTTCGACACCATGCAGGATGCGCGGTCAGGCGACGCCGTCGGCATGTGGCTCCCCAACGAGGCGACGCTCGCAGTGCTGCTGGCCGCGAACGAGCGGAGGCACATCGCCCTCGCTGCCAACTTCCGGGGGTTCGTGCGGCCGATCCGCGCCTTCCTCACCTCTGCCATGAAGGGCAAGGGCTCCGACGCCACCGTGCACACGCACGCCGGCCGGGACGTCGCGGTCTTCCCCAACGGAAGCGCTCTCAGCTTCGCGGGCGGTACCCTGCTCTGGTCGGACAGCGCAGAGCTCGTCGAGGCCGCCCTCGATCGCGCGCAGAGCGGCACCGCGGCAGGACAACCAGGGTTCTTGCCGGAAGGCGCCTACGAGCGGCTGAAGGCAGGCCACGTGCTGGTGGCCGCAGCCCACAACCGCGGCAGCTTCCTCACAGCGGCGCTCATGGAAGCGATGGAGGCGCCGCGCTACGGCGCTGTAGGCGACGAGCATGCGTCGACGGCCGAGCGCTCGCCCCATCCTTTTGCAGCGCTGGCGGAGCGCCTGCAGGCCGCGACCCTTGCCGTCGCTGTCCCCTCGGCCGACCGCGCCGACGTCACCTTGACCGGTCTCACCCGTGACGAGGGCGCCGCCGAGGCGTGGCGCACCGCTCTCACCGAGTACCTCGACGGTCTGCGGGAGCGCCTAGCGGCCAGCGGCCTCGATCTCGCGCACGAGCTTGCGGTCGACCGGCGCGACGTCACGCTCGTGCTCCATCTCTCGGGTCTGCAGCACCTTGCCGACGAATGGGCGAAGACCATGGCTGGCCAGGTCGAGGGTGCCGAGCCCGGCGGCGAGGTCAGCTCGACTCCGCCCCCTCCCGAGGCGCCGCCGCGGTAGCGCTGCCACGGTACCAGATCATGAACGATGGCAGCCCCAGGGCGACGAGGCCCAGGCCCCACAGCGACTCGACGGGTTTCTCGATCACCGAGCCGACCACCAAGAGCGCACACGAGACGATGAACAGCCCCGGGACGAGCGGATAGCCCCGCACGCGGTATGGGCGTGGCTGCTGGGGGCGGCGACGCCGGAGGACGAAGACGGCGGCACCCGTTGCAACGTGGAAGAGCGTCACGGCGAACACCACGTAGGAGTAGAGCTGGCTGTAGGTCCCCGAGATCGTCGGCAGGCCCGCCCAGACGCCCTGCGCCACGAGGCATCGCGCGGGGTGCGGTGGCGCGGGTGGACATGGGCGAGACTGCGGAAAAGCAGGCCGTCCTGCGCCACCGGCAGATAGATCCTGGCGGCGCAGAGGATCGTCGCGGCCAGGCCCCCGAACGTCGACACCAGTACCGCCAGGCTCACGAGCCTGGCCCCGCCGGCGCCGAACAGCGCCTCGGCGGCGGCCTCGCCGACGCGCGGCGTCGCCGTCATCGCCGACACGGGCAGCGCCCGCAGGTACACGAGGTTGAGCAGCGTGTACATCACCAGGACGGCGCCCGTCCCGGCGATGAGCCCGGCCGGCAACGAGCGCTCCGGCCGGCGCATCTCGCCGACGGAGAACGTCGCCCCGTACCAGCCGTCGCCGGTCCACAGCGCCGCCCGACATGATCACCAGGAGGCACGCCCAGCCATAGAGAAAGCCGCAGAGTGGGCCGTACCCCTCCCTGAGGTAGTGCTACATGCCGCCCGCGCGCGGGAACATCACCCCGAGCTCCGCGTAGGTCAGAGCGCCGGCAAGCGTCAACAGGCCCCCGGCCAGCCAGACCAGTGTGATCAGCCCGGCGTGCGGGAGCACCCGGGCGATGTCCCCGGTCGTGATAAAAATCCCGGTACCGACCATGGCCCCAATGGTGAGCGAGGCCGCGTCCCAGGCGCCCAGCCCGCGCACGAGCTCGGGTCCGACCTCACATCTCGCCTCGCTCACCGTCGCACCCCGGCTCGGCACACGTTCTCCACCGCGGCCGAGACCAGGGAAGCCAAGGGGCCGCTCCACGCGCTCACGGGTTCACCGGCGCCATGATAGCCGCACAGAAACGCCTCGCCCTGCTTCGTGGCGCGACGGAGCGGAGACGCATCCCGGCCACACGCCGCACCAGCACCTCCCCCCGTCATCGCGGTGCCCGCCCAGGCCGCTCAGCGAGGCGTCTCCGGAGACGCAGGGCCATCGCCGACCGCCGAGGGGTCGGCGGCGAGAGCCATACGGGTGTCCTCGTAGCCCAGGCGCCTGGCAATGATGCGGTAGTCGAAAGCGCCTTTGGCTGCCTGGCCATCCAGGGTCACGCCGCGAACGGTGAAGCTGACCGCCGTCTTGGCTGCGACCCAGAGCAGCACCGGCCCCTCGCCCTGGGCGGTCAGAAAGACCTGGTAGGGCTGCTCCAGGTTCACCGTCTGGGCAAAGACCGGCTCAATGGCCACAACCGCCAGGCCGTCGACCAGCCGGGCTGTCCCCACGTCCTCGAAGAGAACCTCCGGGCTCTCCATGGAGTAGAGGTGGCGCCATCCGAAGCCGTGCGTCTCGACGACGGCGGCCTTGCTGCCTGTCGCGGCAAAGTTCCCGGCGGAGTAGACGCCGTAACCGGAGGCCGAGCTGGTGCGGCCGAGGACGCCGAAGTTGACGCCAGTGGTCGAGGTGGCGTGACCGGCGACGCCTCGACCGCCAGTGGACGCGGACACGCCGTAGACGCCATAGGTGGTGCCACTCGTGGCAGCGGCGTTGCCGTACACCCCGCTGCCGGCCGTCGAGTCAGCCTGGCCGGACACGCCCTGGGTGGAACCGGAGGGCGAGTCGTTATAGCCCCAGACGCCGGTCCCGGCGTTCGAGCTGGACTTGCCCCCAACACCGTGGGCGGGTCCGCTGGTAGTCAGGGCAAGGCCGTTCACGCCATAGCGATTGGCTCGTCCATGGACGCCTTCGCCGTTGGTTGCCGTGGCTTCGCCGTATACCCCGACGCCGCTGATCGTGCTGGTCTGGCCGTACACGCCCTTGTCGCTGCCCTTGCCGAAAATGCCAATTGTGCTGCTGGAGAGCGTCAGCCCGGTGCCGCTTCCCGACCATGTCTCGCCCCAGTGGGTGTGGCTGAACACCGCGGACTGCCACACGAAGTTGGTGCCATCGGTGCCGAGCACCTTGCCGCTGGCAGCGCCTCCTGCCGAGAGCTTGGCCTGGGTGACCGCGCCGCTCGCGAGCTGCGTGGTTCCGACCCCGCCGTTGGCGATCCCGAGCGTCACGTCACCGCTCGTCCCGCCACCAGTCAGGCCAGTCCCTGCGGCCACACCCGTGATGTCGCCACCACCCGACGGCGTCTGCCACGCCGCCCCACCCGCCGTCACCGTCAGCACCTGCCCGGCGCTCCCGCCACTC
>JAAYVZ010000022.1 GCA_012516935.1 Holophagae bacterium
GACCAACCCGAGCCGGGCGTCCCAACGCCCGGCTCGTTGTCTTGGTGCGGCGGCTTGCGAGACACGCCCCAGAACGCACCGAAGCACGGCTGCGGCGAATATCGGCCGAGTTGCGGTCTCGCCCGCCGGCGGTATCGCGCGCTGTACCTGCGCCGCCTCCTCCAGAACCATGCGCACATGACCGGATACGGCGGTGCGCGGCGAGATGAGGTCGGGCGGGTTTTCAGGGTCGGGTACGCCCGCGTGGTGGAGGTGCGACGTGTCGCACCGGGGATGGTGAGCAAGGGTGTTCGGGCGCGGGAAGTCCTCGACCCGGGCGCAATCGCGCTGCTCGGAACGTGGCTCGGGGAAGCCGGCGGCCAGCTCGGGGCGGGCTACCAAGCGCCGCTTTGTGTTCCGTTCGGCCTCGCCGCTACGGCGGCGTACGCGGTTGCCGGGCCAGGGCAGCCGGCCGGTGCCTTCTGGACCGGCCGCGACGTGGTGGTGGAGTGGGAAGGTGAGGCGGCGGTCGGAGACACGCTCGAGGCGGAGGCCGAGATCCTCGATATCGACGAGGGGATTGCGCTGCTTCGTCTCGCGGCGTCTACGACCTCGGGGGGGCTGCTGCTCATGAGCACGCTGCGGCTGTCGGCGGTGCGCGACGGGAAGGCGCTACCCTCGCGTCTGAGGCCACCGCCGCGGTCCGCGCCGCCGTGCCGGCCAAAGGTGCCGCGGCAAGGCTCTCGTTTCGTTGCGGTTGTCGACCCTGTACCGACGTTGTGGCCCGGGGAGAGCGCGGAGCTGGCGCTCACGCTCGTCAACACCGACGACGAGGCTCGGGAGGTCGAGCTGCGAGCCGTGGTGCCGGCCGGGCACGGGCTATGGCTGCCGACCGGTGACCGGCGGCTTGCGCCACTCGGCCCATGGTCCGAGACACGGGTCAGCTTCTCGGTGCGGGCCGACCGCCCGCATGAGGTCAACCTCGAGAAGTCCTGGCCGCTACGGGTCATAGTGACCGGGGGCGGCGTCGAGGAGGTGCTCGAGGTAGCGGTCGCCGTGGAGGACCCGGAGCCGGGGAGGCTGCTGTACGTCCTCACCGAGGACTGTGAGACCTCGACGGCGGGCCACGTACGGGCAACTACGGCGAGCGTGCGGAGCTCGGCAACCGTAACGATTTCATGGACCCCGAGGACGACCGGCTGCAGATGATCGAGAAGCCGCACCGGATGAACGAGGTCGCTGAGAAGTACGGGGCGCGATGGACGCACTTTTTCACCGCCACACAGCGCTTTGCTGCGGCATGGGCGGCGGAGCAGTCGTCGAGTGGGGCTTGGCCGCGTCTGATCGCCGACCTCGACGAGTCGGTACGCCGCGGCGCGGTGCGGCACGAGTACGCACCGCACATCCACTTCGACTACGAGCCCGGAAGCCAGCTCCCGCCGCAGCCGCGCCTCGTCTACAACCCCGCGACCGACGGTATCCTGCCCAACGACTACTACGATCCCGTCACCAACCCGGAGCATCGCCACCATGACTGGGACGGCGCCGCCCGCGGCGGACCGGGGGTCAAAGCACTCGGGGACCTTCGCACGCTCGACAGCAAGACCGGCTCACTTTACCGGAGCCTGCGCTATCTCGCCCGGCTGTGAGCCGGCCAGCGCCTGCCCCGAGTGGCGCGGATCGGCAGCTTCGACTTCGGCGCCCAAGCGGAGGATCAGCGTATCTCGACCGCGGCGTTCGAGGCGTGTGGTCTAGTTGCCAGCTCCGACGCCTTCATGGCTTGGCTGCCGCCGCGGCAAGGGGGCCAGCTCTCCTGGTGCCGCGAGGAGGATCGGAAGGCGGTCGTCGAGGACCTTGGCCGGGTTCACCTTGCCCAGCTCGCGGTGTGCCACGATACCGACTTCGGCGACCTGGGCAAGGACCGCGCCTGGTTCGAGCAGGCCGTGCGGCGGCCCGGGGACCCGGGGTCAGGGTCATCATGAGCCTGACGCATGCGATGGTCATGCGCGGCGAGCCAGACCCGTTCCGCAGCCTCGAGGGAGGGAGCTTCGACAAGCTCGACGCCTTCCTTGCCTGGGCGCGGGAGCGTTTCCCCGAGGTGCGGTTCGCCACCGCCAGCGAGGCGCTGATCGAGTTCCTGGACTACTACACGCCCGAGCTGCGCGCCCTCGTCGAGCCGGCGCCGTGCGCCGCGGTACCTGCGGACGGGCTCTACGAGCTCCCGGTTCGGCTCCTGGGTCGGGGGATCACGGTCTCGGCCGAGGCACCAGCCCGGGTCCGCGTCGTCGTGCCGCCGTGGATCGAACCTGGCGAGATCGCCTCGGTGCAGGTATGCGACGGCGAGCAGGTGCTGGCGCAGGCAGACCGCTTCGACGCGGATCGCCAGCCCGGGCTGGAGATCGAGCTGACCACACGACCGCAGGCGCTCCGGTTGTGCCTGCAGCTCACACCGGAAGCGGCGCCGGCGCTTGCGGAGTGCTTCGCGGCCTTGACCGGACCGCGGTTCGTCGAGCCGATCGAAGAGGTGCGAGCGCCGCTGCTGCGGCTCGCGTCGCCGCACAACGGCGTCTACTCGACGGACCTCCTACGCCTGCTCATGAGCCCGGTCGGCGGGCACGCTGAGCCGCTGGGACGGCGCCTGCACCCGCTGGGTGTGCTGGCGATGGGGGATCTGCATGACCGAGGCGCTGGTCGCGGCAGGTGAGCCCGCGCCGAGCCGTCCATGTCGGCTGCGGGTACGGCGCCTGGCGCTGCGCTGGCGTAAGGCGATCCCGTTGGAGGCGACGCTTCTGGCAAGCCATGCTCCGGCTGCGGGTGGGCACTGCGCGGTGTGCGTTCGCGACCAGCTCGGCGACATCATCTGCGATGCCGAGGTATGGGTCGACCAGCGGGTGGAAGCGCCGTTGGCGGCAACGGTGGCCCCAGGCGAGCGCGAGACTGGCGAGGAGACTGCCGACGCGCTGCGTGCGGCGGTCCGCCGCTACGCCGCTGCCAACGACGAGGCGCTGCGCGTCTACCGCTCGCTGCGGGGCTGGCGGCTGATGCTCTTCGTGCAGAAGGGGTACTCGCTGCTGCGCACCGGGTTCCGGCCCTGGTGCGGCTGGCTGTGGCGGGCACTGCGCGGCTGCGCGGAGCTCGACACACACGAGCTGCAGCTCCCGTACATCGACGACTACGTGAAGTGAAGGCGCTGGTTGTGTAGCTGGGCGAGCGTGGCTATCCTCACGCGATGACGAGCGGGGACCGCTCCACCACGCTGGCAGCGAAGCCACGAGTGCTGCTGTTCGGCAACATCTTTCAGCCGCCGTTTGTGAACAACCTCATCGGGCCGCTGCGGGCGTTCGAGCGGGTCTGCACCCTCAAGCTCGTCGAGCCGCGCCTGCTGGACGGGTTCGTGAGCACCGCCAGCGCCGCCCCGGCACCACTGCCTTTTGCGTCGGCGGTCGAGGCGGTGATGGGGTTCGAGCCGGAGATCGTGATCTGTCTGGCCGGCGCGATTTTCGTGCCGGAGGAGCTCAAGTGCGTGCTGCCTTCGTCGGCGGTGTACGTCGGGCTGGCGCTTTCGGACCCGCTCGGGCTGCCGTCGTCGCTGGCGATCGCCCCGTCGTTCGACCTCTTTTACAGCCAGGATCCGTCGACCTTCGCCGCCTACCGGGCGGCCGGGATCGCCGTCCGTGAGTGCGCCCCGGCCATCGATGGCGAGCTGTTCGCGCCACTCGACGTGCCCAAGCAGTGGGACGTGTTTTTCGCTGGGAAGTGGACCGCGTACCGCCAGGAGGCGATCGCGGCGCTGGCGCGCGTGTGCCGGTTGCGCTTGCACGGGCATGCCTCCGAGAGTCGCTGGGATCCCCCGGCGCTGCCGGCGCTCGCCTCACCGGAAGAGCTGCGGGCGGGGATCGCCTCGGCCTACTTGGCACTCGAGTTCGCGGTCATCGACGATTATCCGCCGCCGGTATACGGCACCTGGAGGCTTACCAACCGGCCGCAGCTCGCGGCGGCCGGCGGAGTCGCCTCGCTCATCGAGGATAGCCCGTTTATCGGGCGCTATTTTGAGCCGGAACAAGAGATTATACCGTATCAATCGATCTCGCATTTGGTAGAGCGCGTGACACGATTGGTTGCCGAACCGGCACGATGCGCGGAGCTCGGCCGGCGGGCGCGGGCACGGGTGCTGCGCGAGCACCTCTGGGACCACCGCGTGGCGGGGATCCTGCGCGACGTCGCTGCGTTTCTCGGCAGTCGGTAGCTACGTTCGAGGGGGAGCGAAGGTCATGCGGACGAAGCGCCCGTCGTCGGCCTCCAGGGTGTAACCGGCGGCGGTGAATGAGGCTCGAGAGGCCGAGTTTTCCCGCAGAATAGCGCAATAGATCAGGCGGATCCCCCAGGCCGCTGCGGCGTGGGCGGTGCAGGCTCGGATGGCGTCCTTCGCGAACCCCTTGCCGCGGGCCGCCGGATCGCCGACCAGGAGGCGACCGCACTCGGCCTGGCTGCCCGTCCAGTCGATGTCGTAAATCGAGACCTGCCCAATGGGACGGGCCTGTTCGATCGGCTCGATCACCCACACGAAGTCGTCGTCCCGCTCGAGGTAGCGGGAGAACCAAGCCAGGTGTTGCTCCCAGGCGATCGGTGCGGAGCTGATGAACCACCGCCGGTTGCAGTCGGCGTTGCGCCACGCCAGGGTGAGCGGGAGGTCCTCCTCACGAAGCAGCCGCAGCCTTACCCGCTCCCCGATGATCGGCGGGACGAGGCGTTTCACTGCCGCCCTCCGCCCAGCGAGGCGACAACCGCACGCAGGTGGTGCGCGATGTCGCGCACATCGGCCTCGCCCAAGCCGATGTGGAGCGGCAGGGAGATGACAGAACGGCTGGCGCGTTCGACGTTCGGGCAGGCGCCGGGCCGATCCGCGTACATGCGATAGCTTCGGTTGTCGCGGTAGTGGACGCCGGGGTAGATCTCACGCTGGTTGAGCCCGACCATGACGCGATCGCGCTCGGGGACGAGGACCTGGTAAAGGTGGCGTGAGCTCTCACAGTCCGCAGGGGTAGGCACGGTCGTCACGCCGGGGGCGCCAGCGAGCGCCTGGTCGTACCACGCTGCGAGGCGGCGGCGGTGGAGGTTGTCCTCGTCGAGGTAGCGGAGCCCGACCAGCGCGATCGCGGCCATGATCGAGTTGCCGTGGTACTTGAAGCCGACGTGCTCGACGTCGTAGAGCCAGCGGTAGGAGCCGTCGGCATGGGTGCGCGTATACGTGTCCTTGTTGATCCCGAGCCAGGTCCATTTGCGGCACTCGGCGTCGAGCTCGGCGTCCGCGAAGCAGACCATGCCGGAGTCGGCGGTGGGGAGGTTCTTCACCGCCTGGAAGCTGAATACCGCAACGTCGGCCTCACCGCCCACGTGGCGGCCGCCGAGGCGCGTGCCGGCCATGTGCGAAGCGTCCAAGATGAGGCGCAGGCCGCGCTCGCGGCACATCGACGCGACCTCTGGGAGACGTCCGGTGGAGCCGCCGAGGCCAACGAACACCACCGCTCGTGTGCGCGGAGTCAGTCGCTCGCGGATCGAGGCCGGGTCGAGGCACAGGTACTCATCGATGTCGGCGAACACCGGCTGGAGGCGCTCATACAAAAGTGCGTGGTTGGTCGAGACGAAGGTGAACGGCGTCGAGATCACTTCGTCACCATCTTGCCAGCCGTGGCGCTCGCGCAGCAGCCGGACGGCGAGGTGCAGGCCGGCAGTGGCCGAGTTCAAGAAGTGGGCGTGCGGCAGCGCCGTGTACTCGCACCACGCCTCCTCCAGCTCGACGGTCTTGTAGCCGAGGCCGGTCCACCCGCACTCGAGGCACTCGCGGATCGCCGCCAGCGCCTCCTCGACACGGAACGAAGGTCTGAACAGGTGAATCGGTCCGCTCACCGGCCCTCCCGACACCGCCGCAGAGGATAGCGCACGACGGTCGAGCCTGCTCGAGCTGCGTGCGGGCGACGAGCGAGAAGCGTCCACGGCAGTGCCTGGTTCGATCTCGATCGCGGCTTGGTGGGCGGGGTCTCCCACTCGGCGTGAAGGCGGTGGAGCAGACGCTGGGAGCCGACGGCTCGCTCGCCCGCCTCGGTGAGGCGGGGTTTGTCGAGGTCGAGACCGTTGAACCCAGGGTAGGCGAGCCAGGCCCTGGCGGGTCGCTGCTGGGTCATCGCTAGTGGCTTGCTCGGGGCGGCGGGGTACGGCACGGCTGTCAACCCAGGCAGCGAGATGGAGGCACCGGTGCGCGACGACTGTAGAATAGGCGGGATGGTCGTCGCCGAGGTCTGTCGGAACGTCGCCGGGAAGCGCCCCACTCCTTGGGAGGACGTGCGGGATGTGGCGTCCTACTGGCACCTGCTGGCCAACCTCGTGCACCGTGACCTCACGGTCCGCTACAAGCGCTCGATCCTCGGGTTTTTCTGGACGCTGCTCAACCCCCTTTTGATGATGGTCATCCTGACCGTCGTTTTCTCGCATTTCTTCCGTTTCGCGATTCTCCATTACGAGATCTATTTTCTGTCCGAGTTCCTGGTCTGGATGTTCTTCGCCCAGACGACCGCCAACTCGATGGCGTCGCTGGCGTGGAACGGTCCGCTGATGAAGCGCGTGCGGCTGCCCAAGACGATCTTCGCCCTGGCCGGAACGGTGGCCGGGATGATCAACCTGCTGCTGTCGTGTGGGCCGCTCATCGCCATCATGCTGGTGGTGGGCGCACCGGTGCGGCCGGCGCTGCTCGTGCTGCCGCTGAGCTTCCTCGTCATCGCCGTGTTTACCCTCGGCGTCAGCCTCGGGCTCTCGGCGCTCGCCGTCTACTTCGACGACGTCGCGCAGATGTACCAGGTCGGCATCATGGGGTTGATGTATCTGACGCCGATCATGTATCCACTCGACATTCTGCCCGACCGCTTCCGCTGGCTGGTCGAGTTCAACCCCCTCACCAAGCTGTTCGAGCTGGCGCGCTACCCGATCTACCACGGTCAGCTCCCGCCGCTCGCCGTTTTTGGCGTCGGCGTGGCCTTGGCCCTTGGCGCGCTGGTTCTCGGCTGGACCGTTTTCCGCCGCCTGGCCGGCGGGTTCTACCTCCACTTGTGATGCTCGCTCTGTCCTCTGCCGCGGCCATCGCCATGCACGACGTCTCGGTGCGGTTTCGGGTGCCGACCCGCCGCATTCCGACCCTCAAGGAGTGGGCGATTCGCCGTCTGACGAGTCGGTTCCAGTACGAGGACTTCCGCGGCCTGGACGGGGTATCGCTCGAGCTCGGCATCGGCCGCTCCCTCGGCATCATCGGCGCCAACGGGGCGGGGAAATCGACGCTCCTGCGCGTCATCGCCGGCATCCTCGCGCCGACCTCGGGCGCGGTGGCGGTGCGCGGGCGCGTAGCGCCGATCATCGAGCTCGGTACCGGCTTCGACCAGGAGCTGTCGGGCCGGGAAAACGTTTTCTTCAACGGCGCGCTGCTGGGTCGCTCACGGACCGAGATGCGGAAACGCTTCGCCGGGATCGTAGCGTTCGCCGAGCTCGAGGACTTCATCGATGCGCCGCTCCGGACCTACTCCACCGGCATGGCCGCCCGGCTCGCGTTCTCGGTCGCGACCACCGTCGACGCCGACGTGCTGCTGCTGGACGAGATCCTCTCGGTCGGCGACGGCGCTTTCGTCGCCCGCTGCAAGGAGCGGATCGCCTCGTTCCGCCGTGCCGGCGTGACGATCCTCTTCGTCTCCCACAATATGAACGCCGTGCGGTGGCTCTGTGACGAGGCGATCTGGTTGCGGGACGGGCGGATCGCTGCGCACGGCCCGGCGAAGGATGTGACGGCCGAGTACTCGCAGTGGCTCAAGACGGACAAGTCCTCGGCCCGCCGCCGACACGGATAGTACGGTGGCGGACGGAACACCCCGGCAACCTTCGACGGCGAGGCGCAGACCGCAAAGCGGTTGGTGCGACCGCCTGGGCCGCCTGCGACGGCGGCTCGCACACCCCATCGAGTCGGCTCGCGTTTTGGCGCCCAGCCTGCTTCCGGTCCGGCTGCGAGCCCGGCTGCTGGCCGCGTTTTCGGGGCGTGGGAGCGCTTTGCATGTGCCCGAGCAGCAAACGGAGCTGGCTGCACTCGTTGCCGGGTGGGAGTCGGTCGCGAAAACGCTCGGGCCGCAAGTGACGAGAGAGCTACCGCTCGTGTCGATTGTCGTCGTGACGTTCGGCAACCGCCGGCTCACCGAGCTCTGCCTCGCGAGCATTCGCTGCTTTACCGGTGACGTCGAGCACGAGATCATCGTCGTCGACAACGGCTCGACCGACGGCACGCCGGAGCTGCTCCAACATCTCGCAGCTATAAACGACAAGGTGCAGGTCGTCCTCAACGGCGAGAACCGCGGCTTCGCGGCAGCGACGAACCAGGGCGTGCGTGCCGCACGCGGGCAGGTGCTTTGCCTGCTCAACAACGACACCGTCGTCACACCGGGGTGGCTGCAGACGCTGGCCGGGGCGGTCGGGGCGAATGAAGGGCTGGGCATGGTGGGGCCGGTGACCAACGCGGTTGGCAACGAGGCACGCGTGCGCTGTGGGTACCGCGATCTTGGCGAGCTGCCCGCGTGGGCGGCGGCGCGCGCGATCGGGCAGGCCGGGAAGACGTTCTCGATCCCGATGCTGGCGCTGTTCTGCGCGGTCCTGCGCCGCCAGGTGTGGGAGCGTGTCGGCCCACTCGACGAGCAGTTCGCGGCCGGGATGTTCGAGGACGACGACTACTCCCGGCGGGTGCGTGCGGCCGGCTACGACCTGTGCTGCCGCCAGGATGTCTTCGTGCATCACTGGCAAAGGGCCGGCTTCAAGCTCCTGGGCGAGGAGGCCTATCAACGGTTGTACGAGTCCAACCGCGCCCGCTTTCGAGCCAAGTGGAGCGGCTGACAAAGCAGCCGCCAGCCCACGGCCGCGTCCAGGTCCGACGACCAAGGGCGGGTCGCGGACCACGGGCCGCCGCCGACGTTCGAGTGGAGGCGTTGCGGTGCTATGCTCGAACGAGCACGTGAGGAGAGGTGCCATGGGCACGATCCTGTACATCGATCCGTTCGGCGGGGCGTCGGGGGATATGCTGCTCGGCGCGCTCGTAGACCTCGGCGTGGAGGTCGACAGCTTACGTGGGCTGCTCGACGGGCTCGATCTGCCCGGGTGGCGGTTGGAAGCGGAGCGCGACCGCCAACAGGGGTTCGCCGGCACCCGAGTGCGCGTCGTGGTGAGCGAGGAGAGCTCTCCGGCCCGGCACCTTCGAGACGTGCAGCAGGTGTTGCGAGGCGCGCGTCTCCCGCAGGGGGTGCGCGAGCGAGCGATGGCGGCGTTCGAGTGTCTGTTCGAAGCCGAGGCCGAGGTGCATGGTGTTCCCCTGGAGCAGGCACACCTGCACGAGCTGGCGGCAGTGGATGCGGTGATCGACATCGTTGGCGTTTGTGCGGCAGTCGAGCTGCTGGGCGTGGATCGCCTGGCCTGCGGGCCAGTGCCGGTGGGCTCGGGTACGGTTGAGACCGCGCACGGATTGCTGCCAGTGCCGCCACCCGCGGTGAGCCGGCTCCTGCACGGGATTCCGATCGCCGGGTACGCGGCCCCCGGTGAGATGACCACTCCGACGGGTGCCACCTTGCTACGGACGCTGGTGCGAGAGTTCGGACCTTTGCCCTCGGGCACCATCCAGCGGGTCGGGGTCGGGTTCGGAACGAGGAAGTTCCCGGGTGTTCCCAACTTGCTGCGTGCGTTCCTACTCGACGAGGCGGCGCCACGCGCGGCTGGCCGCTCGATGGTGATCGTCGAGACGACGATCGACGACCAATCGGGAGAAGTGCTGGGTTGGCTCACCGAGCGGGTACGGCGAGCCGGGGCACTCGACGTCTGGTGCCTCGCTGGCGCCGGCCGCAAAGGTCGACCCGTGATCGAGCTCCGGGCGCTCGTCGAACCACCTTTCGTGGATGCAGTTGTCACAGCATTGTTCGAGGAGGGCGCAACCCTGGGCGTGCGGGTCTTGGGGTGCGTGCGGCCGGAGATCGAGCGCCACATCGTCGACGCACCGACTCGTTTCGGCGTCATCCCGGTGAAGATCGGCGTGTTCTGCGGCCGGGTCGTCTCGGTCAAGCCGGAGCTCGACGTCTGCGTGGCCGTCGCCTCCGCGCACGAGGTGAGCCTGGCGGCGGTTCGCGAGGAGGCACAGAGCGCTGTCCTGGGTATCGGTCAGCCGTGGGAGGGGTGAGTCCTGGCGACCGGCGTGGGCGAGAGTCGAGAGCTGGGGATCGTGACGCCGTCGGCTGGTGACGAGCCGCTCAGCTCTGGACTCGCGATGCTCGAGGGAATCAGAACAGCTCCAGCGCCGCCACGTCGCCCTTGCCGCGGCGTACGAGCAGGGGCTCGTCCTCGCTGAGGTCGACGACGGTCGACGGCTCGTTGACGAGCACGCCGCCACCCACCACGAGATCGACCTGCCCGGCGAGGGTGTCGGCGATCAGCACCGGATCGAGGAGGAACTCCTCGGCCGTGTTGCGCACCGAGGAGGAAAGAAGCGGCTCGCCGAGCTCGGCCAGCACCGCCTGGACGATGGCGTTGTCCGGTATCCGCAGCCCCACCGTGCGACGCTTGTGGAGCATGATCTTCGGTACCTCCTGGCTGGCCTGGAAGATGAACGTGTAGGGTCCGGGCAGCACCCGCTTCATGACTCGGAACAGGTGGTTGGTGATGCCGCGGGTGAATCGACTCGCCGTGGCGATGTCGGGCACCAGGATCGACAACCGTTTGGTACCTGAGATCCCCTTGACGCCGTACAGGCGCTCGATCGCGCTGCGGCTCGATAGGGCGCAGGCGAAAGCGTAGACGGTATCGGTTGGAAGCACGACCACGCCGCTGCGCTTGAGCACCTGGACGACGCGAGCGACGAGCCACGACTCGGGCTCGATGGGATCGATGTGGAGCGGCATCCAAACCTCCCCGGGCTTTCTAGCCCGATTGAGGTGGACGCGTCAAGGTGCGCGTTGCGCCTTCCGGCACGCTGGCGGTTACGGGCCTGTGTTTTGCATTCCCCGTGCGGGCTGGCTTTCGCTGGGTGCCGGGGAGGTGCGCGTGGCATACGAGGGGTTGGGACGGCTGGACAGGCGGGTGTTCATCGCCCGCATGACCGCTCTCGGCGTAGCGAGCGCAGTGGCGGAGCGGGTCTGGGCCGAGGCTGCAGCGCGTGGTCCGGTCACGCCGGCCGTGCTGGCCGAAGCCGCGAAGCTGGCGCGCGTCGACCTCTCGGAGGATGAGCGGGCGCTCATGGTCGCCGGCGTCGAGGAGGTGGGGACCAGGATCGAGCAGCTCCGCTCAGTGCCGCTTGCCAACGCGCTGGCACCGGCGCTGCGGTTCAGCCCGCTGCTGCCCGGGATGACGGTGCCGTCGAAGCATCGCGGGCTCAAGTTCAGCCGCGTCGAGGCAGTGACGCGCCCGACCGACCTCGAGCAGCTCGCTTTCGCTCCGATTCCCCTGCTCGCCGAGCTGTTGCGCACCCGCCAGGTGCGCTCGATCGAGCTGACCGAGATGTACCTCGACCGCCTGAGGCGGTTCGATCCGCTGCTCGGCTGCGTCGTGACGCTGTGCGAGCGGCGGGCGCTCGAGCAGGCCAGGCGAGCCGACGACGCGATTGCGGCTGGACGCTACCGGGGGCCGCTGCACGGCATTCCGTGGGGCGCCAAGGATCTCCTGTCGGTGAAGGGCTACCCGACGACCTGGGGCGCTGCCCCGTTCGCTCGGCAGGTCATCGATGAGGACGCCACCGTGGTGCGTCGGCTCGACGAGGCCGGTGCGGTGCTGGTGGCCAAGCTGACGCTCGGCGAGCTCGCCACCGGCGATCTGTGGTTCGGGGGCCAAACCTGCAACCCGTGGGATCCGCGCGAGGGCTCGTCCGGCTCCTCGGCGGGGCCGGCGGCGGCGGTTGCCGCTGGGCTCGTGGGGTTTGCGATCGGCTCCGAGACTCGCGGGTCGATCCTCTCGCCGTGCACGCGCTGCGGCGCGACCGGACTGCGGCCGACGTTCGGCCTGGTCAGCCGGCACGGTGCGATGGCATTGGCCTGGAGCATGGACAAGCTGGGGCCGATTTGCCGGGCCGTGGAGGACTGTGCGCTGGTGCTGGCAGCGGTCGCCGGTCCCGACGGCCGCGACGAGACGGTGCTCGATGTGCCGTTCGCCTGGGACGCCACCCGCGACGTTCGGGCGCTGCGCGTGGGATACCTGCGGTCAGCGTTCGACCGTGACCCCGATGCCGTGGACCCGGAACGGTGGGTGCACGACCGGTCCACCCTCGAGGCCGTGCGCGAGCTCGGCGTGGAGCTCGTGCCGGTCGAGCTGCCCGACCTGCCTGTCGACGCCCTGTCGTTGATCCTCCACGCCGAGGCCGCTGCCGCGTTCGACGAGCTCTCGCGCGGCTCCGGTGACGACCGGCTCATGCGCCAGGACGCCAACGGCTGGCCCACGCGGCTCCGCGTCGGGCGCACCGTGTCGGCCGTCGACTACCTTCAAGCCAATCGCGTACGGCGCCTGGCGATGCAGGAGATGGCCCGCCTCCTGCACGGGCTCGACGCTTACCTCTCGCCCACCCTCGGCGGCAACAACCTGCTACTGACCAACCTTACCGGCCACCCCGCGGTGGTGCTCCCCAACGGCTTCCGCCGCAACGGCACGCCGACCAGCGTGACCTTCATCGGCAACCTGTTCCACGACGCCGAGGCGATGCTGCTGGCCAAAGCGTATCAGGACGCCACCGGTTTCCATCTGCGGCGCCCGCCGCGCTTTGCATAGGCTTGCCGGAGGCAGCTCGGGGGTCTTCCGGAAGGGCGGCGATAAGCTGCGCCCCGGCCAGCGCGGCGGAGCCTCGCCGTAGAGGGCAGGTCGACCTTGGCGGGGTACGTGAGGAGCAGGCCGAGCGGGAGCCGGAACGAGCGGCGGCGCGGACAGAAAGCCGCAATCGGTTCGCGAGCCCCGGCCGCTACCACCACGTCATGAGATTGGTGGCCAGTAGGTTCGGCGCGTCTGGGTTGACCGGGCGCACGCGCACCGTGTAGCCGATCATCCCCGAGCGATCACAGGGAATCGTCCCCGAAAAACGCGTGCGGCCACCGCCCAAGTCTTCCGCCGGTGACATGGCGACGGCTGCCGGTGCCGTGATGTCGCGCTCGGCATCGAGCGGCCCATAGTAGATCTCGACCGCGACATCGGAGGTCGCGAGCGGACCGAGGTGGACGACGGCGTGGATGTCGAAACCGGTGGCGGCGCACTGGGCGTGTGGGCTGACCGCCTCGACCTCCTCGATCTGGACCTCGCCCCAGGCGGCGCGAACCCGCTGCAACCAGATGGCGACCGCGCGGGTCTTCGCCATGCCGTCGGCGGCCAAGCGGGCGAAGTGGCGGGAGGCTGGAAGATAGTAGCGCTCGGCGTACTCCCAGATCATGCGGTTGGTCGAGAACGCGGGTGTCAGTAGCCGCATCGACTTTTTCATGCGGGCGATCCAGGCGCGAGGCAGGCCGTCGATGGCCCGCGCGTAGAACAGCGGGGTGATGTCGTCCTCGAGCAGCTTGTAGACGGCGTTCGACTCCACCTGGTCCTGATCACCGTAGTCCTCGTACTCCTCTCCCTGGCCGATCACCCAGCCGACCTCGGGCTGGTACGCCTCCTCCCACCAGCCGTCCGGGATCGAGAGGTTGAGGCCGCCGTTGGGCAGGACCTTCATGCCAGAGGTGCCGGAGGCTTCCATCGGACGGCGCGGGGTGTTGAGCCAGACGTCGACACCCTGTACGAGGTAGCGGGCGACCACGAGGTCGTAATCCTCGAGGAACACGAGGTGTCGTCGCAGCTCCTCGTTCTGGCAGAAGCTCACGACCCGCTTGAGAACCTCCTTGCCCTCGTTGTCCTTGGGGTGGGCTTTGCCGGCGAAGATGATCTGAACCGGGCGTTCGGGGTTGAGGAGGATCTTCTTGAGCCGCTCGGGGTCGGTGAACAGGAGCGCTGCCCGCTTGTAGGTCGCGAAGCGACGGGCAAAACCGATCGTGAGGGTGCGGGTGTCGAGCACTCCGCGGGCCCGCTCGAGGTCGCGTCGGGAGGCGCCGCGCTGCTCCATCTGCCGCGAGAGGCGCTGACGGGAGAACGCCACCAGCCGCTCGCGACGGCGCTCGTGTGTCGCCCACAGCTCCTCGTCGGGGATCTGATCGACGCCGGCCCAGGTCTCGGCAAGCCCGGGGTGCCGCCACCAGTCGGGCCCGAGATAGCGGTCGAACAGCCCGCCCATCTCTTTGGAGACACAGGAGCGCGTGTGGGCACCGTTGGTGACGTGGCCGATCGGCACCTCGTGGACGGGGAGGTTCGGCATGAACCGGTGGAACAGCTCACGCGAGACCTCGCCGTGCAGTCGGCTCACGCCGTTGGCGAACGCCGTCGTGCGCAGCGCCAGCACCGCCATGTTGAACCCGGCATCGCCGTCGCCACGGCCGAGGGCGAGGAGCTGCGCAGCGGTGATCCCGACCTCGTGCACGTACTCGGCGAAGTAGCGCTCGACCATCTCGGGTGGGAAGATATCGAAACCGGCCGGGACCGGTGTGTGGGTCGTGAAGACGCTACCCGCCCGCACCGCTTCCAGCGCCTCGGCGAACGACACCTGGTGCTCTCGCATCAACGTGCGGATGCGCTCGAGCGAGAGAAACGCCGAGTGACCCTCGTTCATGTGGCAGACGGCAGGGTCGAAGCCGGCGGCGCGCAACGCCCGCAGCCCGCCGATTCCGAGCACGTACTCCTGACGGATGCGGTCCTCCTGGTCGCCGCCGTAGAGCTGGTCCGTGATGTCCTGGAGATCGGGCCGGTTGTCCGGGATGTTGGTGTCGAGCAGCAGCAGCGGCACGCGGCCGACGTCGGCGCGCCACACCTTGACCTTCACGGTCTGACCGGCCAACCGCACCTCGACGAGGATCTCCCGTTCCTCTTGGTCACGCAGCGGGGTCACCGGCAGGTTGTAGAAGTCGTTGTCTTGGTAGCGCTCCTGCTGCCACCCATCGGCGGTGAGGTACTGCCGGAAGTAACCCTGTTGGTAGAGCAGGCCGACACCGACCAGCGGTACCCCGAGGTCGGAGGCGCTCTTGAGGTGGTGGCCGGCCAGCACGCCGAGGCCGCCGGAGTAGATCGGCAAGCATTCGGCCAAGCCGAACTCGGCCGAGAAATAGGCGATGAGCGGCTTCTCCTTGTATCGCCGGTGCCACCATGAGGTTTCGCTCATGTAGCTTGTGAAGTGTGCGTACGTGCGATCGTAGTTGGCGAGGAAGCCTTCGTCCTCGGCCAGCTCGTCGAGCCGCTCCTGAGCGATCGTACCCAGCGTGAGCACTGGGTTCTGGTAGGTCCTCTCCCACAGCTCGCGGTCCAGACGCACGAACAGCGCCCGCATCTCCTCGTTCCACGACCACATGAAGTTGAATGCCATGTCCCGCAGACCAGCCAGGCGTCTGGGTAGTCTCGGGATGACCTGGAACGTGTTGATCCGCATCGCTCACCTCCGGCTTGCCGGACCGTGGCCACGAGAGCGCACCAGCGGCCGCGGACGTGTGACGCTCCAGCTAGTGTAGCGCAGCGCCGAGAGGCGGCTTGCTGCTCGCAATTGCCGTCTCGCTGGAGCGCGCTCGATCGCCCGGGAGGCGCTCGTCGCGATCCAGCGCTGCTGGCGCCAGGGCCACCGGAAGCCGACCTTCGGGCTACCGGAAAGGCCTCCGCGGCGGGATGATGGGCTGGATCGCAGCGATGTCGACCCAGGCCTGGTCGCCGACCCGGTCGAGCCACTCGTCCCGGGTACGGTCCGCCGCCTCGCGCACGAGCCCGAGCCCCCGCTGACGGTCCCCGCAGCACAGCAGCAGGTTGCCGCTATGGGCGAGGACGTCGGCGGCACCAGGGGAGGCGGCGAGCGCCTGATCGACGAGCTCCGGCACGCCAGCGCAGCTCCCGAGCCCGACCGCGATGTGGCCGAGCACGAGGCTGTAGCCGGCTTTGAGGTCGCCACCGAGCTGGCTGAGGTCGGAGGCGGCCTGCTGCCACTCGCTGGCCATCGCCCGGTCACCGATCAGTAGCCCCACCTCGGCGAGCCGCAAGCGCGCCGGCTCGTTGACCGGCTGGAGGCGGAGCGTCTCGGCGTAGTACGCGGCCGCGGTCGGCAGGTCTTCGAGACGCAGGTGTGCCTCGCCGAGCAAGAACGATACGGGCGGCCAGCTCGCATCGATCGCGCCAGCGGTCGCGAGGTGACGGCGGGCATCTGCTGGCCGGCCCTCCAGCAGGTACGAAAAGCCGAGCATGAAGTGGCCTCCGAAGTCGACCTCGTTGTGGGCGACCAGGCTGACGGCAACCGATCGCGAGTTCTGCCACACCTCGGCTTGGCGCCGGTCGAGCCCGACCGCAGCGGTGAGCAGGAGGGCGAGGAGGACGACGGCGGTGCGAGAGTGCTGTAGCCGGGGCTTGGCCGCCGAAGCCACGGCTGCGACCGGTAGGAGCAGGGCGAGAAACAGGAACCGCGGGGCGAACATGTATCCGAGGTTGGCAACCACGAGGTTGCTGGTCGGGAGCTGGGCGACGTACCACCACAGAAGGCAGGCTGCGACGACGAGATGGCGCCGCCGGACGAGGGCGGCGACGACCGCTGCCGCGACCGCGAGGTGTGCCGTGACGGCGAGTCCGAGCGGCGCCCACGAGGGCGCATCGGGCGGTAGGTAGCGCACGAGCTGCCCTACCGGCAGGACCGTCAGCCGCCACCCTTCGAGCCACAACCGGAGCTGCAGGCCGAGGCTCGCGATCCAGCTCCCACCCCACCAGGGGGGGGTCGGTACCGCCTCCACGATCGCGGAACGCCACAGCCAGAACCCCGCCGCCAGCATCCAGTACGGGGCGTGGCGGGCGACGGGCGGCACCCGGATCGTCTGCCGTCGGGCGAGGCGAAAAAGCTCCACGAGGCCGATCAGGACAGGCAGCAACAACCCATGCTCGTAGGCCAGCATGGCGCCGAGTCCGGCACCGAGGCTGGCGGCCAGATTCCACACTCGGCGCGAGTGGAGCCAACGCAGATGGAGATCGAGTGCCAGGGCCAGCAGCGCCACGCACATCAGGTTCCCCTGGGCCGCGAGGTAGAGGACGTTTTCGGCCAGTGCCGGGTGCAGCAGCCACACCGTTGCCGCGAGCCACGCGCCGCCGCCGAATAGCCGCCGGGTCAGGCGCCCCACGAGCCACGCCCCGCACGCGTGAAGCAGCATCGACACCAGGTGGTAGCCCCAGGCGTTGCCGCGGAAGACCGCGAACTGCAGCGCCCATCCGAGGGTGCGGAGCGGTCGGTACTGCGCCCCGGGTAGGGTACCGGTGGCATCCATCGTCCGAGGGTCGGTGAAGAAACGCCACGGTGCCGCGAGCGAGCGCACTGCCGGGTTGGCCGAGAGCGCGATGGCGTCGTCCCAGGCGACGCTGGCGCGCAGCGAGGCGCCGAAGGCGAGGACGAGCAACAACCCCAGCACCGCGACTCTGACGGGGACCGAGCCGGCGATCAGCGCCCAGGTCGGGTGGGCGCGCGCCGAGGCTCCCACCGCGGGCCCCGGTGCTGAGGCGTTGTCATGCTGCTTTCGCTCCGCTCGTCGTCGACGGCTCACGGTTGCCTACGTTATCAGAGAGCAGCCAGACGGGCGCCGACCGGTGCGATCTCGGGGAGGCCCACATCCGTCAACGGCAGCGACCCGGGCTCGATCCCATCGCCAGGCGGAGGGTGACCGGCGGGTGACAGAGGGGCTACCGGTGACAGCCGGATGGATCGGTGGGAGAATGACAGGCGGAGCTCGAGGCACACGCAACCGGCAGGCCGGCTCGACTGGTGGTCGGGCCGCGGTGAGCAGGGGGAGAGGCATGAGTTTGGGCATGATCATCGGCACGATCGTGATCTTCGTTGCCAGCCTCGCCGTGATGGTGGCCGGGATCGTGACGCTCGTGCTCGCCTTCCGGCAAAGCCTCGGGTGGGGCCTGCTGGTGCTCTTCGTGCCGTTCGCCAACCTCTACTTCCTCTTCAGGTTGTGGCCGGAGACGAAGCGCGTGGTGCAGGTCATGCTGGTCGGTCTGGGAGGGTTGCTGCTGGGCCTCGTGGTGCTCCTGACCTCGGCGGCGATCACCGGTAGCCGGCAGAAAGCCGGACAATCGGCGGCCGCTGGTGGGCGGTCTTCAACGCCGGAAGCGGTGTGGCCGCCTGTCGTCGCCCAACCAGCTCCGACGCCGACGCCGCTGCCGGAGCTGCCCATCGAACTTCCCGAGCCGACTCCGAAACCCACGCTGTCGCGGCCGCTTCCGCTGTCGCAGGCAGACGACTACCTGGGTCTCATGGTCGAGTTGGTGACGCGCGATGGCGCCACCTCGCGGGTCGTTCTTTCCGAGGTGACCGCCACCCACGTGCGGGTTGCCGAGCCGTATGGCGGTGGCGGGATCACCTACTCGATCCCACGCGAAAAGGTCGTGGGGTTCAGGCCGCTCCGCCCTCGCTCCCCGGCTCGCTGAGGGCGGGTGCCTCGATCGGGCCGACCGGCAGCGATCGAGCCTGATCGTGGCCCTGACCCGGATACTGGCCTCCCGACCCGGAGGCCTCTCGGTTATCGGCGATCTGGAGGGTGGGGGAGAGGCAAGCCCCTTCCCGCCTACTCCGCATCCTGCTCCAGCTCCGCAATGCGCCGCCGCACCAGCATCTCGGCCATGTCGGGGAGGATCTCCCAGGCGATCCGCTCGATGATCGGTGTGGCGAGCTGGAGGACACGCTGAGCGACCTGCTCGAGCGCCGCCTCCGACAGCTCACCCGACGTGCTCGCCGGGGTCGGCTCAGCCGCGGGGAGGATGGCCTTGACACGCTCGAGAACCCGGGCGATCTCGCTCTCCGGTAGCACCGGTGGCGGAGGTTCCGGCAAGGCACCGAGGACGTGCCCGACGACGCGGTTGATCTCGCTGTCGGACAGCTCGACCGGTGGCGGGACCGGCGCAGGCAACAGCTCGAGCGCCCGGTGGGCGACGTATTCGACCTCTTCCTCGGCGAGCTTCGGGGGTGGAGGGGGTGGCAGGACCTCCATGATCCTGGCCGCGACCCGCTGGATGTCGCCCTCCTCCAGCTCGTACGACAGCGGTGGGAGTTCGGGGGGCGGTGGCGGCGGGATGAGCAGCACGGCCCGCTCCGCCACGGCGGTGATCTGCGCATCGGTCAGCTCGACGAAGGAGGTTTGCGGGATACGGGCCAGCACGCGATCTGCCACGAGCCCGATCAGCTCGTCGCTGACGGGTGTGGCGCCAGCGGTCGGCTCCGGCATCGCAGTTTCCGCCGTGGGCGGTGCCATCGCGAGAGTCGGTATGGCCTCGGGTACGGGCTCGCCCGCGGTCGCCGTGGGTGCGGGTTCTGCAATCGGTTCGGTCGCCGGCTCGGGGACCGGTACGGCTTCCAGCAAGGGCTCGGGCGCTGCCGCCAACGGCTCGGGCTCCGATACTGGCTGAGCCGGCGGCACCTCGGTGCCCGGCAACCAATCCTCGGCCGCTGGCTCCGGAAGGGCTGGCTCGGCGGTCTCCGCCGAGAACACCTCCAGCTCCGGCTGTGGTGTCTCCCCGGGCCCGATGGCCAGGGGCATCGACCCATCGACGACCTCCGGGATCGCTGCCTCGGGCGGCGCCGGGATTGGCTCGGGGGCCGCCACGGGCCGAGCTTCCTCGGGGGCCACGAGGTCGGCGATCGGTTCCGTAAGAGCCTCTTGTCTCAGCTCCGTGATCGGCGGCTGGGGCTCGGCTACGGGGGCCTGCTCGGTCGCTGTGGCCTCGCTCGTTCCGATGCCGACCTCAAACCCGGGTTCGGGATGCGTCTGGAATGCATCTTCCTCGGGGAGAAGCGGCGATCCTCCCGCGAGCTCGGCCGCCTCGGCAGTGGCCGACCTGCTCACCTCCCACGCCGCCGCGATCGACTCGCGAGCCGGATTGAGCTGCGGAAGCTCCTGGACAGTCGCGGGCGGAGCCGGATCCGCTGGCCACGTCCCGATCACCGGCTCCTCGCGTGCCTCGGTCTCCTCCCAGGCGGGAGGCGGACCGAAGTCGGCGAGCGCGTGGGCGTCCTCCGGGGCTGGCAGTGCCCCTACCTCAGGTGCCACCTCCGTGGCGCCAACCGCGGGCGGCTGCTCGAAAGCCGCCGGCTCGGCCGAGGCATCGAACGGGGCCTCGACGGACCGCGCCTGGAGCTCGGCTGACTCTTCCCACGCTTGCAACAACGGAGGCGGCTCATCGTCGGTGACCGCAGCGGTTGGCTCCGGGGCGAGCTCCTCGGGCACGGGAACAGGGGCCTCGGATGACTCGAAGAAATCGCCATGCATCGAGCCGACCTCAGGCTTCTCGGCCTCGAGGCGTTTGATCCACGAGTCGTAGGTGGCGGCAGACGCCTCGCCCTCGACCGCTGGCGCTGCCTCGCTCGAGCCGCCGGGCTCGCAGCCGGGCTCCGCGCTGGGTGTGGGCTCGGAGGGCCGTTCGCCGACCCCCGTCATCTCGATGCCGTGATCGGGGATCTGCGGCTCAGCGGGAGCCTCGGGCACCATTTGGTCGAAGCCGGTGGTGGTGAACTCAATCCCCGGCACCCCGTCGGGGACCCCGAGGCCCGGGAAGAACGACGGCTCCGGCTCGGCGACCTGCGGAGCGCTGGCCCGCCGGATGAGGTCCTCGACCACGGTCACCAGCTCTCGGCCTTCGAACGGTTTCGTGACGATGGCGTCGCACCCTGCAGCCAGGGCGCGATCACGATCGAACGGCTCGAACGTGCCGGTCAACAAAGCCACGGGGATGTGCAGTGTGGAGGGATCGGATTTCAGCGTCTGGCACACCTCGTAGCCGTTGAGGTCCGGCATCACGACGTCGCACAGGACGACGTCGGGGCGCACCTCCGGCAGCCTTCGCAGCAGCTCGCGGCCGCTCGAGAGCGCTACGACCTGGTGGTCTGTCTCGCCAAAAGTGAGCTCCACGACCTTCTGGATCGTGATGCTGTCGTCCGCCAGCAAAATCGTGCCACCCATTTTCACCTCGCAGCGGTGTTGCTCTCCCGACCTTGGTACCACGATCGGGATGCAGTGTCAACGAATTGGCCAACGTCATCGGGCTCGGCTCGGATCGCTCCGTCGGACCCCACCCAGGTCGTCGCCCGGGTCTCGAGCCAAGCCGGTAGCACGAGCGCCTCGCGTTGGCCGTCGACGAATCGCCAGGAGCGGTGGAAGTGGCCCCAGAGCACGACGTCGACTCCGGCTCTGAAGTGCCGCCTCGCCGCCTGCTCGAGCAGCACCTCGGGCAGCGCCCGTCGGTAGGAGAAGTTGGTCCGAGCGAGCTGCGCCTCGGTGCCATGGACGATGCGCTGTGCCAGCCGACGCGGCAACAGCCGGGCCCAGAGGCGGGCCGGTCGGCTCTTGGAGAGACGACGCCAGAACCGGTAGCGGCGATCGGCGCGGTTGATCGTATCCCCGTGCTCGCACAGGAAGCGGCGGCCGCCGGCCGAAAAGGAGTGGACCGGGCCGGCCCGGTCGCAGAACGGGGAGAGCTCGTCGGTATCGAGGAAGAAGTCGCGGTTGCCCTCCACCATCACGACTCGGATGCCAGAGGTGCGCAAGGCGGCGAGCTGTGCGAGCCCGCTCCGCACCGACTCGTCCCAGAAACGGGAGAAGCCCACGAGAGCCCTGAAGACGTCGCCGAGCAGCACGAGCTCCTCGGCCCCACGGTGCCGCACGGCCTCCAAAGCCTGCACGAACGCCGCGCTGTCGCCAGGGCGCTGTCCCAGATGGAGGTCGGCCAAGATGGCGCGCAGCACGGCCCATGCTAGCATTCCGCGGGTCGGAGGGTGAGGTGGTACGGACCTCGCAGGCACGCAGGAAACGTCAGCCTGCAGCGGCACACAAGACCACGCTGCCAGCTCGGGCGCCGGTGCAGCGGGTGCTCGTGACCGGCGCGAGCGGTTTCGTGGGTCGGCGGGTGCTGGCTTCGTTGCGCGCCCAGGGGACCGAGGTCGTGGCGGTCTCGCGGCGGGCCCGCCGGGGGCAGGCCGCGCCCGGTATCATCCAGGTGGCGGCCGACATCGCCGGTGACGGCTGGATCGAGTGGGCCGCCGGTTGCACGGCGGCGATTCACCTGGTCGGGATCGTTCGCGAGGTCCCGCGGCAGGGCATGACCTTCGACGGTGTCCATCGCGTGTTGACGATGCGGGTCGTGGAGGCCTGCCACCGGCTCGGGATCCGGCGCCTCGTCCACGTGTCGGCGCTGGGTGCACGTTCTGACGGGACGACTGCCTATCAGCGCACCAAGTTCGTCGCCGAGGAGCTCGTCCGCTCGTCCGGCCTGCGATGGACGATCTTCAGACCGTCAATGATCTTCGGCCCGGGCGATGGGTTCGAGAGGTCGATCGTGCCGGTCATGCGCCGGCTTCGGGTGTTTCCCGTGTTCGGCGACGGGCAGACGAAGCTGCAGCCAGTGTCGGTCGAAGAGGTGGCGCGCTGCCTCGTCGCCGCGGTCGAGTGTGAGGCGTGCGAGAGCCAGATCTTCGACCTCGGCGGCCCCGAGGCGCTGAGCTACGACGAGGTGCTGCGGCGAACGGCGCGGGCGCTCGGTCTCCGCCGGCGCTTCGTCCACCTTCCCGTGGGGCTGTCGAGAGTCCTGCTGGCGATCGCCGAACGGCTCGGTGCCGTGTCCGTGACGCGCGACCAGCTCACCATGCTCCTCGAAGGCGCGACCTGCGAGACCGGCCCCACGGAGCTCGCCTTCGGCGTGCCGCAGCAGCGCTATGAAGGGCCGGTTTGGCTGCGGTCTACCTGTACCGAGGGGGGACGGGTGGCCGGCACCTAACGATACGTGCGGTACGGCCTTCTGTCGCCTCGCTGACGCCGCTCGGCGGCGGGACCCGTAGGCGGGCGGGTCGGGGGAGCCGCGACGGCCGAGAGCCCGCGGCAACGCCGGGCTCGTCGTCGAGCCCGACCGATTCCAGAGCTGGTTCGGCCGCAGCCGGCTCAGGCAGCGGACCCCTGGTGCGAACCGAGTATCAGTTGGAGCTCTCGGCCCGTCCGGCGCGCGGCTGCTCGCTCCAGGCCGTGACCGTACGGTTGCGGCTGCGCTGCTTGGCCAAGTACATGCAACCGTCAGCCTTGCGAAGCAGCTCGTTCTTTGCGGCGACGGGGTGGACGTCCCTTCCCAGAGTCGGCAGGACGTCGGACTGGAGGGTCGCGACGCCGATCGAGCAGGTGATCAAATCCTTGATCTGGAGCGCGGGGTAGTTCAACGGGTCACGGCGGTCGGCTTCCCGCAGGAACACGAAGGTCTCGAGGTTCTTCCGGATCGTCTCAGCGACCCAGAACGACTCCTGCGGCGAGGCACCGGGAAGCACGATGATGAACTCGTCGCCGCCATAACGGGCACCGATCGCGTCTCCGGGCAGCACCTGCCGCAGCATGATCCCGACCTCGGAAAGCACCCGGCTACCCGCGAGGTGTCCGTGAACGTCATTGACGAGCTTGAACTTGTCGAGATCGAGAAAGAGCAGACCGACGTCCTGCCCGGTGGCCATGGCCTGCTCGATGATGACCTCGAGGCTGTGGTGGAGAAACCGGTCGTTGTACAACCCGGTCAAGTCGTCGCGCTTGGAGATCTCCTTGGAGCGGTAGGCATCGATCGCGTTGGCCAACGAGACCGAGATGGTTTGGGCGAAGATCTCGATCAGCATCAGGTCCCGCTGGTCGAACGAGCGTTCCCCCAGGCGGTTGATGAGTTCGATGGCACCGATGACCTGTCCCTCGACGAACAACGGTGCACACACCAGCGACCGGGTGCGGAACCGTGAAGCCCCATCGAAGCCAGAGAAGAACAACGGATCGGCCTGTGGGTTGGCGGAGAGGTAGGAGCGGCCGGTTCCATAGACGTGGCCGACGATGCCGCGCGTGGCGGCAAGGCGCGAACCGACGAGCCGGTCCGACGCTTCCCCGAAGCAGGCGATGAGGACCAGCTCGACAAAGGGGCGTTCGACCTCGCGACCGGTCTGGTCGTCGATGAAGATGGAGCCCGCTTCGGACGGCACGAAATCGTTGGCGCGCGAGAGGAGGTTGCAGAAGATGCCGGAGAGGTCCAGCTCGTACGGCTCCTTGGACCGGGCTTCTCGTTTGAGGAAGGCCGCGATCTCCGGGTTCGAGATGCAGTGCGTTTTCATCGCCCCAAACCCAAGGTAGGACTCCTTGCTCGATCACAAGCATAGCAGATGGCGGGGATTGCGTGTCGAGTTCCGGACGGCTCGGCACCTGACTATACTAGCGGCAGTGGGAGCCCAGCCGGGAAGCGAGGTGGCCCGCAGTGCGGCATGTGCCTTGCATCGCGCAGCGACGCCATCGGGCTTCCGGGCGCTGTGCTGGGAGGCTCGGGAAAGAGGGAGGACGACGATGACAGCTCACTCTCGATCACTGGCGACCACGCTCCTGATCTTCGTGGCGCTCGCCGCGGCCACGTCGGTCGAGGCGCTCGACCGCCTCCGGGTGTACTACAGGGGGGGCAGCTCGGTTTCCGTGCAGGTCATCCCGGACGGACGCTCGGCGCTGCAGTTCCGCTCCCTGGGCAGCGACCGCTACGAGCTCGTCGGCGACACCCGCGCACTGGTCGGCAAGAGCTATGCCCTCCGGGTCGAGAACCACGGGCGGCAGCGCCTGAAGGTGGTGGTCGCCATCGATGGCGTCAACGTCTTCTTCCGGCGACCGGTCGAAGGCTACGCTCGAGCTGACGTAGGTATGATTCTGGACTCGCGTGAGATGCGCACCATCAGGGGGTTTCAGCTCGACGGGGACCAGGCGCAGCGCTTCGTCTTCAGCCCACCGGAGTTCAGCGAGGGCAGGCGCGCGGGTCGGGTGGGTGAGATCGAGATCCACGTCTACGAGGAATGGCGCCCCGAGCTCGGCAACCTGAAGCTTGAGGAGGAGCTGGCAGGACGGGCGCAGGCCAGCAAGCCCGGTCTCGGCACGACCACCGGCGACGACTTCGACAGCCAGGTGAGGCGGGTTCGCTTCGTCAGCGCCACGCCGGAGCCGGTGGCGCGGCTGCTGCTGCTCTACGGTCGGGAGGGGGAGGAGCGGGAGGACTTCTCTCCGCGCACCGGCAAGCTGGGCGTGGTGGTCGAGCGGCACCGCTCCGGCTGCCTGATCACCAGCGTCGAGCCCGGCTCGCTCGCCGACGATGTCGGCCTCAGGCGGGGCGATGTCATCGTCAAGGTGGACTCCGAGGACGAGCCTTCTCCCCAGACGCTGCGCGAGGTGCTGCGTGACAAGGACCGTGGCGAGTACCTCTTCCTCGGGGTTGAGCGGGGCCGCCACGTCTTGACCTTCAAGATCCGTATGTGAGGCCGACCGAAAGGCCGGCTACAAGCCGTGACCGAGGATCCTGGGCTCGTCGGAGGTGTCTCGACCCACCTCGCCGAGAGCGAGGAGCGCTACCGGCGCCTCCTCGCCTCGGTGACCGACTACGTCTACACGGTGACGGTGGAGGACGGGCGCCCCGTGGCTACGGTCCACGGGCCGGGCTGCGTCGCCGTGACCGGGTACACGCCCGAGGCCTATGCTCTCGATCCCTTCCTCTGGCATCGCATGGTGCACGACGACGACAAGGCGGCGGTCACGGCCCAGGCTGAAGCAGTGCTCGCAAGCGGTGCAGCGCCGCCGCTCGAGCACCGGATCGTCCATCGCGGTGGCTCGGTTCGGTGGGTCCGCAATACGCCGGTGCCGCGCTTCGACGAGCACGGGCGGCTGGTCGGCTACGACGGCCTGATCTCGGACATCACGTCGCGCAAGCAGGCCGAGCTGGCGCTGCGCGAGAGCGAGGAGAAGTACCGCTCGCTCGTCGAGGCCTCCACCGACGCCATCTTCCTGGAGAGCCTCGAAGGCTTGGTTCTCGACTGCAACCCCGCAGCGTGCAGGATGTTCGGCTACTCCAAGGAGGAGCTGGTGGGTCTCGCCGTCGCCGATCTGGTGCCGGACGAGGTGCGGCCCCAACTCGTGGGACTGGCGGATGCGCTGCGCTCGACCGGAGGTGCCTTCCTCGAGAGCTTCAACGTCCGCAGAGGTGGCGAGGTGTTCCCCTGCGAGGTGAGCACGCAGGTCGTCTCGGTGGGAGGAGAAGCGAGAGTCATCGCCTTCGTGCGCGATCTCACGGAGCCTCGCCGGCGCGACCGCGAGATCGTCAGCCTCGCGGCCGAGCTACAGCGGCGCAACGCCGAGCTCGAGCTAGCGAACAGCGAGCTGGAGGCTTTTGCCTGTATGGTCTCGCACGATCTGCGCTCGCCGCTGGTAGTGGTCGATGGTTTTCTGCGCGTGCTGCTGGAGGAGCCAGTGACCGAGCTGCCGGCCGAGGTCGTGCGGTCGCTCCGACACATGCAGCAGGCGAGCCAGCGCATGCAGGACCTCATCGACGCCCTCCTCGATTTCTCTCGTCTGGCCATGCAGCCACTCCGACGCCGATCGGTCGACATCGCGGTGCTGGCACGCCAGGTATGGGAGGAGTTGGTGCCGGCCGAGCCGGGCCGGGAGCTGCGGCTCGAAGTGCGCGAGGTTCCCGCCTGCGAGGCCGGCCCCTTGCTCATGCGGCAGGTGCTCGTCAACCTGCTCAGCAACGCGCTCAAGTTCACGCGGACGAAGCCCGTGGGCGTGATCGAGGTGGGCGGTGTCGAGCGCACTGCCGAGCGCGTGTACTTCGTGCGGGACAACGGCATCGGCTTCGAGCCGGCAAGCGCCAGAGGTCTTTTCGACCTTTTCCGTCAGCTCGAGCGGGCCCAGGGGCTGGAGGGCTCGGGGGTCGGTCTGGCGATCGTCCGGCGCATCGTCGAGCGCCACGGCGGCCGTGTTTGGGCGGAGTCCCGGCCCGGCGAGGGGGCGACGTTTTTCTTCGCGATCCCGGAATGACCCGCGGCGGAGCTCGGGCGGGGACCAGGACAGCGCCAGGTCGAAAGCGCTTCAGAGCAGCGATCCGGGCGAGGAAACGGTCGAAGAGAGGGCGGCACACCAGCCGCCTGGCGGGCGAGGCTACTGGCGGGTGATCCGTTCGTACACACTCAGGTAGGTGCGGGCGGAGGCCGACCACGAGAAGTCACGCGTCATCGCGGTCCGCCGCATGCGTGCTAGCTCCTCCGGGCGGGCGAGCGCCGCTGCGGCGCGGGCCAACGCATCGACGAGGGCGCCCGGTGTGAGCTCCCGGAAGACGAAGCCGGTGGCGTCGTCGCGGCTCGAGTCGGCGACCGTGTCGGCCAGCCCGCCGGTGGCGTGGACCACCGGGAGAGTGCCGTAGCGCATGGCGATCATCTGCCCGAGACCGCACGGCTCGTAGTGGGAGGGCATCAGGAAGAGGTCGCTCGCGGCGTAGATCTGGTGGGCAAGCCGGTTGTCGAAGCGCGTCAGCACGCGCACGTGTGCGGGATGTGCCAGCTCCGCCGCGCGCATTGCCTCCTCGTATCGGCGCTCGCCGGTACCCAGCACCACGAGGTCGAAGCCCAGCGCCAGGATGTCCTCGAGGGCGGCGACCACGAGGTCGGCGCCCTTCTGCTCGGCGAGACGGGAGACCATGCCGCAGAGCGCCCTCCCGCTTCCCGCGATCCCCAGCTCCGCGACCAGCGCCTCCCGGTTGGCGGCCTTGCCGCTGGCGGCGTCGGCGACCCCGTACGGGCGAGCGACGAGGGTATCGGTGGAAGGGTCCCACTGCTGCTGATCGAGGCCGTTGAGGATACCGGTGATGAGGTGCTGGCGGCTGCGCAGCACCCCTTCGAGCTGGCAGCCAAAGGCGGGGGTGAGGATCTCGCGGGCGTAGGTCGGCGATACCGTGGTGATGGCGTCGGCCGCCACCAGTCCGGCCTTGAGGAAGTTGACCTGCCCGTAGAACTCGAGTCGACTCACCTGGAAATGCTCGCCACCGAGGCCGCAGGCAGCGAGCGTCCAGGGGGGGAACACGCCCTGGTATGCCAGGTTGTGGATGGTGAAAACCGTGCGCGCCAGCGGCAGCGTCTCCCGCCAACCCGGCTCGAAGGCGAGCAGGAACGGGGCCAGAGCCGCCTGCCAGTCGTGGGCATGGACGACATCGACGCCGCCGAGCTGGCCGAGGACGGTGAGGGCGGCCCTGGCGAAGAAGGCGAAGCGCACGTGGTTGTCGGGGAAGTCCGCGTCCGAAAGCCCGTACAGCGCCGGCCGCACGTACAGCACCGGGCAGTCGAGGAGGACGAACCGTACGCCGCGGTGCTCGACGAGGTGCGGCACGGCCCGTAGCCCGAGCGCCTGGACCTCGGCCAGGGGTTGCCCGGGAACCGGCTCCCGCAGGCTTTCGCGGTGGCCAGGGATGACGACCGTCACCTGGTGGCCGGACTCGGCCAGCGCCGGGGGTAGTGAGCCGGCGACGTCGGCGAGCCCGCCGGTCTTCGAGAACGGCTCGGCTTCGGAGGCGAGGTGAGCTATACGCATCGGCGGACGCCCTCCCAGCGTGATAAGAGTCGAGAGTCGGAAGGCAAGAGTCAAGAGGTGCGCGCTGCCCCAAGCTACGGAGGGTGTGCAGCCTGGCTACGGATGGGGAGGCGGGAGAGCTTTCGGCATGTGAGCGGGTGAACGGGCGGTGGAGGGTTACGGCGCCTCGCGGAGGTAGCGAGCGGCCTCCTCCGGGGGGGTCGGGTTGATCGAGTAGCCCGAACCCCACTCGAAGCCGGCGATATGGGTGATGCGGGGCACGAACTCGAGGTGCCAGTGATAGTCGAGCTCGATCGTGGTCCAGTACTCGGGCAGGCCGGCTCGGGGGTGAGGGCTCGGCGACGTGTGGAGGATGAGGTTGAAAGGTGGGTCGGAGAGCAGTGACCGTACCCGTCCGAGGAAGCTTCTGAGCACGGCGGCGAGGTCGGCGAGAGTCGGGTCCGACGCGGCCGCGAAGTCGTGCTGGTGGCGCCGAGGAAGCAGCCACGTCTCGAACGGGAAGGAAGCCGCGAATGGCTCCAGCAACATGAAGTGCTCGCTCTCCCATGCCACCCGCTCGCCCAGTGCCCGTTCCTGGAGGATGAGGTCGCAGAAGATGCAGCGCTCTTTCCGGCGCCAGTGATCACGCGCGATCTCCAGCTCGCCTTTGACCACGACCGGGACGATCGGCGTGGCGATGAGCTGCGAGTGGGGGTGGTACAGCGACGCGCCGGCCTCGCGCCCGTGGTTTTTGAAGATGAGGGCGTAGCGGATCCGCGGGTCGCGCCGCAGGTCGGCCAACCGTTCGCGCCACGCCCGCAGCACCAGCTCGATCTGGCCCACCTCCATGTCGGCCATCGGCCGCATATGCTCGGGGGTCTCGATGATCACCTCGTGGGCGCCGACGCCAGCTACCCGGTCGAAGATACCAACGCCCTCGCGGGTGAGCTCGCCCTCCACGCGCAGCGCTGGAAACTTGTTGGCCACGACCCGCACCTGCCAGCCGGGGGCGTTGCGCGGGCGATCCGCCGGGCCGAAAGCGAGAATCTCCGGTGGGGTGGTTTCCTCGTTGCCCCACTCGAACGGGCAGGCCCCGAGCTCGCCGGGCTCGTCCGGTTCCCGCCGGCGGAACTCGTGCGGGCGAAACCGTCGCTCGGTGGCGATGATCGTCCACCGCCTGCGGATCGGGTCGAACCGCAGCTCACTCATGCCGGCCCCGAGTATGGCAGTGGAGAATACGGGCGCCGGCAGCGCGGCGGCCCCCGCTCCCTGTCCTCGGTTCCGTGATCCCGAGTGCCTGGACGAGAGGGTGGGCGGTCATGAGCGGCGGATGAGCTTGCCGAGCTCGGCTCGCCGCTGCTGCAGTACCGAACGGGCCGCTTGGACCGACTCGGCCTCGGCGTGCAGGTGGAGCACCGGCGCGACCCGGTCAGGGCGTAGCAGCACCCACCCATCGTCGCCTATCACCTTGATTCCCTCGAGGTACGAGATCCGTTGTCCCTGCACCGACTCGGCGAAACGCCGCATGACCTCGCCCTTGCGTTCGAGCGGGCAGGGCACGGTGGTGTGAGCGACAGGTACCGCCGGCGCGTGCGCCGCCACCTCGGTGAGCGGTCGTCCGCCGCGGACCAGCAGCTCGAGCAGTCGGGCCATGGCGAACATCGCGTCCGGTACGTGGTGGAGCGCCGGAAAGATGAAATCACCTTCACCCGAGGACGCGAAGACCACATCGCGTCCGCGTGAGGCCTCGGAGAGCGCACGGGGTGCCGACAGGACCTCTTGGATGCGGTGACCGGCGCCCTCGAGCGTCTGGCGGATGGTGGAGGGTGTATAGGCCGGCATCACCACCTCGCCAGGTGGCTCACCCGCCGCCACCACGGCTCCCACCATGAGCGCGGCGAGGTCCATGTCGGCCCACACCCGTTTATCGCGGCTGACGACGATGAAGCGCTCGCCGGAGGGGTAGAGCCAAACTCCGAGATCGGCTTCGAGCGACGCGACGATCGTCGCCAGCCGTTTGGGCGCCAGGGCGAGGTCGGAGGCGAGCGGACCCTCCCGCATCCCCTCGGTGTGGGCGTTGAGCGTGATGACGTCGCATCCGAGCTCGGCCAACAGTCGCGGCAGCACGACCACCGCCGGCGAATGGGCGTAGTCGACGACGAGGCGCAGCTTGCGGGCGCGGATGTCGGCCACCGGCAACACCCTCAAGAATGCTTCGGCGTAGAAATCGACGATCCGCGGCTGCTCGAAGATCGAACCGATCTCCTGGTGCGAGGCGCGGCGGAACTCCTCGCGCATGAACACTCTCTCCACCGACTTGGAGAACGAGGTCGAGATGTCGAGGCCGTGCTCGTCGAAGAAGCGGATCGAGGTCATCCCCCGCACCAGCAGGACCTGCTGGAACGACACCCCGCCCAGCTCCCCGAACCCTTCGAGCTTGTGGCGCATCACCGGTGTCGGCAGCATTCCGAGGTCGACCATGTTGACGCCGGCCGAGCTGACGCCGCCGAAGAACGCCCGTCGCAGCATCCGCGAGGCAGGGTGGTCGTCGCGGGTGGAGAGCACCGTCGTGCCGGGCTGCAGCAACGTCGCGTAGGCGGCGCCGAGTCGCGCCGAGACCTCTGGTGTCAGCTCGAGGTTGGTGAGACCGGTGACCGCCCCCTCCTCGAACGTCGACGTACGCCAGCGCTCGGCGTACACCAGGTTGGAGTGAACCACCGCATGGTCCTCGACGACCTTGGCGGGCCAGATCTTGACGTTCTCCTTGACCCGCACCTCCTGGCCGAGCACCGTATCGTCAGCGATGATGGCGCCGGGCTCGACGACGCAGCCCGCACCGATCTGCACGCGGGCGCCGAGGACGGCGTTCTCGACGCGGGCGCCCTCCTCGACCCGGACGTCCTCCCAGGCGACGGTGCGGCGCAGCTCGGCCCTGGGGCCAACGCGCGCCCGGGGGCCCAGCACCACGTCCTGCAGGCGGGCGCCGGGTCCGACCACGCACTCGGGCGCGACGACGACGGTTCCCCGCACCTCGACGCTCGGGTCGAGCTGCGAGTCGCCCTCGAGCCACAACGGCTTGCCGCCGACCTGCGAGAGCTGGCCCGGAGGCACGATGCGCAAGGTGCCGCCGAAGAAGTCCACGTGGCCGGCCAGGTACGACTCCGGATCGCCGATATCGCGCCAATAGCCGCGCGAGACGTGGCCGAACATCGGCTCGCCGGCCTCCAGCAAGCGGGGGAAGAGATCGCGCGAGAAGTCATAGCTCTCGGTTCGTGGCACCTGTGCCAGGACGCTGCCCTGGACGACGTAGATGCCGGTGTTGACGGTGTCGGAGAAGACCTCGCCCCAGGTCGGCTTCTCGAGGAAGCGCTTGACGCGGCCGTCGGTATCGATGATGACGATGCCGAACTGCAGCGGGTTGGGCACGCGCGTCAGGCCGATGGTCACGGCGGCGCGCTTGGCGCGGTGGAACTCGATGATCGCTCCGAGATCGAAGTCGCAGACGACATCGCCCGAGAGCACGAGGTACTCGGCGGCAGCCGCTCGGTCGCTGCCGTGGGCCACCGCGCCAGCGGTGCCGTAGTCCTGGTCGGCGTTGAAGTAGTGGAGGCGCATCCCGAGCTTCTCACCGTCACCGAAGTGGGCGCGGATCTTCTCGGGATCGTAGTAGGTCAAAAGGATGGCCTCGTCCATGCCGAAGCTGCGCAGGTGCACCAGCACGCGTTCGAGGATCGGCCGGTTCACCACCGCCAGCATCGGCTTCGGACGGTTGGCGGAGAGCGGCCGGATGCGGGTTCCGAACCCGCCTGCCATGACGATCGGGATCATGCGGAGGCCTCCAAGCAGCGCTTGACGGCGAGCTTCAGGTCGGTGAGGTCGGACGACTTGACGACATAGGCGTCGGCCAGCCAGGAGGAGAAATCGTCCTGGTAGCGGGCGTACGCGGTACAGAGCACGATCGGCAGCTTGGGGTGAGCCGCCTTGACCTCGCGCAGGAGCTGCAGCCCGGAGGCCTCACCGAGGCGGATGTCGAGGACGATCACGTCGACCCCACCCTGGCCGAGGCGGGCTCGCGCGGAGTCGATACCGGTCGCCGTCGCGACGTCGTAGTCCAGGCGTGCGAACGCCGTGCGGTAGAGCTCGAGCAGGCCCTCCTCGTCGTCGATGAACAGCACGCACGGTTTCGTCACGACCACCTCCGCAGCAGCAAGGCGAAGCGCACCCAGGGGGCATCGATCTGATCGTAGTCTACCTTGCCGCCCATCGCCTCAGCCAGCGCCCGCAGCGAGGCCAGCCCGAGCCCCGAGCTGGACCGCCGCATCGACATCTCGCCGGAGAACGGGTTACGGGCCAGCTCCGGCTCGAGAGGTGGGCCGTTGTCGGCGATCTGCAGCCTGGCCCACTCGCCCTCCTCGCTCACCGCCGCCTGCACCTCACCCCGGTGACCCTGACAGGCGGTCAAGGCGTTGGCCAGCAGCGTCTCGACGCAGCGCTCGCCGATCTCCGGGTTGCCTCTCACCCGCACCTCGCGGGCCGGTCGGTAGCAGACCAGCCGTACCTGCCGCTTCACCGCCAGTGGCCGGAACCGTTCGACGACGCGCTCGGCCAGCGCTCCCAGGTCCATTTCGCACGTGACGGTGCCGTTAGCGCGCCCGGCGAGCCCCTCCGCCAGGCGGGCCACGTGCTCCTCGATCCTCCCGATGGCCTCGGCGATGACCCCGAGCCGACGCACCAGCGTCGACGGGTCAGCGGGCGGAGATGCGGCCAGCTCGCGCGCGGTACCGCCGGCGATCGACAAGGGGTTCACGAGCTCGTGCGTGAGCGATCGCGCGGTGGCGAGAAGGGTGGTGGCGTGCTCGGTCGCGACCCGCCGCTGCTCCTCCTCGCGCAGGCGGCGCAGCAGGCTGGTGCGCTCCACCGCGGCCCGCAGGACGTGGGCGAGCGACTCGGCGGCCTCGAGGGTCCCCAGGTACACCGGCGCCGCGGTGACGAAGTTGTCGGCCAGGACGACTCCCCACGGGCCGTCGTCAGCGAGCAGCGGAATCACCACGAGGGCACGCGAGTCGAGAACCTCCACCCAGTGCCGGACGCACCGCTCGGGGTGGTTGGCGTGGGCGACGAAAGCGCGGCGCCAGCTGGGACAGGAGTGCGGCGAGGGGAGTGACAGCTCGACCAGCGTGCGCGCGTGACGCTGGCGCTCGACGCCGATCGCGGTGGCATCTGGCGTACCGATGAGCGCGAGTGGGCGGACCTGGCGGTGGGAAAGCTCGGCCCAGACCTTGAACGCCTCCTCCCGCGAGCGTGGCCCGACGCCCAGATACCCCCGCAGCTCGCCGTCCTGAGCGAGCAAGAAGAAGGCGCGGTTGAAGCCCAACCCCTCGCCGGCCGTCAGGGCAGACAGCACGGTCCACGCCGCGACCTCGGGGTCGACGGCGCGCTCGAGCGCCTCGCCGACCGCGACGAGGAGGTCCAGCAACCGGCTCGAGCGGTGGCGCCGCAACGGCAGCCCGGAGTCGAGCGCCGTCAGCGTGGCCCGCCCGCGCTGCGCCCTGCCCAGGCGTCTCGGCGGCGCGCCCTGGTGCGGCACGCTACCTCCGGTGCCTCGTCACTGAGCCAACGACCAAGCGCCTCATACCCGGATTGTAGCCCGCCACTGGCTGCCGACACCCACCCTCGACCGAGCTTCCGAAAACCAGCCGCTCGCAAGCCTCCACTACACCTTCTTCCACCCCGCCTCGTCGAAAAACCCGAACGCGTGCTCGACCTTCGCGTACAAGGTCGAGCCAGCGGGTAGCAGGTCGCCGGGCATGACCAGTCGCCCGCGCCGGGTCGTGCCGTGCAGGCGGGCGGTGCCGAGCGTCAAACCGCTCGTGAGGTCGGAGACCGTCAGCGAGCCAAACGGTGGCCAAAGCCCGACCGAGAGACGAATGGCCCGGCGATCCCCCGTCTCGCCTGCGAGCAGCAGCGTGCTCGGTCCGAAGCTGCGGAGGCGGGAACGGGACGCCAGGACCACCTCCCACCCATCCTCGGCTGAGCGCAGGGTGCGGACAGGATGGTGCGTCTGGAGGGCTGGTGGCTCGGCTTCGAAAAACGCCTCCCCAACGTCGGCGAAGCCGCGCAGCCAGGTACCGCGCCAAAACTGCTGCGTGCGGTGGCAGTCGATCGCCGCCCGCTTGCGGCTGAGCTCGGCCTCGGTGAGGCCGAGGATCGTGGCCTCGGGTGACCAGCGCCTTTGCCCAGGGTCGTGGACGAAGAAGCGAAGATGCCGTGGAGCGTAATCGATTTCGTTCAAAACAAAAGCGATGCAGACGCCGAGAGCGCTGTGGTCCGGGTGCCGGTCGAGCATCGACGGGCTGACGAGCACGGTGGGCCGGAAGTCGGTAACCTCGCACCGCAGGTCGTCCAGGAGGTGCGTAGCGGCACGCATGAGGAGCGCGGTGAGCCCCTGGTCGGGGAACGCCAGAAACCTCGCGGCCTTGCCAGGCAGGCCGAGGGCGGCGAGAGCGGCGAGCACCTCGCCGCGTCGGATGGCGCCGAAGCGAGCTCGGTCGCGGGCCGTGATCCATAGGCTGCGCTCGCTGGCTCGCTGCGCCCAGGGGTTGTTGTCGCCGTCGGTTGCGAACAGGAGGCGGACGCCGGCACCTGCGGCCAGGGCGTGCTGGAGCAGCCCGGCGCAGGCCAGGCTCTCGTCGTCCGGGTGGGGCAAGACCACGAGCAGCCGGTCGCTGGGGTCGAGGTCGAGCATGCTCGTCACCCACCTCCACCCGACCTTGGGTCCAGACGCTCACGCACACGCTCCAACTCGTCCTGCACCGCGAAGGCGGTCTGGATGCGGGCTGCCGGGTCCTTGGCACAGAGCCCCGAGACCAGCCGCCAAACCTCGTCGGGGAGCGCCACCGGGAGCGTTTCGGGAGCGGGCAGTGGTTGCCGAGCATGCAGGAGTAGCAGCCGCACCGGCGACGGGTCGTCGAACGGTGGCTGGCCCTCCAGCATCTCGAACAGCATGATCCCGAGGGCGTAAAGGTCGGCGCGAGCGTCTACTGGGCCCACCGCGGCCTCGGGGGCGGCGTAGCGCGGGCTGCCAATGAACGTTCCGGCCGTGGTGAGGCCGCGCTCGCCGGCGATACGGGCGATCCCGAAGTCGAGCACCCGGACGCTCCCGTCACGGGAGAGCATCACGTTCTCTGGCTTGAGATCGCGGTGGATGATGCCCTGGGCATGGGCGTGGGCGAGCGCCGAAGCGACCTCACGGGCGATCCCGAGCCCAACCGGCAGCGGGAGCGGTGCCCGAGCCACCATCACACTCGCCAGGGTGCGGCCGTCGACCAACTCCATGGCGATGAACAGCCGCCCCTCGTCTTCGCCAGCCTCCAGCACCCGCACGATGGCGGGGTGATGCAGCCGAGCCCCGAGGGCGCCTTCTTGGAGGAAGCGGACGACGAACGTCGGGTCGGTGAGGCAACGCCGATACGGAACCTTGAGCGCCACCAGCCGACCGTCGGGCCCGGTGGCGCGGTAGGTCCACGCCATCGCCCCTCGTCCGAGCGGGTCGACGACCGTGTAGCGGCCGATCCGGAACCCGCACGGCAGCTCGCCCGGTGGTGGCTGTGCCATGTGCCGCATCGTAGCAGCCACAGCCCGACCTCTGGCCCGGGGGACTACTCCGGGCCGGGTTCGAAAGCTCCGAAGCCGGTGAGGTGCTTGCCCAGCACCAGCGTGTGGATGTCGTGCGTGCCCTCGTAGGTGAACACCGACTCGAGGTTCATGAGGTGTCGCATGACGGGGTACTCGTTGACGATCCCGTTGGCGCCCAGGATCTCGCGCGCGAGCCTCGCACACTCACGCGCCATCCAGCACGAGTTGCGTTTGCCCAAGCTGACCTGGACGTGGGTGAGCGTGCCCTCGTCTTTTAGACGGCCGAGGCGCCAGACCACGAGCTGCGCCTTCGTGATCTCGTTCGCCATCCAGACCAGCTTTTCCTGGACCATCTGGTGGGCGGCGATCGGCTTGCCACCGAACTGCACCCGGATCCTGGCGTAGTCGAGGGCGGTGCGAAATACGGCCATGGCGGCGCCGAGGGTGCCCCAGGCGATCCCGTAGCGGGCCTGCGTGAGGCAGGCCAGCGGGGCTTTGAGGCCGTGCGCCGCCGGCAGCCTTGCCGCGTCCGGCAGCTCCACGTCCTCGAGCACGAGCTGTGAGGTGACGGAGGCCCGGAGCGAGTACTTGCCCTTGTGCTCGACGACCGAGAAACCTGGAGTTCCACGTTCGACCAAAAAGCCGCGCACCTCGCCCTCGTCGTCCTTGGCCCACACCACCGCGAGGTCGGCCAGGTTGCCGTTGGTGATCCAGGCCTTCTCGCCGGACAGCACCCAGCCCTCACCGCGGCGGCGGGCGCGGGTGCGCATGCCGGCTGGGTTGGAGCCGAAGTCCGGCTCGGTGAGGCCGAAACAACCGATGGCGCGCCCCTCGGCGAGCGCGGGTATCCAACGATCTTTCTGCTCGGACGAGCCAAACCGCAGGATCGGGTACATCACCAGCGCCGACTGCACGGAGACGAACGAGCGCAGCCCCGAATCGCCGCGCTCGAGCTCCTGCAACACCAGGCCGTAGGCAACCGACGACACGCCGGGGAGCCCGTAGTCGCTGTACGACGCTCCGAACAGCCCGAGCTCGGCCATCTCGGGGATGAGCTCGCGGGGGAAACGGCCCTCGTACGCCCATTGCTCGATCCCCGGCAGCACGCGCTCGTCCACCCACCGCCCGACCATGTCGCGCACCGTCTTCTCGTCCTCCGAAAGAAGCTCATCGAGCCGCAGCAGGTCCAGGTGCTCGGTCATCGCATCCTCCGGCCGTCAGCCTACCACTCACCCTCGACCGGTGGCCCGTTGTGGGCTAGAGTTGTGCTGGTTCCAGGCCGGGGAGGGACACATGAGCCCGTTCATGGGTGGTTCGGCCGTGGCAATGGCGGGTCAGGTGGCGGACGGCTACACGCTGGTTACCGCGGTACAGCTCAAGCGCCTCACCGATCCGGAGATGGATCAGTTGCTGTTCGAGCTCGAAAGGATCCTCCGCGACCTGCGCGGAACCGTCATTCCCCTCGAGGACGTTGCGGCTATCCAGACCAAGAACCGCAAGCTGGCCCGGATCAACGGCGCGGTCCAACAGATCCAGGCGACGCGGGCACAACGGCGCCGCCGAATGTGAGCGCGCGGCCCGAGCCGTGGTGGCGACACCTCAAGGGTGACCCGCTGCCGTTTCTCCTCTCCGATCACGAGCCCGGCGTGGCCTGGCGTGCGCTCCAGGGGGTGTTGGGCCAGCCGGCCGATGCCCCGGCCGTTGCTCGGGCGCGCCTGGCGGCTCGCGAGCATGGCGCCGCGGCGGCGGTTCTCATCGGGCAGTCGGAGTTCGGCACCTGGGGATCGCCGACCTCGTACGCCGCACGCTGGGGCGGCGCTGCCTGGCGGATCATGGCGCTGGCGCCGCTCGGTGCCGATCCCGAGGACCCACGGGTCGCGCGCGGCGTCGAAGCGCTGCTCGAGATCCTCCATCCGCGGTCGGGAGGGTTCGCCACCACGAGGAAGACCGAGCCCTCGCCGTGCTTCTCGGCCCAGCTTTGCGCATCGTTGGTGCGCCTGGGGTACGCTCACCACCCCCGCGTGCGGGAAGCCATCGCCTGGGTGGCGAGCCTACCGGGGCCGGGGTGGCGCTGTGGCGAGGCGCGTCACGATCACGGCGGGGGCTGTGTCGTCACCCCAGTGGCAGTGCTGCGTCTGGTGTCGGAGCATGTGCCGTCCGAACGGGCCCGTCTCGCCCCGCTGGCGGCTCGGGCGGGCAGCGTTCTGGTCGAGCGGGAGCTGTTCCTGCATGGCTCGGCACCGCGCGGCTGGTTCTCTTTTGCCCATCCGTGCCTGGACCGGGCAGACCTGCTGGAGGCGCTGGTACCGCTGGCGCGCCTCGGCTGGCCGCCGGAACCGGCGATCCTGGCCGGGCTGCTCGCCGTCCTGGCGCGCCAGGACGGGCAGGGGCGGTGGACACAGCAGCTCGCGGCGCCGTTCGGTGAGCCTGCCGGCCAGCCCGGCCGCTGGGTGACGCTCAAGGCGCTGGTGGTACTCTCCGTTTTCGGCGCGGCGCTGGGCGCGGCGCGCGGAGGTGGTGGATGAGGAACGTCGTGGTGACGGGGGCGTCGAGCGGAATCGGCCTCGCCTGTGTGCAGCGGTTTTTGGCCGCGGGTGACCGGGTCGTGGCGCAGTTCAGAACCAACCGCGCCCCACTCGAGAAGCTGGAGGTGCCAGATCCCGGTCGGCTGTGCGTGGTGCAGGCCGACCTGGCCACGGAGGAAGGGTGCATCGCCCTCATCGCGGCGGCGGGTGGGCCCGAGGTCGTGGTCCACTCGGCGGGGATCTGGAACGACGGAGCGATCCGCACCCTGAGCCGGCAGGTCCTGGAGGAGATGTTCCGTACCAACACGTTTTCGTCGTACTACCTCAGCCGCGAGGCGGCGAAGGTGATGGTCAAGGGCAGCATCGTCTACATCGGCTCGACCGCCGGCGAGCGTGGGGAACCGGGCCACAGCCACTACGCAGGCTCCAAGGCGGCGCTGTGGGGGCTCACACAGTCGTTGGCCCAGGAGCTGGCACCTGCGATCCGCGTCAACCTGGTATCGCCAGGGTGGGTCAACACGCCGTTGTCCGAGCCGGCGTTTGCCGTGCCGGGGCGGTTGCAGCGCATCGTCGGCTCGATCCCGCTGCAGCGGATCGCGGAGCCGGAGGACGTGGCGTCGGCCGTGTTCTTTCTCACCGCCGACGAGCAATGCCACCTCACCGGCGTCGACTTGCCCGTGTCGGGCGGCGCGCTGCTGCCGATGCCCCGCGGGTAGCCGCTCCGCCCTCCCACCCGTCGGGGGTTGTCGGTCGAAGACCGGCCCGGGGTGGGCGGGGGACCCACCGACCGACGACTGCCAATCAACGACTGCTTCTACGCTAGAATGCGGCCCGGGGGAAACATGAGCGCCAAGCCCGATTTCGGCGTCACGGAGCAGACCCGGCCCGAGGAGGCTGTCAAGCTGGCGATCGAGCGCGAGCGGACGGCGCAGGCGTTCTACCTGCGTTGCGCTGCCATCGTCAGGGATCCCGGAGTCAAGAAGATGTTCGAGTTCCTGGCGGCGGAGGAGGGCAAGCACCAGGGCCTGCTGGAGCGGGAGTACGACCGCTTCATTGCCGGAGAGAACTGAGGTGAGCCCCAGGATCGTCATTCAAGGTGAGCTCGTGGATCGCTACGAGGTGCAGCGCCTGCTTCAACAGGCGCACCCGGAAGCGGTGATCGAGACGGTCGGCTCGCCGTGGGAGCTGGTGGACCGCGCGCGCAGCGGCGAGTTCGCCGTTGCGCTCGTTCTCAAGGGACCGATCGCGCGGCACCACGAGCGGGTGCAGGCCGTGACCGCGCTCAGGGCCAACGGGTTCGCTGGCCGGGTGCTGTACGCCGGCAGCTTCCTGACCGAAAAGCAGGACGCCCTGCAGGCGGGTGCGCACTACGCCTTCGACCCCGACGCCCAGCGCGCCGAAGAGATCGTCTGGACGGCGCTGTATCGGCCACGGGTCGCAGTCGACCACGCCTTTTTGCGCTACCTGTTCGTGGGCGAGTGGCTGGAGCTGGTCGAGTACGTGGACTCGCTGCCCGAGCCGGCCCCCGATGTCCTGCTGACCTCGACGTCGAAACACGCGGTCCCGGAGTTCTACGGTGCTTTGGCCGAGTACGCTCGCACCCACCTGGACACCCGCTGCGTGCTGGTCGAGGACGAAGCTACCGACGACGTGCGGGTGGAGGCGCTGGCCTCCGGCGTGCAGCCGTACATGGTGCTGCGCGAGGAGGGGTTGCTGGCGCTGGCGCGGCTGGTCGGCAACCTCGCCCAGGAGTGCTGGCTGGCCCGGTTTTCGGCATAAGGGCCGGGGCGCGAGGCAGGGTGGATAAGGTCAGGACGGGGCTCGACCGGCTGGTCGCCGACCCGGTGTCGATCGCCGGACGCCGGATCGCGGTTTTGGCAAATCAGGCGTCGGTGACAGCCGGGCTCGTGCCCGCCTGGCGCGCCCTCAGCGAGTGCGGGGGAGAGGTCGTGCTCCTCTTGGCGCCCGAGCACGGGCTGTGGGGCGTAGCCCAAGACATGGAGGCGGTGGCGGACGAGCGGGAGCCGACGCTCGGGGTGCCGGTTCGCTCGCTGTACGGCTCCTTTTCCGCCACCTTGGCGCCGCGCACCGAGTGGCTGGAGGGCCTCGACGCCCTGGTCGTCGACGTGCCCGATATCGGTACCCGTTACTACACCTACGCCGCGACGCTCGCGCATGCGATGGCCGCGTGCGCGAAGGCGGGCGTTGCGGTGCTCGTCCTCGACCGTCCCAACCCCATCGGTGGCGTGATGTTGGAGGGCGGGCCGGTGGAACCGGGGTGCCGGTCGTTCGTGGGTGAGATCGACGTCCCGGTCCGGCACGGCCTGACCGTCGGCGAGCTGGCGTTGCTCCTGCACGGCTCCCGCCATCCCGACCTGGCGCTCACCGTGCTGACGTGCGAAGGCTGGAGCCGGGAGCGTTGGTGGGACGAGACGGGTCTGCCGTGGGTCGCCCCCTCGCCGAACCTGCCGACGCTCACCACGGCCGCCATTTACCCGGGGGCGTGCCTGGTCGAGGCCACGAGCCTTTCCGAGGGGCGCGGCACGACACGGCCGTTCGAGCTCGTCGGTGCGCCGTGGTTGGACGGCGAGGCGCTGGCACGAACGCTCGACGATCTACGGCTGCCAGGCGTTGCTTTCCGGGCGACGCGGTTCCGGCCGGAGTTCGGCAAGCACGCCGGGGCGGTGTGCGGTGGGGTGCAATGGCACGTCACGGATCGGCGATCGATGCGTCCCCTCGAGACCGGCGTGCATCTGCTCGCCGCGGTCCGCCGGCTCCATCCGGACCGCTTCGCTTGGCGGGCCGACGCCTATGAGTTCGTGGCCGACGTACCGGCGATCGACTTGCTCACCGGCTCGGCGGCGGCGCGGGCCGTCATCGAGGGGCGCGCCGATCGCGATGAGCTCTTTCAGGCCTGGCGCGCCCACTGCACGGCGTTCGCCGAGGCCCGCACGGGGTTCCTGCTCTACCCCTGATCACGCCCGCCACCCTTCCTTCCTCCCTCCGATCACGGACCGCCGACCACTGTTCACCGGGCAGGCGGTGGGAAGGCAAGCGCCCGCGCCGCGGACACGTCCACGCGGCTGCGCCACGCGTCGGGCTTGGGGATGAACTCGAGCCGTCCGTAGGGGCTCGCGGCGGCTGCGGCCGGCGGCCCGAGGCGGGCGCGGAAGCCGGCCACGGTCTCGGGCGGCAGCAGGTCTGGGTAGAGCAGCACCCCGGCGAAGTCGCCCAGCGCGACGAACCGCTCGAGGAACGCCCACTCGTCCGGAGTGAGGTCGCGCTGCTGGCGCCGGGCCTTGAAGGCGTTGGGGTCGTCGGGGACGAACATCCGCGGCCAGCCGGCGTCGAGGTAGGGGCGGACCTGGTCCGGGTGGAGCCGACCGAAGTACTTGCCGACGACCTTCTTGCCGTGGTGGGCCTGGAGCCAGGCGATGCCCGACTGCTGGCCGTAGTACCGGCAGAGCTGGTTGGTCGCCACACCGTTGCCGCCGGCGACGCAGAACGGCCAGTCGAGCACCGCCTCCCCCGGCGTGGCGCGGATCGTTCCCATGAGCGCCGTGAACGCCGCGTCCGGCCGATAGTGGTGCCAGTCCTTGACCAGGTAGGTGCGGTACGCGGTCGCCGCCTCGACGCCGAGCAGGGCGAGCAGGCCCGCGGCGGCGGCCCGGGTCAGCGGGGCTTCGGCAGCCTCGAGGCCGGCACGGGCTTCGGCGGTGCGGCCGAGGCCCTGAAGGCAGAGGGCACGCTCGAGGCGGCTCTCCCCGAGAGCGCTGGCGGCGTAAATGTCACCGGTTGCCGC